>NZ_JBQFOY010000011.1:0-132709 GCF_056533985.1 Ruegeria sp. E8
CGGCGACCTGAACCGCTGGCAGAAGGTGATCGAAGCGCATCTGGAACGCTTCGCCTTCCGCGAAGAATTTAAACTCAAATGGAATGAGTGAGGGGTTTCTCCGGACCAACCGCCAATACATCAACATCAGTGTGAGTTTCAGTGTATGACCCAGCAATCTATGCGCGCGTCGCGGCGGATGTTCATGACCCCCGCCCTCAGCAGCGCCGCTGTCATCAGCGATGCAACATTTGCCCGCGCCTTTGCCCAAACGCCTACATCCGGACCGCGCATGAATAGCGCTGAGGCGCCGATATCCATTTCCCATGTTTCATTGGTCGTTAATGATCTGGATCTGGTCGCCGATTTCTATCAATATGCTCTCTAGGTCTGTCGCTGCTGACCAAAGACGGGGAAAGCGCGACCCTCGGAGCCGGTGAGACGCCTCTGCTCTTGCTCCGCAAAGACCGGCAGGCGCGGCGATGGCAGCGCCGGGCTGAAGGAAGGAAGCTGCTGTCGCGCGCACCCGAACTGTCACCGCAATCGGTTACAGACCCCTAGGGCACGCGATTCAACATCCTTGCCAAATGGTAGATTACGCCGCGATTTCTTACGCCCTGCCGGTCAGCGGGGCGTAATTGTCTTTTCGATCAGATCGTGCGGCAATTCGCGTTCATCGTAGATCCCGATAAAGATGCCGACCTGTTCCGCCCCCTTGTCGCGCATGTTAAACAGGGTTTCGGAGCTGACAGTGGTGCGCTGCGACGGACGACGGGCCCATTGTGACAGGCGTTTCATGAACAGATCGACGACTTCCGAATGGGCGGGGTCGGCACCCAGATCATTCAGCTCATCCGGGTCATTGACCAGATCGAACAACAACGGCCGGAACCCGCCATCAGCAAAGACAAATTTCCAGTTTTTGTCGGCCAGCATAAACAGACGCGCGTGTTTGGGATCAAGACCCAGATTTGCCGCTTCGGGCGTGGCGGAGTAGTCATATTCGCTGACCGCATACTCGCGCCATTCCGCCGGGGTCTCACCGTGCAAATAGGGCAACAGCGACCGGCCTTCGATGATGTGGTCCGGCACATCTCCGCCTGCCAGATCGACAAATGTCGCCGCCAGGTCGATGCTTTCAACCAGTGCGTCACAGACTGTACCACGAGTTGCGTCGGCCTGTTCGGACGGGTCATAGACGATCAGCGGCACCCGGACCGACGGGTCATGGAACAGGTCCTTTTCCCCCATCCAGTGATCGCCCAGATAGTCACCATGGTCCGAGGTCACAACGATCATGGTGTCCTGCATATGGCCCGAGTCCTCGAGCCATTTGAACAGGCGGCCCATTTGATCATCGGCCTGTTTGATCAGGCCCATATAGGCCGGGATCACCTTTTCGCGCACCCCCGGCTTGGAAAAGGTCTGCCCGATCTCGTTCTGCATGAACTGTTCATAGACCGGATGCGCGTCCTGCAATTCGGCGTCCGAGCGGATCACGGGCCGGATCTGATCGGGGCCATACATGTCGTGGTAAGGCGCGGGCACGATATAGGGCCAGTGCGGTTTGATGTATGACAGGTGACACATCCACGGACTGGCACCCTTGGCGTCCTGCGCTTCGATGAACTCGATCGCCTGCCCGGTCAGCCACGGTGTCTCGCTGTCCTCTTCGCGGATATTGGCGGGTTTGTCGGCGTGGCGCATGAACCAGCCGGAGGCCACATTGCCCTTTTCATCCAGCCCGGCATTGGCCCGGTGCTGCCACGGATTTTCTTCCTCATACCCCTGCGTCTTGAGGTATTCGTTGTAAGGTGAACGCTTCGTGTCATAGAACCCGGCTGGCCCCTCGCCCCACAGACCGTCATCGCGGATGAAAACGTCAAACCCGCACTCGGCCACACGCGCACCGATCACCCCGTCCCGCGAAATGCCAAGGCGGTCCATCCCGGCCTGATCCACCTGCATGTGTGTTTTGCCGATCAGCCAGCTGTCCATGCCGCGTTCGCGCAGGTGATCGCCCAGCGTCACCTCACCCACTTTGAGCGGAAAGTTGTTCCACGCCGCGCCGTGGCTGTGCACGTAGCGGCCGGTATAAAAGCTCATCCGCGACGCACCGCAGATGGGCGACTGTACGTAGCAATGGGAAAACTGCACGCCCTTGGCGGCCAGCGTATCCAGATGCGGCGTTTCCAGATAGGGGTGGCCAGTACAGCTAAGGTAGTCGTAGCGCAGCTGGTCGAACATAATGAACAGGATGTTCTTAGCTTTTTTTGTCATCTATTCCGACCTTACGATCCCTTTGGCCACCCAATCATCAAAGATGGTAAGCGCCACTTCGGCAAATTTCGCATCGTTGATGTGGCAATCCAGTTCGATCTTTTCGACATTATACGGGCAAGCCTGGCGTAGCTCGTCCATAAAGGCGGCCAACCCTTCGGGGTCATTTAGGTCCTCGCCGGGGCGGTCCCACTCGCCACAGCCCTGCAACGGCATCAGCAACGTTGTCGGGGCACTGGATTTGGCCAGTTGCTCAGAATGCGCGCGGGCTACTTCACGGCGTTCTTCGTTGTTCAGAACGATCGACCGGATCAACCGGTTGTGGTCGTGGCGCGGGTGGTTCTCCCATTTTTTGGGCAACGCATCCCAATATACGATATCGACCAGATCATAACATCCTGGTGCCACAATCTGTGGCGTGCCTGCTGCACCTGCATTGGTCATCCGGTCCGGTCCGGCGGATACGCGTGAGCCATGTACATGGTTGCCCAGTTCCTGCGTACAGAAGTCGAACACGCAGGCGAACGCCCCCTGTGAGGCGAGGCTTTCGAACGCCCGCCCGCCCATACCGGTGGCGTGAAACACAGCCACCTCGAATCCACGCTCCTCCAGCGCGGGTTTCAGCGGCACCATATAGCGCAAAGCGGATTTACCAAGGCTGGTCATGCCGATCAACGGCCTGCTGCGCTGCGGAAGCTCAACCGCCCGCGCCGCGCCCAGAACCGCACCAGCCGCCTGTGATAGTGAGGATTTACAGACCGAGTTCAGCCCATAGAGCCCGCCGGCCCATAGGATCATCTGGACATCCGCCGCCAGTCGTGCAGGCGGCATCAGGGGTGAGAACGAGACGGTCGAAACAATGAATTTCGGCACGCCCAAAGGCAGTGCGGCAGTGGCGTCAAGCGCCAGATCGGTGCCCATGGACCCGCCCAGAATGACGATGCCGTCAAACACACCTTCGTCATAGAGCCGCGACACCAGCGCTGCGCAGCCACGCGCCATGATCTGCATGGCTGTGTTTTCGTCCCCAGAAGCAATAGCCTCGGCAATGGATGATCCACCTTCCTCGGCCACTGCGTGTTTGGAGTAATCCGTGGGAGCCGAAGGATCGCCCAGAACACTGACATCCAGGGTCAGCACGGCGCCACCCTGCCCCCGGATGCAATCCGCCAGATAGTTCAGCTCATCGTCCTTGGTGTCGTATGTGCCGACGATCAGGATTGTCTTGTCGCTCATGTGGTCCTCCCTGCCCGAACTCAGTCAGAGCTGAATCCAGGCTGATTTCAGATCAAGGTATTTGTCCAGCGCGTGCAGGCTCTTGTCATGGCCATTGCCGGACTGACCGACACCACCAAGCGGCACGGTATTGTCCGAGCCGCCATAGGTGTTCACATGCACAACCCCGGCCCGAATCTGCCGGATCATCCGGTGCGCCCGGCTCAGATCCGACGTCCACAGACCCGACGCAAGCCCGTAGACGGTAGAGTTCGCCAGATCGACGGCCTGTTCCTCAGTTTCAAAGGTGTTGACCGCGAGAACCGGGCCGAACACTTCCTGCTGGTTCAGCGTGTCGTTGCGGCCGACATTGGTAATGACTGTCGGTTCCATGTAGAAACCGCCGGTTTCCTCAAGAATACGCTTGCCGCCCAACGCCAGATCAGCGCCTTCGGACAAGGCCTTATCGACAAAGCCCAGATCCTGCTCAAGTTGCACTCTGGAGTGGATCGCGCCCACATCCGAGGACAGATCCAGCGGATCACCAACCGTCAGCTTGCTGGCATGACGGATCAGCGCATCGACAAACTGATCGTGGACCGAGCGCTCGACCACCAGCCGCGAGCCCGCGACGCAGACCTGTCCCGAATTACGGAAGATGCCATTGGCCGACACCTTGGCGGCGTGATCCAGATCCTTCACGTCGGCAAACACGACATTGGGGGATTTGCCGCCCAGTTCCAGATAGCACCGCTTGAGGTTTGAACGGGCCGAGTATTCCAGCAGGCGGCGGCCGACGCCGCCCGATCCGGTAAAGACCAGAATGTCCACATCCATCGACAGGCCGATGGCCTCGCCCACCACCGATCCTTTGCCGGTGACAACGTTGAACACGCCCTCGGGCACGCCGGCCTCGACGGCCAGTTCCGCCAGCCGCAGGATTGAAAGCGAGGCGCTTTCGGCCGGTTTCACCACAATGGAATTGCCGGTGGCCAGCGCGGGCGCGATCTTCCATGCGCCGATCATCAGCGGGAAGTTCCATGGCAGGATGGCACCCACCACACCCACCGGTTCGTGATGCACTAGGCCCAGCACGTTTTCCGCAGTCGGGGCGACCTCGCCATAGACCTTGTCGATGGCCTCGGCATAATAGCGGAACGTGCCCGCCGCCGAGCCGCTTTCGGCCTTGAAGGCCATCGCGATTTCGGTCCCGTTGTCGCGCACGCCCTGTACCGCGATTGCCAGCGCTTCGCGCTCGATCAGTTCGGCCAGGCGCAGCAGCACCTTCTTGCGCGCCGCAGGCGGCTGCCCGGCCCAGACCCGCCGGTCATAGGCGCGCCGGGCGACGGCGACCGCGCGGGCCACATCTTCGGCGCTGCCAGCGGCCAGAGTTGTAATCACCTGCCCGTCGATGGGCGAGATCACATCAAGACTATCGCCACTTGCGGCGTCGGATTGCTGGCCGTCGATGAAATGGCCTTTGGGGGGAATGACCTCAGCGCGTAGTGCGTTCAAGTCTGTCTGAGTCATCGACATCTGTCTGGTTCCTTTTGCGGTGTTCGATTACCAGCACCCGGACGTGGATGATCAAAACCGCCACGATGATGGTGAAGATGATGAAGGAGATCGGTCGGTCGATCATGTCCAACGGCGTTTTCAACCTTGGCATTGCGCTGCGCAACTTGGTCTCCATGATGCCGCCCAGAACCATGCCCAGAATGATCGGAACGATGGGCAGATTCAGCCGCTTGAGGATCACACCCAACACGCCGAAGGCCGAGGCGATCACACAGTCAGTGAACGAGTTGCGCAGCGAGTACACGCCTACAAAGCTGAGCGTCAGGATGAGCACGCCGAGGAACCGGGTCGGGATCTGCACAACCTTGAGCAACTTGTTGGTCGACACCATCAGGAAACCCAGCACCAGTACGTTCAGCACCAGCAGCGCAATATAGATCGCGACGACGAAATCCATCTGCTGTTCGAACAACTGCGGACCGGGCAGAACGTTGTGCACGTAGAACACTGACAACATCATCGCCGTAAGCGCCTCGCCGGGGATACCAAGCGCCAGCAGCGGTATCATTGCAGCGGCAGGCACGGCGTTGTTGGCGGTTTCCGAGGCTACCAGACCTTCCGGAGAACCTTTTCCAAACAGCTCGGGCTTTTTCGAGGTTTTCTGCGCGTAGGTATAGGACAGGAACTGAGCAGTGAATTCGCCCACGCCGGGGATCATGCCCATCAGCACCCCAAAGCTGGCCGAGACAGAGGCCACACGTTTGTGCCCCATCAGCTCTTTCACACCGCCAAACAGATTGCCCTCAACCTTGGCGGCATCAGGTGCATGGTCACGTTCAAGCAACAACAGGAACGCCTGACTAAGTGCGAAGAGACCCAGAACCACAACGATCACATTCATGCCCGAACTCAGCCAGCTCTGCCCAAAGGTAAAGCGCTGAGAATAGTTCACGGGCTCTAGACCGATGGTCGCCAGAAGAATGCCGAAACAGGCCATCATGCCGGCAGCCATGATCTGCCCTCGGTGGGCCAGCACGACAAGGATTATACCTAGAAGCGCCGCTAGAAAGATCTCTCGACTGCCGAAATGTGGGGCGACCTTGGCAAGCAGCGGCGCCATCAGGATCAGCACGACGACCGAGAAGATGCCGCCGAAGAAGGACGAGAAATAGGCCAGTGACAAGGCCCGCCGTCCGTCCCCCGCCTTGGTCATAGGATAACCGTCATAGGTGGTCAGGGCATTCACCGCCGTTCCCGGAGTATTAACCAGAATGGCTGGGATCGCGCCCCCAAAGGCCGAGGAGCCATATATGCCCAACAGAATGATCAGACCCACGATCGGGTCGAGTGAAAACGTAGCAGGCAACAGGATCGCAATTGCCACCGCAGGGCCAACGCCGGGGATCGAACCGATGATGACACCGCCGAAGGAGCCAATCATCAGCGCAACGATCACATCCCAACGGGCCAGAATCTCGAGGCTTGAGAGAAAGATGTCCATGTCGGCCTCACATATAGGTCAGCATGAAGGCACGAATGCCATCGGGGAGGTGCTCGTAGATGGCACCACCAGGGATCTTCACCTGAAGCAGGCCCCTGAAAAGGATGACGATGAGCAGACCGGACCCGGCCGCCGCCAACAGCATCTTGCTGTCGCGATACCCCACACGCAGAGCCAGCAGCACCGAAAACACCAGTGTGGTCGGCAGATAGCCGGTGATTGGTACGAGATAAACGTAGATCAGGAACCACGCCACGTATTCGAGCGACCGAGCCCAGAACCACATTTCCTTTAGACGACCGTAGATGCGCGGGGACCAGAAAGAGCCGATCAGATGCAGCGTGCCGAACAGAACCATGCCACCAACCGCAACAGCGGGCCAGAACCGGGGCTGCACAAACAGCGACTTGCGCGCCACCCATTTGGTCTGGTCACCCAGCTGCGTCAGCAACGCCACCGAGAACACCAGAAAGAATATTGCGAAAACCAGATCTCCCGGTTTGCGGTATCGTTGAAACAACTGCTGAAGCGTCTTTGTCCTGACCATGTACCTTCTCGCGCGCCGAAGATGAAAATTGGGCGCCGGATTATCCCGGCGCCCGCTTTGCCTTGACCAGTTTACTCGCCCAGAAGCTTTTCAATGGCAGCGAAGGAGTCCCTGTCGCTCTGAATCTGGGCGTTGGACGCTTCGGCATCCTGCCAGTAGATCAGCGCACCAGTCCGTTCGGCCAGTTCGCTGGCCTCATCCGACTGCAGCGCCTTTTGCGCCACCGCGATAATCTTTTCACGTACATCCGCAGGCGTATCCTTGTGAACGAACAACCCGTTCCAAAGCGCCAGTTGCAGCGACGGGTCGATTTCGGCAACGGTGGGGACATCCGGGGTTTGGCTGGTGCGCTCACCACCAATCGATGCGAGGATCACTACATCGTCCTGGCATGCGCTGATCTGCTGAATGGTAGTGTTGATCACGTCTACATCGCCCGACGCCAGAACGTTACAGTCAACGTTATCGAACGCAGTTTCAGCCGCGAAATCAAAGCCCATATTCTTGGCCAGCGCAAAGGTCACCTTGGTGGGCGGCAGGAAAGAACCGAAGTGGCCCAGCGTTACGTCGTTGTCTTTGGCATAGGCCGCCAGCTCTTCCATGCTGGAATAGTTGTCGTTTTTGGATGCCGCGATCACGAACGGATAGGTCAGAAAAATACCCAGCGGGTCAAACGGGTTCGGGTTGAGTTCAGGAATGCCGATATCCGGCCCGATGACCGGAACACCGATCACGAAGGAACCCACGGTGTACCCGTCCGCTGGCGCAGTTGCCACTGAAACGGCACCGGGGAAGGGGCCGCCGCCACCGCCGGGCTTATTCACCACGGCAGCCGGAACACCGTAGGTTTCCTGAAACTCCTCAGCGATCAGGCGGGTCAGTACATCCTCAAGATCACCCGGAGGCCACGGGACGACAAACGAGACAGGCTTTTCAGGATATTCAGCTGCAACCGGTCCTGCCAGCAGCGCCGTCGCGCCCAGGGCTACCAGTGCCAATTTTTGAGCGATTTTAGTCATGAGTTCCTCCCATAGATGGTATCGAGTACCGAAGTCGGTTACAATAATGAACCACATTTCACGAATAACACTTGCCATGACAAGTTGTTTGTGTCAAGTATTCATCATCATCGGATCGCGGCATCCAGCAAAAGGATAAAATCTGGCATGGGGACAACTTCCAAATCGTTGCAGCTGCTCGATCACTTTTCGACGACTCGTCCCGAAATTGGTTTGTCTTCTCTGGCAAGGATGTCCGGCAGGAACAAAGCGGCGGTTCACCGGTCTCTAGTTGAATTGCTGAATCTCGGTTTTGTTGAACAAAACAAACACACGAGACTCTATCGGCTTGGACCGACAATCATACGATTGGCAAATGTCCGGGAGGCCACCGTGCCCATCAATCAGGCTGTATCGGGGCCGCTGACTCAATTGGTTGATGCAGTTCACGAAACCGCGCATGTGACCTTATTGCAGGGTAATCAACTGGTTGTTGCCGGTTTTTGTCAGTCCCGCCACCATGGAACACGTGTCGAGATCGAACCTTCGGAAGTACTGCCGTTACACGCAACCGCATCAGGCAGCGCAATCCTTGCCTTCTCAGAAGCTAGTCTGATCGAAGAAGTGCTGAGCCAGCCTTTGCCTGCAGTCACAAACGGGACTTTGACAGAACCCCAGCACGTGCGTGAAAAAACGGCCCTTGCCGAGGCCACGGGATTTGGCAGGTCGGACGGTGAGTACGAATCTGACGTTTGCAGCGTCGCCGCTCCGATTTTCGGTCCGTCGGAAGACTGCATCGGGGCTGTGTCGGTTGCCTTCCCGCGATCTCGATCTTCGGATGCGCTCCAGACCACGATCAAAGAAAACCTCAAACCCGCCGCCAAGGCGATCTCTTTGGCCTGCGGTGGTGAAATTCCTGCTTCACTCGATGAAATCTGGAGACAAAATGAGCCGAACTGACCCCATTTCGGCTTTGGTGCTGGATTTCGGCGGTGTGGTGACCAAAACCCTGCTCGAAACTCATACGCTCACCGAAGCCGCACTAGGATTGAAACCCGGGGCACTGGTTTGGCGCGGGCCTTTTGCGCCAGAAACCGATCCTTTGTGGTGATCCATGCAAGCGGATGAAATCAGCGAGCAGCAATACTGGCTGGGGCGCACGGATGAAGGCGCCGCACTGGTCGGTCAGGATTGGACAGGCATGTCCGATTTCGTCAAAACCGCGCGCGACGCGGCCCATCAGGCGGGCGCCAAACTGCCGTTCATGGCAAATTTCGACGTCTTAATTGACGATCAACTGCGCAACATACGCAACGCGGCCGACGTGGGAATGAAAACCGTCCATTTTGATGTCCGCAACCCTGCCCAAGGCTATGCCGAAGCATTCGCAAAGCTTGGTTTGTCAGAGGAGATTTCACTGTGAAAACCGAAAATTTTATCAAGGAAAACAACGCGCGCCAGTTCTGGCAGCCCATGACCCACCCGGCCGAGGCGCAAAAGAACCCGCCCAAGATCATCACCGGAGCATCCGGCGTGCGCATTACGGATATTGACGGGCACGAGACGATCGACGGAGTCGGCGGTCTGTGGAACGTCAATCTGGGTTACTCCAACGATGCTGTAAAGCAGGCGATTTCAACTCAGCTGGATACCCTGCCCTATTACTCGACCTTCCGCGGCACCACGAATGACGCTTCGATTGAACTGGCCTATGAGCTTTGCGAGTTTTTCCAGCCGGAAGGCATCAAACGGGTGTTTTTCACGTCCGGCGGATCGGATTCGGTCGAAAGCGCCCTGCGCCTGGCACGCCAGTACCACAAGCTGCGCGGCGAACCGGGCCGGACCAAATACCTCTCGCTGAAAAAGGGCTATCACGGCACCCATACAGGCGCGGCTTCGGTCAACGGCAACAACAAGTTCCGTACTGCGTATGAACCGCTGCTGCCCGGATGTTTCCACATCCCGGCGCCTTACACCTATCGTAACCCGTTCAACGAAACCGATCCGGCCAAACTGGCACAGCTCTGTGCTGCTGCACTGGAAGACGAGATCAAGTTTCAGGATCCGTCAACCATCGCCGCCTTCATCATGGAGCCGATCCTGGGCGCGGGCGGCGTGATCCCGCCGCATGACAGCTTCATGCCCATGGTGCGTCAGATCTGTGACAAATACGGTATCCTGCTGATTTCCGACGAGGTGATCACCGCCTTTGGCCGGACCGGCGCATGGTCAGGCGCGCGCCTGTGGGGGGTGCAGCCCGATATGATGTCGACCGCCAAGGCGGTCACCAATGGCTATTTTCCGTTCGGGGCCGTGCTGATCGGCGACAAAATGACCGAGGTTTTCGAAAACGACACCACGGGCGCAGGTGCGATCAGCCATGGCTATACCTATTCCGGCCACCCGGTCGGCGCCGCCGCTGCCATCGCCTGTCTGGCAGAGACCAAGCGCATCGACGTTGCATCCAATGCCGCCGCCCGGGGGGATCAGCTGTTCGCGGGTCTCAAGGAGCTGAAGGCCAAGTACGAGGCCATCGGTGACGTGCGCGGAGGCCACGGATTGATGGCCGCTGTCGAGGCCGTCTCTGACCCGGCAGCCAAGGCACCTGCCTCGGGTGAAACAATGGCCCGGATTTTTGACGTCGCCTATGAGAACAACGTGATGCTGCGTGTTTCCGGCAACAACATCATCCTGTCGCCTCCGCTGATTGTCTCGGAACAGGACGTGTCGGATATTCTCTCGGCCATAGATGCCGGTTTTGCAGCGCTGTAGGGACGGATTACCATGCCTATGAACCCCGAAAAGCTGGCGCGTATTCAGGCGCTTGCCGAAAAGGACTTCACCGAGTATCTGGAGCCCGAACTGGCGGCTTACCTGCGCGAAAGCTCGCGCGAATCTCAGGGAGAGTCGGCGGAAAGTGAACTGCCTCCTCCGCCACGTTTTGCTGGTGAGGCGACGCTGATGAATGCTCTGCGGTCCGACACTCTCGAGGGTGTTGATATCGGCCTCGTCGGTGTGCCCTTCGATATTGGCGTGACCAACCGCCCCGGCCCCCGTTTTGGCCCCAAGCAGATGCGCGAAATGTCGTATCTGGCGGTCAATGGCCCACCGATTCACGAAACCAGCCGGATTGCACCGTTCAACCTGTGCAATATAGCGGATCTGGGCGACGTTGGCTTCCGCAGCCTCTATGACATCAACCTGGGTGTCGAGGACATGATCACCTATTTCAACCGGATGGTTGCAGCCGATGTGATGCCCTTGTCGGCCGGGGGCGACCATTCGATCAGCTATCCGATCATCAAGGCTCTGGGTGCGGACGAACCGGTCGGCATGGTCCATATCGATGCCCATGCGGATACGCTGGGTCCGATGGACGGATCGCGCTTTCACCATGGCGGGCCGTTCTACAACGCCGCCATTGAGGGTGTTCTGGACCCTGAGCGCACGATCCAGATCGGCATCCGCGGCTCGGCAGCCGTGCTTTGGGGCTTTAGCCACGCCACCGGAATGCGCGTCATCGACATGACAGAGTTTTCGGATATGGGGGTTGATGCCGTCATCGCCGAAGCCCGCAAGATCATCGGCGACGGCCCGACCTATGTTTCGGTTGACGTGGACGGGATCGACCCCGCCTACACGCCCGGCACCGGTACGCCCGAAGTGGGCGGCCTGACCCCGCTGGACGTCCAGAAAATCCTGCGTGGGCTTCAGGGGGCCAATCTGGTCGGTGGCGACGTGGTCGAGGTGTCCCCTCCGTTCGATCAGACCGGCGTGACCGCCATGGTCGGCGGTCGGATGATGTGGGAACTGCTCTGCGTTCTTGCAGACGCACGGTCCCGGCGCAGCTGAGTCACACCGGCGAGGCAATTTACCCTTTGCCCGGTCGACAGAATTGCACCGGTCGATATTGAAACTTGAGACCTGAGAAGCATTTGAACCGAGCAGTTGCGAGGTGATGTTATGAAGGTCGGAATTGCATTCCGTTTTGGTAACGCGGTCTAAAGTCTGGTGACTTTGGCAATACCGACCCATGCATAACCCAACCCTTGTGATGCCCAAATGATTGTCGACCTGCCAGCAGATTGCGAAACCTTAGAGGTTTCGCATCCCTTCGAAAGGCTGGAGAACTTTCGCGAAATTTCAAAACCGGACAACCGCATTTAGCCCAACACATTTTTCCGATCTGATCAGCTTGATGCGCTGAGCGGGCAGGCCATTGCGGATCTGGCCGGGATCGGAATCGAAACGATTGTGGATTTGCGCTCGGTCGAAGAACTGACCTCGCACCCCAACAAACATCCGCCGACGGCAAATTTTTACATCAACCTTCCGATCCGGTCAGACCTGGCAGATATTACCAAGATCATGCCCCTTGTGGTCTATGAGTAAATTCTACCACTGTGGTTCGACGAAACGTTTCTGAAAGTCAGCAGTGCGGACAAAACAGTCATCCAGGTTATCGAGCCAATGCTGGCTTTCGCCTGTTGCCGATGCGGGTCAGGAAGCTGATCAAACATATGGCGACTGGCTGATCTTACCAGTCAATGGGTTCCCCATCTCGAAAGAAACCGCCTGTCGGGCCGGAATCAGTAAGCATTGCCGCCCAGACGACCCCTTTGGCACCTTCAGACACCGGGCGACCGCCACCACCCATATCTGTCGCCACCCAGCCTGGGCAGACCGCATTGACAAGTACGTGGTGCGGTTTCAATTCCGCTGCGGTCTTCAGCGTCAGCGCGTTCAAAGCCGCTTTCGAGATACCGTAGCCTGGTGTGCCGGAGGACATTCCGTTCATCGTCCCCGCCCCGGAAGACACGTTCACGATCCGGGCGCTGTTGCCCCGTTTCAGAAGTGGCGCCGCAGAGATTGTCGTTGCCCAAGGGCCGAAGAGGTTGGTTTCGAATGCGCGGTGAACACGGGCAAGATCGGCGGTATGCGCCTGCTGATCCGTGTCGTAATCTACACCGGCGTTGTTCACGAGGATGTCAAGACGGCCATGTTCTGCTGCGATTCGAGCAAAAGCGGCCGAGACAGAATTCTGATCGGACACGTCCAGTTGTAGAGCCTCCGCTTCATATCCGATCTGCTGTGACGCAGCTTGTCCCTTTTCTAATTCGCGTGAACCAACGAAGACTTTCAGCCCGTGATCACTGGCCAGCTGACGAGCCACTTCTTTGCCGATGCCACGATTGGCGCCGGTCACAAGAGCTATACGTTGTTCGGTCATTAGAATCCCTTTCACTCTTTCGCAGCAGCCCGTTCGCCAGCTTGAGCCACAAGGTCGCGATCGCCGGTTTCCCATAGGGGTGTCATGGTCATCGATGTGACTTTCCAGCCGATGCCGTCTTTCACCAGATCATAGCTGTAGCGCCCGCCCAGCACCCAGAACCCATCCTCAATTCGGTGGGTGGCGGTGAAATCAGCTTCGGCCTTGGCGGTAGTGTCGGTCAGTTCGTTGATTGCGTGATTGGTCACCATGTGGTGGGTGATCTCGAACCCCGGCAAAAAACCGACCCAACCAGCAATCAATTCGTCGGCGGGCTGGGTAACGGGATCACCGCCCCACAATCCGGTGTAGTCGGTGGTGACAGTGTCGGCAAAGGCGCTGCGTACACGGGTCCAATCGTGACGGTCGGCTCCGGCGGCGATGTCAGTGATTGCGCGGCTGATGCCTTTGGCGGTGTCAACAGGGATCATGTCGGCCATGGCGGCTCCTCCGATCAGGGTTGCGGTTGCAAGGGTTGCGATAAGTCCACGGGTCATTTCAGTGTCCTTTCATCGAATGGCAAAGCGCTTCATTCATTGGCCAAGCGCTCGGGCACAGGAGCCAACTGATATTGCGACCAAAAGAAAGTGTTGGCGGCGTCTTGATCGGCGCTGAGATTGGTCGCCTCGACGATCTTGCCATTCTCGATCCGGTAAACCAGCGCCCAGGTCGTATCGACATTTGGCTTGCCTTCGGCATTGGACCAGCCCCTGTGGATATCAACCACATGAGTGTCATCAGCACCAAAATAGATCGGATCGGCCTGGAAACCGGCCACACCAAGCTGTGCAAAAAAAGCCAGAACTTCGTCTCGGCCATTCTTGGTGCCGCTAAGGGGGTGACGGCCCGGAATGTGCCATTTCACATTTTCGTCCATGACAGCGGCAATCCCGTCGAGATCATTGGCGCCGTAAGCGGAAAAGAAGTCCTGGACGATTTTCATGTTGTCTTCGGGTGTTTCGGCCATGGCAATGCCTCCAGTCAGGGCTGAGGTTGCAAGGGTTGCGAGAAGTTTGCGGATCATTGGGGTTCCTCCAAGAAAGGGGATGCCGGGCAGCGTGGCCCGGCACTTTTTGACTCAGCCATCAAGGCCGATGCGGAAATGGTCTGCCACGGTGTCGGCGGCGCGGGCCACATCCTCGGGGTTGTCGTAGAAGTCGAACTGGGTGACGTCTTCCAGCCACTGTGCCGTGGCCTCACCGGCAAAGCCCGCCAGAAAGGTTTGCACACCTTGCGGGATAGCGGCACTTTCCGAGTGAACGATGGCCAGCGGCTTGTCCAAACGCTGCGGGTTGTCGGCAGGATGATATGTCAACCAGCCTTCCCAGCCTGCATTGTTCCACTTGTCGTCATATTCCGGGATCGCACCACGGTCGGCTTCGTAATAATAGCCTCCGATCGGCATCAGAACGCCTTCCGCCCCTTCCGGACCAGCCGCGGGAATGATCTCTCCGCCCTTGGCTTCTGCAGCGTGCGAGACTTCGATCAAGCCAGCGATGCCCTCCTCACCGCCATAAACTGCCTCGACGATCTCTTTGTTTTGCAGCCACGGGGCCACCAACCCAAGACGATCCACGAGCGGGTTGCCCGCCACAGCATCGACCATATAGCCAGCCGAAGCGCAGATCCCCAGACCGTTGATGTGATCCGCATCGACCTCTGGTAAGGTTGCGACAAATTCAAAGGCTGTCCGGATATCTGCAGTTTTTGCTTCGGGGCTTTCGACGAAACGTACGTTGCCTGGCAGATCGCCCGACTTGCCCCAGCCGCGGAAATCAAAGGTGAAGGCGGCAAAGCCACGTTCGGCCATCTCGCGGGCATAGTTGGCGGGCATCTGTTCCTGTACCGAGGTCCAGGCGCCGGTTACGACGACAGTCGGCAGCGGCGCGTTACCTCGTTCTTCCGGCAGGTAAAGCGTGCCCGACAGGATGGCGCCTTCGTTTTCAAAGGTCACGGTGCGCGTTTCGACCTGAGCGATCGCAGCGGTCGAAGCCATCAGGGCGGCTGCGGTGGTGAGAGCGAGAGTTTTCATGGCTGCATCTCCGTTGGATTGTTCGATTGGGCTCAAGCCCGATGACCAAAGAGATACGACGTCCGTGACAGGAATTATTGCACGTGACTGCCGGGTTTTTGAAGGATTCTGCTCAGGCGGAATTGGCTGTTCGATAGGCGCGCGGGGTCTGGCCCACGACTTGCTTGAAGCTGCGTGTGAAATGCGCCTGATCCGCGAATCCACAGGCCAGTGCGATGTCACCAAGCGGACGTTCTGCGTCATCCATCATTTTGATGGCCTGCTCAATCCGACAGGCCATGACATACTGCATGGGTGTAGATCCGAGCGTTTCTTTAAACACACGGGCAAAATGCGACGAGCTCATCCCTGCTTCGGCGGCCAGTTGGTCAACCGTGATTGTTTGGTCCAGACGGTTCTGCACGTATGCGAGAACGCTTTGATAGTGTCGCGAGGTAAAGCGCGCCGACAACTCAACCTCGTCCGCGCGACGTTTTCCGTATTTCTGAAGCAGCTTAACCAGGAACACGCGGCTCATCGCCTCAAACATCACGGCCGAGGACATATCGTCGGTCTCAAGCGCGTCGCGCAGAATGACACCAGCGGCGCAGAGGTCAGGGTCGGAAAACTGCGGTAAATCCCGAAATTGCTGGGGATCAAGCAATATACCAAGCTCGGACTGCGCAAAATGCTCTACCTTAGCTGGGTCTAGAGTGATCACGATCACATCCGACTTCTCATACCAGCGCCAGCCAGATCGCATCCCAGCCGGTGTGACGACAATCTCGTCCATGAGAAACGTGAAATCGCGCAGTTCGCCATCCTGCCAATTCTGCACGCGATGCGCGTTGGGATTGAGGTTCAGAAGCACATGATGCTCTTCAAACACCTCTTCTGGCATCTGATCCGGTTCGGCCTGAAAATACCGCACAGACATCAGCCCCGCCGCCGAAGGACGCGCCATCGCATCGCTGTTCAGCAGCGGGTCCGAAGGGTATATGTCGACGTATTTTGAGGGCACTTTTTACTTGTCCTGCTTGTAGTGCGCCAGAAACATCGCGACGCAATCGTCCAATACATCTTTGGGCGTCGGGTTCTCTCCGAGGAAGAACTCCGGCCAGAAGAAGAAGTTTTTCACCAGAGCCAGAAGCTGGTTGGTGGCAAAAACCGGATCAGCTTTTCGGATTACACCTGCGTCCATGGCTTCGCTGATCAACCTCGTTATTGGGTAATCATGTGTTGCGGTTTCACTGAAGAATTGCCGGGACCGATCAAGGTCACGGATCAATTCTGAGATGACCATTCGATTTAACCCGATGGCGGTCTCATCAGTGATTACTCCAATGTAGCGCCATAAGGCTTCCTTCAATTGTTCGACGAAGTCACGACCCGGATCATAGGGCACTGGCTCCATGCTCCGGTTTTGCTCCAGCATGATCTGTGAGATCGCCTCAAAAAGGGCCTCCTTGCTTTCGAAGTGATTGTAGAGCGTGCGACTCGATACGTTCGCCTTTTTGGCAATTGAAGTGGTCTTTGCCCCCAGAAACCCCTGCTCACGGAACTCGTCGATGGCTGCATCGATGATATCTTTTCGTTTCTTTTCCGTACGTTTCACGGTTTTCGCCTCAAAAAGTAAAAAGATGTGTTTACAAACATCATTCCTTCACCATAAGTAAACACAACGATTTACTTTAGCAAGGTGCAATGCAGCCTGACCTTGAAAGGACCAGACCATGACAACTCGACGCTTCAACGCTGGCAAAAACGAAGTCACATTCAAATCTTTTGGCGTGGATTTGGCGGGTGACCTTTACCTTCACGACGGCTTTGATGAGGCCAAAACCTACAAAGCCATCGTTGGCGCAAGCCCGTTCCCGCAGGTCAAAGATCAGATCCCGGCCACTTACGGCCCCGAAATGGCAGCGCGGGGCTTCATCTACCTCGGTTTCGACTATCTCGGCATGGGTTCTTCCCCTGCGCTGCCCAGGGAGCACAAACAGTCGCGCTACATGTTCCGTCTGATCGAAAACACATGGGACGCAGTGTCTTACCTGGGCACGCTTCCGTTCGTCGATGAGATCTATGGCTTGGGCGTATGCCAAGGTGGCTCGATTATCGCGTCCGCTGCTGTGACCGATCATCGGATCAAGAAGATCGCCATGGTCTCCGGCATGATGGCAGCCGATGGATTCCAATGGACCGACCGTGATGCAGCGAAACAGTTGATCGCTTCCGCGAATACGTCAACGCAAAAGATGTATGAAACTGGTGAGCCGGATTACGTCGCGCCGTTCGGACTGAACGACGAAATGTCCCGGGAAGAGTTCGTTGACGCGGCCGCCTATCCGGCAATGGCTGGCGAGACCTATGACTACTACGGTCGAGATGGTGCAAAAGGTCCGGTTGCGGTTGCGACTTTCACAAACCTGCACATCGGCGATCAGCCCATGCAGTCGCTGATTTCCATCGGTGAAGCCTATGCAGACAAGATCGTGCAGCCGTCTCTCACTATTTATAGCAGTTCGGCATTTACGGCTCCTTGCTCAACTCAGTTTGTGGAGAAGTTGACGAATGAGCACGAGGAGTTGGCCTTTGATGAGTTCTCCCATGTGGACTTCTACTACAAGCCCGAGGCGGTAAAAGCGTCGACGGACGCTGTGGCCGAATTCTTTGGCAGATAACCAGATTAGGCAGAGGTCATTCCGTGACCTCTGCCAATTTGATTGGTCAAATGCAGGATCGCTTGACAGCACCCTCAGGGCTTTGCCGTCACCGCATGTGCTTGTCGAAGAATTCGACCAAAGTTTCAGGGTGATCACCGAAGAAATTTCAACCAATAAAGCGCCGCGTATCGCCGTCCTTGATCCTGTGTAGCTTCTCGTCTTCGCCCGGGATCAGATCACAAGTGGTCTGAACGTCTGCGGGGATCGTCCAGACGTCATCCTTGTTTTGCACAATGTAGGTCGGCATGGTGACGTTCTTGGTGTGAAGATGAGGGGTCATTTTGTCCAAGGGCACGCCTCTGAATTTCTCAATCTCTTCGCCCAGAATATCGTGGAACGCGCCCAACCCCATGGAGTCCAACGACACCTTCGACAAGATAGTGATGGACGCGGGCTGCGCGCAAACAAACGCTTTCACATCTTCCAAATATTCTGGGTTTTCCGTCATTGCGTACATCGCGGCGTTGTCACTGGTACATAGATTGAACAGGCCGATTTTCATGTCTTTCAACTTGTCCTGAGATTTGAAGTAGTTGAAAGCCGCCAGAACATCTTTGTGTTCATCGCAACGGCAGCGAATACCCTCGGCCGATCTTTGTGCCAAGACCAAGTAACATCTTCAGCCCAGCGCAATCGTTGTTCACCGGTGCGGTTAAATTTGCGAACGGCCCCGGAAGAAATCCGAGGCCGTTTTCTCATATCACCAGCCAAAATGACCTATAGAAACGTTTCGGTCATGTCGCGTGACGCGTCACAGCAATTTACATCAGGTCTCAACCATCACACTTGGAATGACCGCAGCTTCGGCAGGTCATGCATCCTTCAATCATAACCATTTCGAATTGTCCGCAAGACGGGCAGGCCTTGCCGCGCGGTGCGTCCATGTTGACGACTTGCGCCTGAGGGTCGGCCTTCAGACCCATTCCCTCGCCTTCCAGGAAACCGATATTGATCAGGTGCTGTTCGATCACTCCGCCGATGGCCGCCAGAATGGATGGGATGTACTTGCCCTTGACCCAGGCCCCGCCACGTGGGTCGAACACGGCTTTCAATTCCTCTACCACGAAAGACACGTCGCCGCCCCGACGGAATACGGCCGAGATCATTCGGGTCAGCGCCAGCGTCCACGCGTAATGCTCCATGTTCTTTGAGTTGATAAACACTTCGAACGGGCGACGACGGCCTCCGATGACGATGTCATTGATCGTCAGGTAAATAGCATGCTCGCTGTCTGGCCATTTCAGCTTATAGGTTGAACCCTCCAGCGATTGCGGGCGGTCCAGCGGTTCGGACATGTAAACAACCTCGCCACCGTCCACCTCGTGCGGCGCGGCGGGATTTTCACCCGGTGCCGCGTCGGCGCTTTCTGATACAGTCAGAACCGATCCGGTCACGTCGTTGGGGCGATAGGTCGTGCAGCCTTTGCATCCCTGATCCCAGGCCTGCATGTAGACGTCCTTAAAAGCGTCAAAGCTGATATCCTCGGGGCAGTTGATCGTCTTTGAGATCGAGCTGTCGATCCATTTCTGCGCGGCGGCCTGCATCTTGACGTGATCGGACGGGGACAATGTTTGCGCGTTGACGAAAAATTCGGGCAACTCCTTTTCGCCGAACTTGTCGCGCCACATCTGCACGGCGTAGTCCACCACCTCTTCCTCGGTGCGCGATCCATCCTTCTGCAACACTTTACGGGTGTAGGCATAGGCAAAGACAGGCTCGATCCCCGAAGATACGTTCCCGGCATAGAGCGAAATGGTGCCTGTCGGCGCAATCGAAGTCAGCAGCGCGTTGCGGATGCCATGCTCGCGGATGGCGTCGCGTACATCCTCATCCATCTTCTGCATCGTGCCGCTGGCCAGATATTTCTCGGCATCGAACAGGGGGAACGCCCCCTTTTCCTTCGCCAAGTCGACCGACGCCAGATATGCGGCGCGGGCGATTGCGTGCAACCAGCGCTCGGTCTGGCGCGCCGCCTCGTCCGAGCCATAGCGCAGGCCCAACATCAGCAGCGCATCGGCCAGCCCCGTCACACCCAGCCCAATACGGCGCTTGGCCTGCGCTTCGGCAGCTTGTTCCGGCAGCGGGAATTTCGAGGCATCCACCACGTTGTCCATCATTCGAACAGACGTGGAGACCAGATTCTGCAGCGCGTCCTCGTCCAGATGCGCCGTGTCCTCGAACGGTTCCGCCACCAGCCGGGCGAGGTTGATCGAGCCCAGCAGGCACGCGCCGTAGGGCGGCAGAGGCTGCTCGCCACAGGGGTTGGTCGCCGCGATGGTTTCGGCGTAGCTGAGGTTGTTGGCCTGGTTGATCCGGTCAATGAAGATCACGCCCGGCTCGGCGTAATCATAGGTGGCCTGCATGATCTTGTTCCATAGATCGCGGGCCTGAACGGTGTGATAGACCTTGTCGCCGAACACCAACTCCCACGATCCGCCGGCCTTGACAGCCTCCATGAAGGGATCGGTCACCAGAACCGACATGTTGAACATGCGCAAACGGGCCGGGTCGGACTTCGCGGTTATGAACTGTTCGATATCCGGGTGATCGCAACGCATGGTCGCCATCATCGCCCCCCGGCGCGAGCCTGCAGACATGATCGTCCGGCACATCGCATCCCACACGTCCATGAACGACAGTGGGCCCGAAGCATCTGCGGCAACACCATGCACATCCGCGCCACGGGGGCGGATGGTTGAGAAATCGTAACCGATCCCCCCACCCTGCTGCATGGTCAGCGCGGCCTCTTTCAGCATGTCGAAGATGCCGCCCATACTATCGGGCACGGTACCCATGACGAAACAGTTGAACAGCGTCACCTGACGCGCGGTGCCAGCACCGGCTGTGATGCGGCCCGCAGGCAGGTATTTGAAATCTTCCAGCGCCTCGTAAAATTGCTGCTCCCAGTGGCCCTGGTCCTTTTCGACCTTTGCCAGATCGCGTGCGATGCGGCGCCACGAATCCTCAACCGTCTGGTCGATGGGTGTACCATCCGCCTGCTTGAAGCGGTATTTCATATCCCAGATCTGCTCGGCAATGGGGGCGGCAAAGCGGCTCATTGGTGATTCCCTGTCTTGAAAGAGGTATCCAGACTATCCCAACTCACACCTTCACCACAACACCTTGATGACAACGTACAGCGAGCTACAATATAAAGATGAGCCTCGGGACGACTCTGTGGGAAAGCTGTGGATAAGTACGTAAACCTGATAAAACTCTCGGTCGGATCGGAAAGCGTCGACACGCTTATGGAGTGGCAGGACAGCCGCAAGCCGCTCTATCAGGACGGCTGTCCGCGCCATGTCACCCGCATGTGGCCCAAGCGCGAGGTCGAGATTCTGAACGGCGGATCAATCTATTGGGTGATCAAGGGCACGATCCAATGCCGTCAGCGCATCCTGCGGCTGGATGAGGTGATCGGAGATGACGGCATTCGCCGCTGCGCAATCGTGCTGGACCCCGAGGTTCACCGCACCCAGACCGCGTTGAAACGCCCGTTTCAGGGCTGGCGCTATCTGAAACCAGAAGATACGCCCGCCGACCTGCCCAAAACCCGCGCGCAGGACGACGCATTGCCCGACGATCTGAACCGCGCACTGGCAGAAATCGGCGTGCTTTAACGCAGGCGATCCAGCAAGTCGGTCAGAACAGCCTTTTCCCCGGCATCGCATTTCGCCACCCGGCTGCGCCACAGCGTCGCCTGCGATTGCAGGATCAGCCCGTCCGACAGGATTTTCAGATGGTTGGCCCGCAGGGTCTCGCCGGTTGAGGTGATATCGGCAATCGCTTCGGCGGTCTCGTTCTTCACCGTACCTTCAGTCGCGCCCTGACTGTCGACCAACGTATAGTCGGCGACACCCGCGTCGGTCAGGAACTCGCGAACCAGACGGTGGTACTTGGTGGCGATCCGCAGCCGGTGACCGTGAGTTTTGCGGAACGCGGCCGCAGCGGCATCCAGATCGTCCAACGTGTCTACATCCACCCAGCAGGCGGGGGTGGCGATGATCAGGTCCGCCTTGCCAAAGCCCAGTTGCGACACCTCTTCCACCTGCTGCTCCCATCGCGGCAGTTTTTCCTGCACCAGATCGATACCGGTGACGCCCAGATGGATACGGCCAGCTGCCAGTTCCCGCGGGATTTCCCCCGCCGACAGCAGGATCAATCGGACACCGTCGATCCCCTCGACCTTGCCCGCGTACTCCCGATCCGACCCGCTGCGCGACAGGGTGATGCCGCGCTTTTCAAACCACGAGAAGGTCTTCTCCATCAACCGGCCCTTCGAGGGCACGCCCAGTTTCAGGCTCATTGCGCGTCCTCCTCGACTTCCAGCATCAGGTCGGGGCGGATGACGCCCCCAACAGCCGGGATTTCTGCACCGTTGCCCAACTGCCGCGTCAGTGCGTCATAGCGCCCTCCGGTGGCAATGGGTGGCAGGTCCGGGCGGCCTTCGGCATAAAACCCAAAGACGAACCCGTCGTAATACTCCATCGAGGTGCGCCCATAGGCAGCCTCGAAATCCAGCCGCTCGACATCGACGCCACGAGCCTGCAACGCCGCGATGCGCGCTTCGAGCCGGTCCAGCGCCGGTGTGATCTGCGGCAGGTCCACTGCCACATCGCGCAGTTGTTCCAACGCAAACGGCATAGTCTCGCGCACGTTCAGCAGCGTTTCCAGCCCGGCCAGTTCATTATCGGAGATCGGTGGTGTATCGCGATCTTCGCGCAAGGCTTCGATCCGCGCCTCAATCTCGGAGGCGCGGCGCTTGCCGATCATTGGGATGTCGTTGTTAAGCGGGTTTTCCACGTCCAACAGGGTGTCTCGCCCCTCCGGACCGGGCTTTCGCCCGGCGAAACGATCCAGCAGAACCCGGAACCGGCGCGGACGCCATAGATGCCGCATCAACGCGGCCTTGCGGCGGTCGGTCGTGCGCAGACCTCGAACGGCCGCCGTCAGGATGCCGATATCCCCGGTTGCCGCACGCAGCGACAATCCCCGCAGTTGCAACGCAAACAGCGAGAAAACCTCGGCATCAGCACCCGATGGGTCGTCACGGTCAAAAACCTCATAGCCGACCTGAATGTATTCGTTGGACCGATCGGGGTCGTGCTCCTGTCGCCGGAATACCTCACCGGAATAGGTATAGCGCGCAGGTTCGGCCCCTTCGGTCATATGCATCTGCACAACGGGCAACGTGAAATCCGGGCGCAGCATCTGCTCACCCCTCAGCGCGTCCGAGGTCACGTAAGCGCGCGCGCGGATATCCTCGCCGTAAAGGTCCAGCAACGTTTCTGCCGGTTGCAGCAGAGGCGTATCGACGATCTGAGCGCCCGCGGCCTCAAAACGCACCCGCATCATCGCGGCGCGGGCCTGTATCTGGGAACGATTGGGCATAGCTCAGTCCTGATTGTCCAGAATTTCGCGCACCTTGTCGACCAGATCGCCACGCGACACTTCGAACTGGCTGGGGCGTTCTTTCCATTCCTCCAGCGTGGCGCTTTCGGCAATCTTCGCACCCAGGATCAGATCCTTGATCTGGACAATGCCGTTGGCCTTTTCGTCACCGCCTTCGATCACCGCAATCGGAGAGTTCCGCTTGTCCGCATATTTCAGCTGATTGCCAAAGTTCTTGGGGTTGCCCAAGTAGACCTCAGCCCGGATACCGGCATTGCGCAGCTCAGCCACCATCGCCTGATAGTCGGCCATACGGTCGCGGTCCATCACTGTGACAACTACGGGGCCTGTCGCCTGCGCGGCGATCCGGCCCTTTTCGCGCAGCGCGGCCAGCAAACGATCAACACCGATGGAGATGCCAGTCGCGGGAACCTCTTGCCCGGTGAAGCGCTTGACCAGATCGTCATAACGCCCACCACCCGAGACCGATCCGAACTGCCGCTTGCGGCCTTTCTCGTCGAAAATCTCAAAGGTCAGTTCGGCCTCATAAACCGGCCCAGTGTAGTAGCCCAGACCGCGCACGACCGAGGGGTCAATCTCGATCCGATCCGCGCCATAGCCGCCCGCATCCAGCAGCGCGTCAATCTGTTCCAGCTCGGCAATCCCGTCCGCACCGATCTTGCTGTCACCCACGGCGGCGCGCAGGTTCGCCAGCGTTCCGGCGGTATCCGCAGCTTTCGAGGTCAGGAACGCGATCACCGGCTCGGCCTGATCCTCGCTCAGGCCTACGCCATCAATGAACGCGCCTGAGGCATCCAGGCGGCCCTTGGTCAGAAGCTCACGCACACCGGCCTCACCCACCTTGTCGAACTTGTCGATGGTGCGCAGGACGTTGTCGCGGGCGGCGGCGTCTTCGCCCAGACCCATCGCCTCGAGCACGCCGTTCAGAACCTTCCGGTTGTTGACCCGGACCAGATAGTCGCCGCGCGGAATGCCCACGGTTTCCAGCGTATCCGACAGCATCGCACAGATCTCGGCATCGGCGGCCATCGAAGCTGTGCCAACCGTATCCGCATCGCACTGATAGAACTGCCGATACCGCCCCGGCCCCGGCTTTTCGTTGCGCCAGACCGGCCCCATCGCATAACGACGATAAGGCGTCGGCAGATCGTTGCGGTGCTGCGCGTAGACGCGGGCCAAAGGCGCGGTCAGGTCATAGCGCAGAGCCATCCAATCGCCATTGCCGCCTTCGTCGAATTCCTGCCACGCAAAGACGCCTTCGTTCGGGCGGTCCACGTCGGGCAGAAACTTGCCCAGCGCCTCGACAGTCTCGACCGCGCTGCTCTCCAAGGCATCGAACCCGTACCGATGATACACGCCTGCAATCGTCCGCAGCATCTCGGTGCGCTGCGTGACTTCCTCGCCGAAATAGTCACGGAACCCTTTCGGCGTTACGGCCTTGGGGCGGGGCTGTTTCTTGGGCTTGGCCATGTGGGGCGTCCTTGGGCGAATAGTGTTCCGCGCGCGGTCTATCCCATGGCCTGCATCGGGGCAAGGCGCGCTTTCGCTGGTCATACGGTCAAAGCGCCGCTATGACCGGCCTGTAAGGAGATCCCAATGCAGCATCTGGAAGAACAGATCGCCCATCTGACCCGCACGGTCGAAGAACTGAACACGGTCGTCACCCGCCAGCAGGGCGAGATCGACCGCCTGACCCGCCGGGTTGAGATGCTGTTGCAGCGCGAGGCCGAACGGGCGCAGGAAGGGTCCGGCGGGGTTGTGTTCGGCGACGAACGCCCGCCGCATTACTGAGACATTACAACCCCAGCGTCGATTTCACCGCATTGTCCACGACGCCACCCAACAAAGCGTTTTCGTCCCCGGAACAACCTTCTTTCAGCGCAGCCAGAAAAGTCTCGCGCAGAGCGGCTTTGTCCTCGTCGGAACTGGCATGAGCTTCGATATCGACCTGACGGTTGTAAAGCGACAAGGCGGTCATCTTGCCGACCACGTCCAGAATGTATTCGTCATTCCCATCGGCCTCTTCGATAACCGACGTGCATGTGTGATACATCAACGGCAGCGCCTGTTGCATCATCTGTTCGGCTTCCTCATCGGCCTGGGCCAATCCGGGTGCCATGACCGTCGCGGCCAGAGCGATTCCTTTCAACGCATTGAAACGCATCTTGCGACCTCCCCCGCTCACTTAGTATTTGCGCCGATCAGCGCACCAGCGACCGCACCAGCAGCGGCGCCTTTGCCGTCACCAACCAAGGCACCGACACCGGCTCCGATCACGGCACCTTTGATCGCTCTTTCTTTCTTCTTGTCGTCCGCCAACGCGACAGACGCCGATACCAAAGCCAGCGACGCAGTCGCGCCAAATACTATTTTTCTTAAATCGAGACCTGAAATCGCCATATCAACGCCCTCCCGTGGCATGACCAAGAACATCTCTATGCGGTCAGCCTAGCGGGGTGCCAAACGTCTGGCAACAAAGGGCTCAAATCTCTTCGACGGACAGGATGCCCTCCAGGGATTTGATCGCGCCCTTGATCTGCGGGTTGATCGGAAACTCACGCCCCAGATCCATTTCCACATCTCCCGGCAGGCTCGGGTCCAACAACAGCAGTTGGATCGGCCCCCGGGCGGCCCCTTTGGCGGCGACTGCGGCATCCTCAAGGACCTTGGCGACCGTCGGCAATGCCTGCGCTTCGTCGACAAAGATGCGCAGACCGGTTGCCCCGGCCTCGGCCACGACTGTATCGGCGGGCCGGACCGAACTGCATAGCAGCTTGAGTTGATCTGTCTCCATTTCGGCCTTTGCGGTCAGAACCACCTGCGCGCCGGACTCTAGGAACTCACGTGATTTTTCTAGTACTTCCGAAAACAACGTGACCTCATACGCGCCTGACGGGTCGGAAAGTTGGGCAAACGCAAAGCGATTGCCCCGTGCTGATTTCCGTTCCTGCCGCCCCGCCACGACGCCCGCCATCTCAGCAAAGAACGGACCCGAACGCGCCTTTTCCGTTACCTCATCTAGGGTCATCACCTTTTTACGTTTCAGCGCGGGCATGTAATCGTCCAGCGGATGGCCTGAAAGGTAGAAGCCAATCGCCTTGAACTCCTCACTCAAACGTTCAGCAGGCAGCCAGTCCGGGGTCGGCGAAAGACGTGGTTCCGGCAAGTCGTCACCCGCTTCGCCGAACAACGAGACCTGATTGGAGTTCTTCTGATCGTGGATCGCCGCCGAGTATTGCACCAGCGGATCGAGGCTTTCGAAAACACGACGGCGGTTCTTGTCGAGTTGGTCAAACGCCCCGGCCCGGGCCAGCATCTCCAGCGGACGCTTGCCAACCTTTTTCAGATCAACGCGCCGGGCAAAATCGAACAGGTTCACGAACGGTTTTTCTGCGCGCCCCTCGACCAAAAGGTTCATCGCCTCAACACCGACGTTCTTGAGAGCGCCTAGCGCGTACACCAAATGGCCTTCGACCACATCGAATGTCGCCAAAGAGCGATTCACGCAAGGCGGCACATAGGGCAGTTCCAGCCCCTTGCGAACCTCTTCGAAGTAAACCGCCAGCTTGTCGGTCAGATGGATATCGCAGTTCATGACACCAGCCATGAACTCAACCGGGTGGTTCGCTTTCAGCCAGCCGGTCTGATAGCTGACAACCGCATAGGCCGCCGCGTGGGATTTGTTGAAGCCGTAGTTGGCGAATTTGTCCAGTAGGTTCCAGACCTCGGTCGCCTTGGCCTCGTCCACGTCGTTCTCGGCAGCCCCTTTTAGGAATTTGGGCCGCTCGGCGTCCATCGCCTCTTGAATCTTCTTACCCATCGCGCGGCGCAGCAAGTCTGCACCGCCCAGGCTGTAGCCCGCCATTTCCTGCGCGATCTGCATTACCTGTTCCTGATAGACGATGATGCCCTGGGTCTCGTCCAGGATATGGTCGATGGACGGGTGCAGGGTGTCCCGTTCGCTGAGTTTGTTCTTGACCTCGCAGAACTTGGGAATGTTCTCCATCGGGCCGGGACGATAGAGCGCGACGAGGGCGATGATATCCTCGATGCAGTCCGGCTTCATCCGCTTGAGCGCATCCATCATGCCCGAGCTTTCAACCTGGAACACCGCTACCGTCTTGGCCGCCGAATAGAGCTTGTACGTTGCCTCATCATCCAACGGGATGGCATTGATCTCGTTCACCGCACCCTCGGCGGGTTCATAAAGCTCAGTGCCATCGGGTGCGATGTGAAGATCACGTCCGGACTTGAAGATCAGATCCATCGCGTTCTGGATCACGGTCAGGGTTTTCAGGCCCAGAAAGTCGAATTTGACCAACCCCGCCTGTTCCACCCATTTCATGTTGAACTGGGTCGCCGGCATATCCGAACGCGGGTCCTGATAAATCGGCACCAGTGCGTCCAGAGGTCGATCGCCAATCACCACACCCGCCGCGTGGGTCGAGGCGTTGCGCAACAACCCTTCGACCTGCTGACCGTAGGTGAGCAGGCGCTCCACCACCTCTTCGTTGCGGGCCTCTTCGCGCAAGCGGGGTTCGTCTTTCAGTGCCTTTTCGATGGAGACGGGTTTCACACCCTCAACCGGGATCATCTTGGAAAGGCGGTCAACCTGACCGTAAGGCATCTGCAGAACCCGACCGATGTCACGAACAGCGGCCTTCGACAGCAACGCACCGAAAGTGATGATCTGCCCTACCTTGTCGCGCCCGTATTTCTCTTGCACGTAGCGGATCACCTCTTCACGGCGATCCATGCAGAAGTCGATATCGAAGTCGGGCATCGAGACCCGCTCGGGGTTCAGGAAGCGTTCGAACAGCAACGAGTAGCGCAGAGGGTCAAGGTCAGTAATCGTCAGCGCATAGGCCACCAGCGAGCCCGCGCCCGAGCCCCGCCCCGGCCCCACCGGAATGTCGTGATCCTTGGCCCATTGGATAAAGTCGGCAACGATCAGGAAGTAGCCGGGGAACCCCATGCCTTCGATGATGCCCAGCTCGAAGTCCAGCCGCTCCTGGTATTCCTCGGTCGTCACCGCGTGCGGGATTACAGCAAGACGTTTCTGTAGGCCCTCGTTGGCGATGCGGCGCAGTTCGGCGACTTCGTCATCTGCGAATTTCGGCAGGATCGGATCGCGGCGATAGGCCATGAAGGCGCAGCGTCTGGCGATCTCGACCGTGTTCTCAATGGCTTCGGGTAGGTCAGCGAACAGGGTCACCATTTCCTGCTGCGACTTGAAGTAGTGCTGCGCGGTCAGGCGTCGGCGACCGTCCTGCTGGTCGACATAAGCGCCCTCGGCAATACAGATCAGCGCGTCATGCGCCTCATACATATCCGAGGTCGGGAAATAAACATCGTTGGTGGCGACCAGCGGCAGGTTCTTGGCATAGGCCATCTCGACATGGCCGCGCTCGGTCAGGCGTTCAGCCTCGGGCTGGCCGTCTTCGCCGGGATGGCGCTGTAGTTCGATATACAAGCGGTCCGGGAACATCGAAGCCAGCCGATCCACCAAAGCCTCGGCTGCCGGGCGCTGCCCCTGCTGTAACAGGCGGCCCACTGGCCCGTCCGGTCCGCCGGACAGGCAAATCAAACCGTCCGATCGTTCCGCCAGTTCCTCCAACGTGATCTGCGGCAACTGCCCGCCCTTGTCCACGTACAGGCACGAGCTGAGCTTCATCAGGTTCTCGTACCCAACCTCGGACTGTGCCAGCAGAACCAAAGGCGCGGGCGCTTTGGGCTTTTCCCCCGGCTGTGCCTGCACATAGGTCAGATCGACCTGACAGCCCATGATCGGCTGCACTCCTGAGCTGCTGGCGGTAACGGAAAACTCCAAGGCCGAGAACATCGAATTGGTGTCGGTAACAGCGACAGCGGGCATCTCCATCTTCTCACACAGACCGGGCAGCTTTTTCAGCCGCACGGCGCCTTCCAGCAAGGAATATTCGGTGTGAACGCGGAGATGAATGAATCGAGGAGTACTGCTCATGACCGCTACGCTATCTCAGTCGGGCATGGTTCAAAAGCAGGAACCTTGGCCGTCAAATGCCAAAAAGATAAGGATTGATTATTCGGATTTTTTGGAAGGTGCTTCGGACATCAGACCGAGCCAAGAGACAAAAGCCTTTTAATTTCAACTTATTGGCCGTTAAACGGATATCTCAATCAAACACCATTGGCACCCATTGGTGTATCAAATAGGCAGTTTTTCTTGCCAGACAACCTATGCACTTTCTAACATCTGACGGCAAGCTATTCGCCCGCCACTCTTTCTACGTCGCATCGAAGGAGGGCACCGAAGGGCGCAACCGGGTAAGGCGACGGGTTTCTCGAATGAACATCACGTTTCTTCTGAACGGAGAGACAGTGGAACTGGCGGATGTCGATCCGACAGCAACTCTGCTGGACTGGCTGCGCGAGGATCGCGGCCTGACCGGCACCAAGGAAGGCTGCAACGAAGGCGATTGCGGCGCCTGCACCGTCATGGTCACGGATGAAGGCGGCCACAAGGCGCTGAATTCCTGCATCCTGTTCCTGCCGCAATTGCACGGCAAGGCGGTCCGCACCGTTGAGGGCGCGGCTGGTCCGAATGGCGAAGCGCACCCGATTCAGCAGGCAATGGTAGACCTGCACGGCTCGCAATGCGGCTTCTGCACCCCCGGTTTCGTGATGTCGATGGTCGCCAGCCACGCCAATGGCGCGAAGGATCACGATACGCAGCTTGCGGGCAATCTGTGCCGGTGTACCGGGTACGCTCCGATCATCCGCGCCGCCGAGGCTGTAGAAGACGTGCCTGTTCCGGTCTGGGTCAAGGACAAGCCAGCCGCCGCATCCACCGCGTCGCCTATGTTGCCCGGCTCGTCCGACGAGTTGGCGGCCGTCTATGCCGAAAACCCCGACGCCACTCTGGTCGCTGGTGCCACCGATGTCGGGCTTTGGGTCACAAAGCAATTGCGCGATCTGGACCCGGTGATCTTCCTGAATCGTTGCGACGATCTGAAGGGCATCACGATCACTGACGATGAAATCCGTTTCGGCGCCATGGTCGACATGAACCGAATGGGCGAGGCGTTGGCCGATCTGCACCCTTCTTACGCCGAGATGATCCGCCGCTATGCCAGCGTTCAGGTGCGTCATGCGGCGACCGTCGGCGGCAATATCGCCAATGGCTCGCCCATCGGGGACAACCCGCCTGCTCTGATCGCTCTGGGCGCGACGCTGCATCTGCGCAAAGGCGATGCGCGCCGGTCTATCCCGTTGGAGAAGTTCTTCCTCGACTATGGCAAACAGGACCGCGCACCCGGCGAATTCGTCGAGGCAGTCGGCTTTACCCGTCAGGAGGATCGGCTGAAGGTCTACAAGCTCAGCAAACGGTTCGATCAGGATATCTCGGCCGTGTGCGGATGTTTCAACATCACCGTCTCAGACGGCACTGTCGCTGAGGCCCGCATCGCATTCGGCGGCATGGCCGGTATTCCGAAACGGGCTGCGAATGTCGAGGCCGCTCTGACCGGCAAGCCATGGGCGCGCGCGACTGTTCAATCCGCACTGCCAGCCTTTACCGCTGATTTTACCCCGATGACGGATATGCGCGCCTCTGCCGCTTACCGGTTGGAAACCGCCAAGGCGATGCTTGAGAGGTACTTCCTAGAGGATCAGGGCGAACTGACCAACGTTTTGCAGGTGTCGGCATGAGCGTGACCAAGCCCCTGCCCCATGACGCGGCCCCTCTGCATGTTTCGGGGACTGCCCGGTATGTCGACGACATCCCGACGCCCAAGGGATCACTGCACTTGGCCTTCGGTCTCAGCGCGATTGCCAAGGGCAAGATCGCGGCGATGGACCTGTCTGCGGTGAAATCCGCCAAAGGCGTTGTCATGGTGATGACCGCCGAAGACCTGCCCTTCGCCAATGATGTCTCGCCGTCGATCCATGATGAGCCGCTGCTGTCGGACGGAAAGATTCACTATATCGGCCAGCCGGTGTTTCTGGTGATTGCCACCAGCCATCTGGCGGCGCGCAAAGCTGCCCGTCTGGGCAGGATCGATTATGCCGAAGAGACGCCGATCCTGACTGTTGAAGAGGCGCTGGCCGCCGACAGCCGGTTCGAGGACGGCCCGCGTATCTATGCAAAAGGCGATGCTGAGGCAGCTATTGCGCAGTCCGCTCACGTAATCGAAGGCGGTTTCGAGCTTGGCGGGCAGGAGCATTTCTATCTGGAAGGTCAGGCCGCGCTGGCGGTGCCGAATGAAGGCGCGGACATGCTGGTGCACAGCTCGACCCAGCACCCGACCGAGATTCAGCACAAGGTGGCGGACGCCTTGGGCGTTCCGATGCACGCCGTCCGTGTTGAAACCCGCCGTATGGGCGGAGGTTTTGGCGGCAAGGAAAGTCAGGGCAACGCTCTGGCCGTATCCTGCGCTGTCGCAGCACGTGCAACGGGCAAGGCCTGCAAGATGCGCTATGACCGCGACGATGACATGATCATCACCGGCAAGCGCCATGCCTTCCGCATCTCCTACAAGGCCGGGTTCGACGAGAACGGACACATTCAGGGCGTGTCCTTCCTGCACCATGCCATCTGTGGCTGGGCGCAGGATCTGTCCCTGCCCGTTGCCGACCGCGCGATGCTGCATTCGGACAACGCCTATCTGCTGCCCAATGCGCGGATCGAAAGCCACCGGTTGAAGACCAACACCCAATCCGCCACCGCCTATCGCGGCTTTGGCGGCCCGCAGGGAATGGTCGGGATCGAACGGGTGATGGACCACGCCGCGTATGAGCTGGGGATGGACCCGGTCGAGCTGCGCCACCGGAACTATTACGAACCGGCTCATGCGGTTGCAGACCCTGTGCCTACGGAAAAGCCTCTGGGCCACCCCGATCCGCATGAAGACCTGACCAGCCGTGGCGCGGTCGAGATGGGCGACGCACCCGTGCGCCCTCTGCCCGCAGGTGGCAACACCACGCCCTACGGGATGGAAGTCAGCGATTTCGAACTGCATGGCATGACCGAGGCACTGTTGAAATCTAGCGACTATACCGCGCGCAAGGCCGCCATCGGGAAATGGAATGCAGAGAACAGCGTGATCAAGAAAGGCATCGCCTTCTCTCCGGTCAAGTTTGGCATCTCATTCACGTTGACCCACCTCAATCAGGCCGGCGCGCTGGTGCATGTGTATCAGGACGGCTCGGTCCACCTGAACCACGGCGGCACCGAGATGGGTCAGGGTCTGTTTCAGAAGGTGGCGCAGGTCGCCGCCTCACGCTTTGGCATCCCACTGGAAATGGTGAAGATCACTGCCACCGACACGGCCAAGGTGCCAAACACTTCAGCCACGGCGGCATCTTCGGGCAGTGACCTGAACGGCATGGCGGTGAAAGCCGCCTGCGACACGATCCGCGACCGGATGGCCGATTATCTGGCCGAACGGCATCAGGCCGATCCGTCGACAGTGACGTTCTCGGACGGTCATGTTTCGGTCGGCGAGGAGCGCTATACATTCGCGCAGGCCGCCGCGATGGTCTATCAGGGCCGCGTCAGCCTGTCGGCGACAGGGTTCTACAAAACCCCCAAGATCGAATGGGACCGGATCAAGGGCCGGGGGCGTCCGTTCTACTATTTCGCCTATGGTGCGGCGATCACCGAGGTCGCTGTAGATACGCTGACCGGTGAGAACCGCATCCTGCGCACCGATATCCTGCATGACGCAGGCGCATCGCTGAACCCGGCGCTGGATATCGGACAGGTCGAAGGCGCCTATGTTCAGGGCGCAGGCTGGCTGACCACGGAAGAGCTGGTCTGGGACGGCAAGGGCAACCTGCGCACGCATGCGCCCTCGACCTACAAGATCCCGGCCTGTTCCGACCGGCCCGACATCTTCAACGTCGCGCTTTGGACCGGCGAAAACCGCGAAGACACCATCTATCGCTCGAAAGCGGTAGGGGAGCCGCCTTTTATGCTGGGTATCTCGGCCTGGCTGGCGCTGTCGAATGCGGTGGCGGCCTGCGGCGACAGCTATCCAGCATTGGATGCCCCGGCTACGGCAGAAGAAGTCTGGCGCGGCGTTCAAAGGGTGAAGGGAGGAACCTGATGGGATTTGATCGGGAGGCTTTGAGGGAGGCGGTCAATTCCCACGGCACTGTGGTCCGGGTCGTTATCGCCGGCATCAAAGGGTCGTCACCCCGCGAGGTCGGTGCAGCAATGCTTGTTTGGGAGGACGGGCAGTCGGGCACCATCGGTGGCGGCACGCTGGAGTTTCAGGCGACCGAGGCAGCACGGTCTCAGACCGCTCCGTCCCGTCTGACGCAACACGCGCTTGGCCCCGACATGGGCCAATGCTGCGGCGGCGCGGTGACCTTGTTGAGCGAGGTCTATGATGCGGAAACCGTGAACGCGCTGGGCGACACCGTCATCGCGCGCGCGGCTTCGGGCGGCGAGATGCCGTTTTCCGTCAAGCGCCTGCTGGCGGCGGCCCGTGGACAGGGCATAGCGCCCGAACCTCAGCTAATTGACGGCTGGATGGTCGAACCGGTGCATAAACCGGCGCGGAATCTGTGGATCTGGGGTGCGGGCCATGTGGGCCGGGCTCTGGTCGATGTTCTGTCACCGCTGCCCGATCTGGCCATTACCTGGGTCGATACCGGGCCGGACCGATTTCCCGGCGTAGTACCGAATGGCGTGACCGTCGTACCAGCCACCAAACCGGCCGAACTGGTTCGCCATGCGCCCCGCGATGCTGAACACTTGGTACTGACATATTCGCACAATCTAGACCTGGAACTGTGCAACCGACTGCTTTCGCACGATTTCCACTTTGCGGGGTTGATCGGTTCGGCTACGAAATGGGCGCGATTCCGGTCGCGGCTGGCTGCCCTGGGGCATACGCCCGAACGGATCAGCCGGATCACCTGTCCGATTGGCGATCCGGCTTTGGGCAAGCACCCGCACATGATCGCAGTTGGTGTCGCGGCGCAAATCCTGCGCCCCGCCCGGCAGAACACATTGAAGAAGGACCTGAGCGCGTGACCACTCCTTTACTGAGCCTGCAAGGGCTGACCAAAGCCTATCCTGGCGTCGTGGCCAATGATCAAGTGTCCTTTGACATCGGAGAAGGCGAAGTTCACGCTCTACTGGGCGAAAACGGTGCAGGTAAATCCACGCTCGTCAAAATGATCTACGGGTTGGTGAAGCCGGACAGCGGCACCATGCTGTTGCGCGGCCAACCTTTTGCACCTGCCGAACCTCGCGCGGCGCGGGCTGACGGGATCGCGATGGTGTTCCAGCATTTTTCGCTGTTCGACGCGCTGAACGTGGCCGAGAATATCGCCCTAGGCATGGAAAACCCGCCGCCCATGGGCGATCTGGCCTCGCGCATTCGGGAAGTATCCGAGACCTACGGTCTGCCGCTGGACCCTTACCGCACGGTCGGTGACCTTTCCGCGGGTGAACGTCAGCGGGTCGAAATCATTCGCTGCCTGCTGCAGGACCCCAAACTGCTTATCATGGACGAACCGACCTCGGTTCTGACACCGCAAGAGGTCGAAATCCTGTTCGAGACGCTGAACAAGCTGCGCTCTGAAGGCACCTCGATCCTTTATATCTCTCACAAGCTGGAAGAGATTCGCACCTTGTGCGACCACGCCACGATCCTGCGGCTGGGCAAGAATGTGGGCGAGTGCGTCCCTTCCGAAACCTCAGCCCGCGATATGGCCGAGATGATGGTGGGATCAACCCTGCAAACGCCGGAACGCGCAGGCCGTGAATTCGGCGAGGTCGCGCTGGATGTCAGTGGGTTGTCCGTGCCGTCGCCGTCAGAATTCGGTACTGCGCTGCGCAATGTTCACATGGCGGTACGTAAGGGTGAAGTGCTGGGCATCGGCGGCGTCGCCGGGAACGGGCAGGATGAATTGCTGGGCGTTTTGTCCGGTGAAATCCCGACACCAGCCGATGCGATCAAATTCAACGGCCAGCCAATTGGCAAACTGGGGCCGACCGCCCGCCGCAAGCTGGGCGTGCTGACCGCCCCCGAAGAACGGCTGGGCCATGCGGCGGCCCCGGATATGAGCCTGACCGAAAACGCCCTGCTGACCGGATCGGTCCGCGAGGGACTGGAAAGCAACGGGTTCCTGAAATGGAACGAAACCAAAGGCTTTGCGGAAAAGATCATCGAAGCCTTCGACGTGCGCACGCCGGGACCTGAAAACGCGGCGCGATCATTGTCGGGCGGCAATCTGCAGAAATTCGTGATCGGACGCGAGGTCTTGCAGAACCCGGATGTGCTGGTGGTTAACCAGCCGACATGGGGAGTTGATGCGGCTGCTGCGGCCTCGATCCGTCAGGCCATTCTGGATCTGGCCGCCAAAGGGACTGCGGTCATCTGCATCAGCCAGGACCTGGACGAATTGATGGAAATCTCGGACAGCTTCGCCGCCCTCAACGAAGGACGGCTCAGCGCACCGCGCACCACAACTGGCCTGACTGTAGATGAGATCGGCCTGATGATGGGCGGCGCGCACGGGATGGAGGTGGCGCATGTGTGAGCCGGCATGCCGCCTTCGGCGAGAGTATTTACAAAAAGATGAAGACTTTGGGGGGATGTGCAGATGATAGTGTTGGAGAAACGACCTCAGCCGTCAAAGGCGTGGTCCTACGCAACGCCGTTGGTGGCGGTGCTGGCCACCATGATCTTTGGCGGTCTGCTCTTTGCCATATTGGGCAAGAACCCGGTGCAGGCCATCGGCACCATTTTCTGGGAGCCGCTGTTTGGCGAATTCTCGTTTTACTATCGACCCCAATTGCTGGTGAAAGGTGCCCCGTTGGTGCTGATCGCCATTGGCTTGTCGCTAGGGTTTCGCGCGGGCATCTGGAACATCGGCGCCGAGGGCCAATACATCATGGGGGCCATCTTCGGCGCAGGGGCGGGTCTGGCCTTCTATCCGCTGGATGCTTGGTACGTCTTTCCGATCATGGTGATTGCAGGCGCGTTCGGCGGCTGGCTGTGGGCGATGATCCCGGCTTTTCTGAAGGTACGATTTGGCACCAATGAAATTCTCGTCTCACTGATGCTGGTCTATGTGGCCGAACAGATGCTGGCCTCGGTCTCGCTGGGCCTGTTGAAGAACCCCGAAGGGTTCGGCTTTCCCGGCTCGCGAAACCTGCAGTCCTATGAAAGCGCACACAACGCCGAACTGATTGCCGGATCGGGCATGCATTGGGGTGTCGTCACCGCCCTGATCGCGGTGATCTTCGCCTATGTCCTGCTGAACCGCCACATGCTGGGCTTTCACATCCGCCTGACCGGTGAAGCCCCGCGCGCGGCGAAGTTCGCAGGCGTGAACCCGGCCCGGCTGATCCTGTTCTGTCTGGGCCTGGCCGGGGCACTGGCCGGACTGGCCGGCATGTTCGAGATTTCGGGCCCTGCCGGTGTCGTCAGCATCGACTTCAACGTGGGCTACGGCTTTACCGCGATCATCGTTGCCTTTCTGGGCCGCCTGCATCCGGTGGGTATCCTGCTGGCTGGTGGCCTGATGGCGCTGACCTATATCGGCGGCGAAATCGCGCAATCCCAGATGGGCCTGCCTGCCGCTGCCATTCAGGTGTTCCAGGGGATGCTTCTGTTCTTCCTTCTGGCCTTCGATCTTCTGACCAACTACCGCATCCGTGCGGCCCGTAGCGAGGTGGCGTGAACCATGGACCTAGGTGAAATCAATCCCGTACTTCTGATTGCCTCGCTAATGGTAGCCGCAACGCCTCTGCTGTTGGCCGCAATCGGTGAACTGGTCGTCGAAAAGGCAGGCGTTCTGAACCTTGGCGTTGAAGGCATGATGATCGTCGGCGCGATCAGCGGCTTTGCAATCTCGGTCGAGACCGGTTCACCCTGGCTGGGCTTCGTCGCAGCAGCCGTTGGAGGTGCACTGTTGTCATTGCTTTTTGTACTATTGACGCAAGTCGCACTGGCTAATCAGGTTGCCAGTGGTCTTGCGCTAACCCTATTTGGCCTTGGGTTCAGTGCACTTATGGGACAAGGGTATGTTGGGATAACACCACCCGACGTGGCAGATCTGCATATCCCTGTGGTCAGCGATATACCGGTAATCGGTCCAATCTTTTTTCAGCATGATCTGATCCTATATGTCGGTATCGCTCTGACTGCAGGGGTCTGGTACGTTCTAAAATTTACGCGTGCCGGATTGGTCTTGCGCGCAGTCGGCGAAAATCACGACGCGGCGCACGCACTGGGTTACAAGGTCATCAGAATTCGCATTCTGGCGATCCTGTTCGGTGGGGCCTGTGCCGGGCTAGGTGGCGCCTATATCAGTCTGATCCGCGTGCCCCAATGGACCGATGGAATGACGGCTGGCGTTGGCTGGATTGCCCTGGCACTGGTGGTGTTTGCCAGTTGGAAACCGTGGCGCGTTCTGTTGGGTGCCTATTTGTTCGGCGGCATCACTGTCTTGCAACTGAATTTACAGGCGGCAGGCGTTGCCATTCCCGTCGAGTATCTGGCAATGTCGCCTTATCTCATCACGATCCTTGTGCTTGTGATCCTTTCGGCCGACAAGAGCAGCGCACCTGCCTCACTGGGCCGAATTTTCCATGCTTCGCATTAGACGAGGCCAAATCTACCAACTTGGGGAGTAACCACATGAAAATTAAAACACTTCTGACAAGCGCCGCCTTGGCGCTAGGGCTGGCTTCGAGCGCCATTGCCCAAGAGAAAACCAAGGTCGGCTTTATCTATGTCGGCTCAATCAACGACGGGGGCTGGAACGAGCACCACCATCACTCAGCCAAGGAAATGCAGAAGCATTTTGGCGATAACGTCGAGCTTGTTTACCAGGAAAATGTCGCCGAGGGGCCAGACGCCGAGCGTGCGATGACCCAGATGGCGTTGGAAGGTGCAGACCTGATCTTTTCGACGTCATTTGGATTTATGGACCCGACAATTAACGTGGCCAAGAAGTTCCCGAATGTGAAATTCGAACATGCCACCGGTTACAAGAGGGCAGACAACGTCTCGACCTATTCTGCACGTTTCTACGAAGGCCGTGCAGTACAAGGCCACATTGCAGGCAATATGACGGAGTCAAACATTGTGGGATACATCGGCTCCTACCCGATCCCCGAAGTGATACGCGGCATCAATTCTGCTTACATCCACGCCAAGAAGGTAAACCCAGACGTCGAGTTCAAGGTCATTTGGATTTACACGTGGCTAGACCCCTCGAAAGAGGCGGATGCCGCCAAAGTTCTGATCGAACAAGGCGCGGACGTTATTTTGCAGCATACGGACTCAACTGCACCGTTGGCCGCTATGAAAGACGCCGGCAATGTGATTGGGTTTGGTCAGGCTGCGGATATGGCTGAATACGCTCCACATCCCCGCGTCAGCTCGATTATCGACAATTGGGCACCTTACTATATCGCCAGAACCCAAGCGGTGATGGATGGAAACTGGGAAAGCATCGATACTTGGGATGGAATCAGCGAAGGTATGGTCGGTATCGGCGAAATTTCCGAAGTTGTTCCGGCTGAAACCAAAGAAGAAGCTCTGACGATGATTTCGGCAATCGCGGACGGCAGCTATCACCCCTTCACAGGTCCGATTAAGAAGCAAGACGGTAGCGATTGGTTGGCCGAAGGTGAAGTGGCCGATGACGGCACGCTGGCAGGTTTGAACTTCTATGTCGAAGGGCTGGAAGGCGAGATTCCGCAGTAAGCGGTATCGTCAGTGAATGACAAAGGCCCGCGGGTAGTCTGCGGGCCTTTTTCTTTGGATTTGTCCTATTCCTCACAACCAGGTTTCAGGTGACCTTGCTTGTGACCAGATTGGACCCTTTGGGGCAGCACCAAAAACCTAGCCCAGATTCTCACTTATGGATTCAAACGCCGGCCACTGGCTGTGTCGAACAGATGCAAATCCGAAAAGGACGCGCCCAATTCCAGCTCGCTGCCGGGTTCGGGCAAGTGAATGCCTTGCAGGCGCACGCCTAACGGCGAGGAAGTGCCATTCGCGGAAACCTCACCATGAACGATCGTGTCTGCGCCCAGTTGCTCGACAAAACCGGTTTTGAGTTTCAGGTACAGCGCATGATTGTGAGCGCGGTGAAGATGTTCCGGGCGGATGCCTACCGTCGCGCCTGTCCCGGCGCGTCCGAGGCGATCACCTGCTCATCGATCTGCAACGAATGCCCATCAGACCCGACCGTTGCGTCGATAAAGTTCATCGCCGGTGTGCCGATGAATTCCGCAACAAAGCGTGTCGCCGGACGCAGATACAGATCCATCGGCGAGCCTATCTGTTCGATCTGCCCTTCACTCATGATCACGATGCGGTCGGCCAGCGACATCGCTTCGACCTGATCATGGGTCACATAGATGAAGGTGCCGTTCAGGCGTGCATGCAACGCTTTCAGTTCAGCCCGCAACTGCGTTCGCAGCTTGGCGTCGAGGTTCGAAAGCGGCTCGTCAAACAGGAACACTTTCGGGTTGCGCACGATGGCCCGGCCCATGGCGACGCGCTGACGCTGACCACCCGACAACTGGCGCGGTTTGCGGTCCAGATACTCCGACAGACGCAGCGTGCGCGAAGCCTCGGCAATCCGCTCGGCGATTTCGTCCTTGGGCAGGCCTTCGTTCTTCAGGCCATACGCCATATTCGCGCGCACGGTCATATGCGGGTAGAGCGCATAGTTCTGAAACACCATCGCTATGTCCCGATCTCCGGGTTCCAGATCATTCAACCGGTGTCCGTCGATGTCCAGATCACCGGTTGTGATGGTCTCAAGGCCCGCAATCATCCGCAGAATGGTGGACTTTTCGCAACCCGATGGGCCGACCAGCACAATGAACTCACCATCTTTGATCTCGATATTGACGTCACACACAGCCGACACGTCGCCGGGATAGGTTTTGCCCAGAGACCTGATGCTCAGATTGGCCATATTATTTCTCGCTTTCCACAAGCCCTTTGACAAAGAGCTTTTGCATTGCAATCACAATCAGAACCGGCGGGATCATCGCCAGCACGGCCGTGCCCATGATCAAATGCCAGACCGGCAGGCTTTCCCCCGAATTCACCATGCGCTGAATGCCCATCACGATGGTGTAGAGCCCTTCGTCCGTTGTCACCAAAAACGGCCACAGATACTGGTTCCAGCCGAATATGAAGAGGATGATGAACAGCGCTGCGATGTTTGTACGGCTCAGCGGCAGCAGGATGTCCAAGAAGAACCGCAGAGGCCCCGCCCGGTCAATCCGCGCGGCCTCGACCAGCACATCCGGGATGGTCAGGAAGAATTGCCGGAACAGCAGCGTCGCAGTAGCCGAGGCAATCAGCGGCACGATCAGCCTGGCATAGCTATTCAGCAGCCCCATTTTGGTAACCACATCAAAAGTTGGCAGAATGCGTACTTCGACCGGCAGCATCAGGGTGATGAAGATCATCCAGAAAAAGACCATGCGAAACGGAAACTTGAAGTACACAACCGCATAGGCCGAGATGATCGAGATGGCGATTTTGCCAAATGTGATGCCCAGCGCCATGATCGCACTGTTCAGCATCATTCGGCCCAGCGGCACGCCTCCCGCTTCGGGCATGCCCTGACTGATCAACAAAGAATAATTCTGCCATCCCTGATCGCCAAACCACATCGGAATGGGGGACGAAGACAAGGCGTCGGCGCTGTGCGTCGACGCCACCAGCGCCATCCAAACCGGAAAGCACAGGAACAGCACACCGGTGATCAGCGCAGCATGCGTCAGAAAGGTCAGGAAAGGGCGATTTTCGACCATCAGTAATTCACCTTGCGCTCGATATAGCGGAATTGGATGAAGGTCAGACCGATCACCAGCACCATCAAAACAACCGACTGCGCGGCCGAACTGCCGTAGTCCTGACCGACAAAGCCGGTGGAATTGACGCGGTAGACCAGAATCGACGTCGCATCGACCGGGCCGCCTTCGGTTGTGGCGTGGATCAGCGCAAAGATGTCAAAGAACGCATAGACCAGATTGACCACCAGCAGGAAAAAGGTGGTGGGCGTCAGCAACGGGAACACGATAGTCCAGAACCGGCGCGTCGGGCTGGCACGGTCAATGGTGGCAGCCTCGATCAGTGATTTCGGGATGCTTTGCAATCCGGCCAGAAAAAACAGGAAGTTATAGCTGATCTGTTTCCACGCCGCTGCCACGATCACCAGCAACAAGGCCTGATCGCCATTCACGTAATGGTTCCAATCTACCCCCAAACTTTTCAGCCAATAGGCAACGATGCCAAGGCTTGGGTTCATCAGAAAACACCAGATCACACCTGCCAGCGCGGGCGCGACTGCATAAGGCCATATCAACAATGTGCGATAGGCGTTTGCAGCGCGGATTACACGATTGGCGGTCGCCGCCAACCCCAGTGAAACACTCATGGCCAACGCCGCGACGGAGACGCTGAAAATCAGCGTGGTACGAAAGGACCTCAGATATCCTGGATCTGCGAACAACTCGGCGTAGTTCTGCATCCCGATCCATTCCCTGGAAAAGCCAAACGCGTCCTCCAGGAAAAACGAGCTTTCCAACGCCTGATAAGAGGGCCAAAAAAAGAAGATCAACGTGATGGCGATTTGCGGTGCCACCAGCAAATACGGCAGCAGCCTGGATCGGAAGACAACGCGTTTCTGCATGTCATGTCTCGGCAGTCAGATGAAAAAACAACGCGGCCCCCAATGTGATCAGGGGGCCGCGTCACGGGGGCTCGTCTTAGCTGTTGGCGCCCTGGAACTTGCGCAGCAGGGTGTTACCGCGCTCGACAGCGTCATCCATCGCAGTCTTGGCGTCCTTTTGACCCGACCAGACGGCTTCCAGCTCTTCGTTGATCACGTCGCGGATTTGAACGAAGTTGCCAAAGCGTAGGCCTTTCGACGCCGGGGTCGGTGCATTCAGGCTCAGCTGTTTGATCGCAGTGTCTGTGCCTGGATCGGTCTCATAGAAACCCTGTTCCTTCGACATCTCATAGGCTTCGGTGGTGATCGGAACGTAACCGGTTGTCTGGTGCCAGTGGGCCTGCTGCTCTGCTTCCGACAGGAACTGGAAGAACTCGGCGGCGCAGGTGTATTCCGGCTGCTCGTGGCCGTTCAGAACCCACAGCGTCGCACCGCCGATGATCGAGTTTTGCGGTGCATCCGCCACGGCGGCGTCCAGCGGCAGCATGGACTGGCTGAATTCGAAGTCCTTGATGTCGTTCTTGAAGCCACCGTAATAAGCCGATGAGTTGATCCACAATGCGGTTTCACCATTCACGAACTGACCACGGCTGTCCCCTCGGCGACCACCATAGACAAACAGGCCCTCTTTCCCCATGTCGGCGATACGCTGGATGTGGTTTACAACGGCATCGTTGTTAAAGGTGAACTCGGTCGACAGACCGGCAAAACCTTTTTCTTCGGTGCCCAGATCCACATTGTGCCAGGCCGAGAAGTTTTCGATGTTCGACCAGGATTGCCAACCGAACGAGAACGGCTTTTCAACCCCGTTGGCCTTCAGTGCGCGAGCGGCTTCTTCAACTTCGTCCCAAGTGGTGGGCACGTCAACGCCAGCGGCGTCCAAGGCAGTCTTGTTGTACCACAGAACCGGGGTCGACGAGTTGAAGGGCAGCGAAAGCAGATTGCTGTCCGTGTCCGTGTAATAAGAGATAACGGCAGGCAGATATTTCGACTGGTCGAAGGCGATCCCTGCGTCTTCCATCAGCTTGTAGACAGGGTAGATCGCACCTTATTCTCCGGCGGCCGTCATGTTCTCGGTGTAGTTGCCCTTGTAGGTCGAATTAATCACGCAGCTGTCCGACTGCGCGTTGAAATCGGCTGCGAATTTGTCGGTGATCTCGCCCAGTTGGCCACCTTTGGCGTGCCAGAATTGTACTTCGGCCTTGTCGGCTGCGAATGCGGTGGGGGCAGCGAAAATCGCTGCTGTTGCAGCAGCGTATTTCGTCGGTTTCATTGGATTCTCCAGGCTGTGTCACCGATCAATGGTGTCAGATGCGTCGGGTCTGACGCACGCCCGGGCAGTACGGCGATTCTGTAACGTTCATATGAACTTAAGCTGCGTTCACATGAGCGATCCGGATCAAAACCCACCGATGGATTCGGTCAGAACACATTCGAACAATTCAGTTGAAAAGAGGACTAGAAGCTCTGCCGGTCGCGCAAGCCCTACAGCCTTGCCTCGGCCTTCAGCCAATCGATGAAAGCCTCACGTGCCGGGGTCAATGAATGAGGGGACGGAGGAAGAAGGTAATAGCCTTCGATCAACTGGGCCGCGGTGTCAAACGGCCGTATCAACCTGCCCTGTTCGACGAGACCCGCAGCCAGTGTGTCGTGCGCCATGGAAATACCGGCGTTATTCAATGCCGCATTGATCGCAATTACGTAGGTAGAGGCGAGGTTCACGCTGCCCGATCTGTCAAACGCGCGCCCATCCGCCTGACACCATGCGCCCCAGGTTCCGGTCATTCCTGCGCAATCAAAAAGAACGGCAGTGTCCAGATCAATTTCACCGTTCTGATAATCCGGCGCGCAAACCGGGTAGAACCTGTCATCTGCCAGTTTAATGGCCGTTTCCGCCATCTCTTCGGGCCGACCAAAACGAATTTCAAACGCGGCCTGCGCCGCATGTCGCTCGGGGTCCCAGATCGGAGTAACGATATCGAGAACCAGCCAGGGGTGTTGTTCGTACAGACGGTGCAGTCGGGGCGTAAGCCAAAACACGCTAAAGGCCATATTGCACTGCAGACGCACGATTTCACCGCCATGGGCACCCGTGAAGGCCTTCGTACTGCTGGCGATCAGTGCAAACGCCTCTCGTATCCCGGGCACATAATTCGCGCCGTCTTCAGTAAGTTCCAGCATCCTCGTTTTGCGCACAAACAGGTCACGGCCGAGGAAAGCCTCAAGATGGCGCACATGCTGACTGACCGCCGATTGCGTCAAGCTAAGCTCGTTTGCTGCACGGGTAAAACTCAGGTGACGCGCGCTGGCCTCGAAAGCGCGCAACCATGTCAGCGGAGGCAGGCCCGAGCTGGGATCAATCATGCGTGACAGCTCCATTAATTTTCTTAATGCAATAACCCAAGATATATCATTTGTCATGCGCACCCGCCGTGCGGCATCTCTTTTGAAAGCAAGCCGAGAGATACCATGCCAGATTATGTTCCCACCAACGCCGCCTCGTCAGGTGTGAAACTGGATAAGAAAACCCTCAAAGCTCTTGCCGCCAGATCCGACCGACCCGGCCTGATCTATCTGGGCAAATGGGTTGCGACACTTGGCCTGACTGGCGCGCTAATCTGGCTGAACCTGCGGACCCTCTGGATGTGGCCCGCGATGTTTGTTCACGGAATCGCTCTGACAGTTCCGGCCTATTCCTTCAGCCACGAGACGGCGCATGGTACGGCCTTTCGCTCGCGCTGGTTGAATGAATGCGTTTTGTGGGTCACTTCATTGCTCTATATGGAAGAGCCTTTGCACCGGCGCTATACCCATACCAATCACCACACGCACACCTGGCATGTAGGCAAAGACAGTCAGATGCCGTTTGACACTCCGATGGGTTTTGGCGGCTGGCTGACGGAAGTCACAGGCTTTGGCCTGTTGCGGTTTCACATGCAGGTGTTCTGGCATCTGGCAATTGGCCACTATACCGAAACCATGAAGATGGTGACGCCCGAGGGTGAGTTCGCGAAGATGTCGCGCAACGCCCGCGTCATGTTGGCGATCTATGCATTGATTGCCATTGCACCCTTCGTCGGCATCTGGTGGCCGGTCTGGTTCATCGTGATCCCCCGTGTTCTGGGCGCGCCTGTCATGCTGCTGTTCACGCTGATCCAACACGTTGAGCTACAGGAAAACTCGCCTTCGATCCTTGAGAGCACGCGGTCTTTCCGCAGCAACTGGCTGGGCAATTTCCTGTATATGAACATGTGCAATCACGTTGAACATCACCTGTATCCCAACGTTCCGTTCTATGCGCTGCCCGATCTGGCCTCGGCCGTTGAGGATCAGGTTCCCGCACCGGATCCCGGCTTTTTCCGGACCAATTGGGAAGTTCTTGTTGTCACCCTGCGCAGGACGCTGGGAAAACCGACCCGTGCCGCCTCGATCCGTCAGGCGCCGCATATGATCACAGAAGGCGGGCCTGTCGCCCGTGTAGCCCAAAGGACAATGTAACATGAAACGGATCTATGATTTCAGTCGCAATCCGGCAACGCGCAATTACACCGTGTCGGACCTGAAAGCGCTGAAGGGGTCTGGCAAAACGCTGTCCATGGCCAACCCGGCGGACCGGGATCAGATCACAGCCTGTGTCGAAGCTGGTATTGACCTTCTGGTGGTCGGCACCGAGCAGATGGAAGATGTGCGCGAGCTGGCCCCCGCGCATTTCACCGGGGCAGGATCAAGCTGGGCGCAATTCGGTTCTGATGACGAGATCGTCGCCCATGCCTTTGAAGCCATGCGGCGCGGCGCGGACATGTACTACACTCTGCGCTCGTTTGACGTGATGGAGCGCATGGCGCGCGAAGGTATTCCGGTGCAAAGCCATATCGGCCTGATCCCCACCTTCAGCCATCATTGCGGGGGCTTGCGTGCCTTTGGCCGCAAAGCGGATGAGGCGATGCAAATCTGGACCACCCTGAAACGCATGGAAGATGTCGGTGTTTTTGCCGTTGAAGCAGAGTGCATAGCCGAAGAGGTGTTGGAGGCCGTCAACGACAAGACCAGCGTCGTCACCTTTTCGCTGGGGTCCGGGTTGGCCGGGGATGCTGTTTTTTCCTTTGTGGCCGATATCTGTGGCGAGGCCAGCGAAGAAGATACGCCGCCCAAACACGCCTACGCCTTCGGACAGGTCGGGCGATTGCAAAAGCAAATCCACGAAGAACGCGTCGCCGCATTGGGAGAGTTTCATCGCGAAGTCACTGCGGGTAACTTCCCATATCCCCAAACCAACATCTCGATGCATGCGGGTGAAAAGGAAAAATTCCTTGAAGCGCTGGATAAATGGACGCCAACACATCAGTAAGCGCCGGTTAAAATCCATCCGCTTAACCGGGCTGAAACCTCATGGAACACAGCCTTCTTCCCCAGAACCTGAACAGCCAAGAGCAACGACATGAGCCAATGGATCGACGCCTGCGCCACTGATGAGATCGACGAAGAAGACCTCATTGCGTGGGAACATGAGGGTCGCAAAATCGCCATCTACAACACCGAAAAGGGATTCTTTGCCACTGATCTGATGTGCACGCATGAAGAACAAAGCCTTGAGGACGGCCTTGTGATCGATTGCGTAATCGAATGCCCATTGCATGGTGGGCGTTTCGACATCTGCTCTGGCAAAGCGTTGTCTGCACCTGTTTCGGAAAACCTGCAGACCTATCCGGTCGAAGTGCGTGATGACCGCGTTTTTGTGCAGGTCTGTTAAGCCTTACCTTGTGTTCGCCATCCGACCAGGCTGAGGCAGGTAAACAATACCGCCGCCACGCAGACGATCGAAGGCCCAGCCGGAGTATCGAAGACATAAGCCGCCCTTAGACCTGCAACGGCGGAAAACGCTCCTATCCCGGCTGCGATCAAAGCCATGGATTCCGGTGACCGCGCCAAATTTCGCGCGGCTGCCGCCGGAATGATCAGCATGGCCGCGATCAGCAAAACCCCCACAACCTTGATCGCCACAGCTACGGTTACGGCCAGCGACAGCGTCAGGATCAACTGTTCGCGCTTGGGATCGAAACCGCTGGCGTAAGCAAGCTCCTCATTCAAAGTCGCCGTCAGAAGCTGGGCCCAACGCCATGTAATCAGCGCCACGACAAGTGCCGCGCCACCCCAGATCACAAGTAAGTCCGAACGTGACACCGCAAGGATGTCACCGAACAGATACGCCATCAGGTCAATGCGCACACCGGACAGAAAGGAAACCGCCACCAGTCCAAAGGCAAGCGAGGAATGGGCCATGACACCCAACAACGTATCCATCGCATAGCCGCGCCCGGCCAGCAGAGTTACGGCCATTGCCATAATCAGCGCAACAACCAATACGCCGGGGAAGATGGACATTTGGAACGAAAGCGACAGTGCGACGCCCAGAATGGCGGCATGTGCAGTTGCGTCGCCGAAATACGCCATACGGCGCCACACCACGAAACACCCAAGTGGTGCGGCCGCCAAAGCAACGCCAATACCGGCGAGCGTTGCCCGCATCATGAAATCGTCAAGCATCATTCAGCCGCTTTCTGGGGGTTTTCATCGTGGTGGTGGTAGTCGTGGTGGTGGTCATGTTCATGCCGGTAAAGGGCAAGCGCACCACCGGTGCCAGTGCCGAACAAAGCCCGATACTCGGGTGCCGAAGCAACGACCGCTGGCGACCCCTCGCAGCAGACATGCCCGTTAAGGCATATCACCCTGTCCGACGCGCTCATGACCACGTGCAATTCATGGCTGATCATCAGGATGGCGCACCCGGTTTCGCGCCGCACCGCTTCGATCTGCTGATAGAAGCTTGCCGACCCACGCTGGTCCAGCCCCTGAGTCGCCTCGTCCAGCAGCAAGACGTCAGGTTGGTTTATCAGCGCCCGAGCCAGCAACACCCGCTGAAACTGCCCGCCCGACAATTGTGACATCTGACGTTTCAACAAGTCAGGGACACCCGCCGTTTCCAGCGCATCGACGCATTGACGGCGTGAAACGCGGTCCGTGAGGCGCATGAATCTCTCAACAGAGATCGGCAGAGTGGGATCGACATGCAGTTTCTGTGGCACGTATCCGACCTTTAAACCGGGTTTCAGCGACACCTGTCCAGCGCTAGGCTTGGTCGCACCAATGATGGCCCGCAACAGGCTGGTCTTACCCGAGCCGTTCGGCCCGACAATGGTGACAATCTCACCAGGTTCGACGATCATATCCACATGACGCAGAACAGTGTTTGCGCCATAGCTCACGCTGAGATTCTCGACAGAGACGAGCGTCATTTTCAGGCCTTTTCGGTGCAGTCGGGGCAAAGACCCTCGGCTTCTACAACCGTGCGCTCAATTTCGAAACCCGCCGCGCGTGCGGCTGCCCCAAGAATACCTTTGGCCGGAGCAGACTGTGCCTCGGCCACGGCATCACACTTTCTGCATATCATGAAGGCCGGAGAATGCGACGCACCGGGATGAGAGCAGGCGACAAATGCGTTCAATCGCTCGATCTTGTGCACAAACCCGTTTTGAACAAGGAACTCGAGCGCCCGATACGCGACCGGAGGCTGCGATCCGAACCCTTCATCGCGCAGGCGGTCAAGGATTGCATAAGCGCCAAGTGCCCGGTGCTCTTGCAGCAACATTTCCAGCACCTTGCGACGCACGGGCGTCAAGCGCAGCCCCTCTTCCTTGCAGCGCACTTCAGCCGTGGCCAGCGCAGACTGCACGCAACTCTGGTGATCATGTTCCTGAAACCCGACCGGGGCCGTTTCGTCGGCCGGAATAGGGCGCGCATCTCTTGTCATGTTATTTCATATCATGTATTGCCACTCGCAACGTTATAAAATCACACAGAGGGTCTGATGTCCAGAAAGCTTCTTCCATTGTCGATCACGGCTGCACTGATGGGCGGAACGGCCATCGCAGAGGTTCCAAACGTTGCGGTCGACATCGCTCCGGTGCATTCGCTGGTTGCGCGCGTGATGGATGGCGCCGGAACCCCTGCATTGATCGTGGCGCCGGGTGCCTCGCCTCATGAATACAATCTGCGCCCGTCCGAGGCTGCTGCGTTGCAGGATGCCAATCTGGTGTTCTGGATGGGGGAAGATCTGACGCCCTGGATGGAAGGTGCAATCGAAACCCTTGCCGAAGGTGCGACCGTCACGTCCTTGCTGGAATCTGAAGGCACAGTGCTTCTGGATTTCCGTGAAAGCGCTTTGTTCGAGGCCCATGATCATGGGGACGACCATGACGACCATGACGACCATGACGACCATGACGACCATGACGACCATGATCATGAAGAGCACGCCGAAGACAAGGATCATGACGATCACGACCACGGCGAAGAGCACGCAGAACACGATCATGATGATGAGCATGCGGAAGACAAAGATCACGATCATGCGGAACACAAAGATCATGAGGAACACGCGCATGATGACGAGCATGATCACGATGACCATGCAAAGGATGATGACCACGATCATGAGGAACATGCCGACCACGATGGGCATGATGACCATCACGACCACGCGCATGGCGAACATGACCCCCATGCATGGCTTTCACCGGAAAACGCCGAAACCTGGCTGAACCTGATCGCTGCGCAGCTGTCGTCAGCCGATCCGGACAATGCGGGTATGTATTTTGCCAACGCTGCAGCGGCACGCGAGGAAATGGCCGCGCTTTCTGCAGAAGTGGCTGAGACGCTTGAACCGGTTCGCGGCAGGAACTTCATCGTTTTTCATGACGCCTACCAGTATTTCGAGGATGCGTTCGACTTCCCGGCTGCTGGCGCAATCTCGATCGGCGACGCCTCCGACCCAAGCCCGGCACGTATCGCCGAAATTCAGGGTCGTATCCGCGAGGAAGGTATCGACTGCGTTCTTGCGGAACCGCAATTCAATCCAGGCATTGTGGAAACAGTGCTGGATGGAACCGAGGCCAACACCGGCGTAATCGACCCGCTTGGATCTGATCTTGAGCCAGGCACGGCTCTCTATCCGCAAGTCATTCGCAACATGGCGAAAACCTTGGCTGAGTGCCTTTGATCCACGTTCCAGCCCGGTCACATTTGCAACACTGACCGGGCTGAACTCTCTGCAAGGAACCGAAGGTTAACCGCGCTGAAGGGATGAATGTGTCGAACACTCGACCGGTCGAAAAACGATCCGTCAAATCGAGTGTCTGGCAACCAGCACATCAGCTCGTTCTAACAGATCGGAAATGGCGGCATCTGCCCGACAATCCCTTTGCCATCAAACACATGCACAGTATCAAACTGCTGCAAGACCGCTTCTGACTGGGTAGGGCGAAACACGAAATGTGTCGGAGCGTCAGAGCCGCTCGGCAGGCAAAAACCATGCTGATTGGACGAAGCGCTAAAAAACGGGCTGTTGCTCAGCCCTTGCGGAAATACCGGCTTTGCCATCCATTTCCCGCCATATGAAAAAGCAATACGTTTCCGGATCAACCGTACTTGTCGCAACAGGCGCGACAATTGGGTGTGACCGGGCAAACCGTGATCGCAGGTCTTCAACACCGGAGTCACGATAAAGATTGCAGGTTGAATAGCCCTGTTCAGATCCTGATCGAAATCGGATGGTTTCACCAGAATTGAGCCGAGCGTTACATCATTGGCTGGCCCATCCGCTGGAAGGCCCAGAGCCGTGGAACTACCACCTGTGTTGATGATTTGCTTCTGTTCCGGCTTAAGACATTCTGCAAATGCCGCCAGCCGTGCCATCGCGCGGGCTTGCGCTGGCGCGCCACCTCCCAGAAATCCGGGAAGGGCATTTACATGCGCCTCATACCCCATCAGGCCACATGGGATCAAAGGCGCGTTTCCTACCTTGGCCAGACACGCTTTCAATTCCTCAGGCGTTTCAAATCCGCCGCGTCCCAGCCCGATATTGACCTCGAAAGCGACTTTCAACAAAACCCCCGCTTCGGTCGCGAGGGTTCGATAAGAGGCCAGCGTCTTTGCATTGTCGATCAACCACGTCACGCGTCCGGCATCGGGGCTGGTTTTGAGAAACTGAGCAGCTGCTTCCACTGGCATGGGCTTTCCCATAAGCGCCTCGGCTTTCGGAAACTGTGCCAACACACGCGCCGTCAATGGCAGGTGAAACGACATGATCTGGTTGGTGCCCAGCGCTTTAAATCCAGATTCAAGAAGATCCGGCACCGGCAGGGACTTGTCAGCAAGCCGCACCTTGAATGACTTTGGCACGGTCGTTCTTAGGTGTTCCAAGTTGGCGTTTAGGCGCGTTTGATCCAGCACCAGAACCGGGCGGTGTAATCCAGCGCCCTCAACCGCCTGAATCAGTGTCTCAAAATAGCCGCTCATAGCCCCAGCAACTGCGCCATGTACGGTGTTACAAGCCGGTTATCCGGGTCCAGCTCGCGCCGCGCCGCAATGGCCATATCCCATTCGGGATACAGAGTACGAAATTGAGCTGAGGTCAGCGAGTGCACTTTGCCCCAGTGTGGACGACCTCCATACTTGTGAAAAACAGTCTCAACCGCCTGAAGCAAAGCACCAAAGGGGCGCCCGGCCTCGTGGTGAACGGCAATTGACATGGTATCGCGTTGGTAAAACGGGCTGAGGCACAGATCGTCGGCACCAACAGTCCGCACCTCCATCGGAAAGTAAACATGCGGAAAGCTCTTTTCGATCAATGCTACAACTTCTCGCAACGCCTTTGGTCCATTTTCCAAGGGCAAGTGATACTCAGTTTCGTTGAAGCGTATGCCATCGCGGTCGCTTGGGAAGGCAAGATGCCAATCCTCGACAAAATGCTCGCTCGTATGCGATTTGATCATCCGGCCCAACACCGCACGGCGAATTGTCGGAGACCATCCCAGCAGCTTCCCGGCAAGCCGCAGTTGCGCCAGCCCCTCCTGATCGCGGTCCGGCGGTCTGGCCACGGGGGCTGCTTCGCTGGCCTCGCTTTCCATCACCAGTGCCTGCCCTGACCCTGTAATGTAGTAAAACTCGACATTTCGGCAGGCGTTCATACGGGCGCTGACATCATCAAGCATGTCGTTCAGTGAGATGGCGTAACGCGTTCGGTCAAGGCGATAGGGTGCTGTGGTATTCATCACCGCATCGGTCACGATACCGCCGGTTCCGATGCCAACGGCCATGGCGCGAAACAAGTCCGCATCGCTGTCACGCGACAGCACCCGCTTTTCGCCGCGCCCGTCGATCAATGTCAATTCAGACAGCATCGACGAATAGCACCCGAATTTCAGCCCCGTTCCGTGGGTGGCCGTGGCCAGAGCGCCGCCAAGCGTCTGGTCATTGATATCACCCATGTTGAAAAACGCTTGCCCCAGAGCGTGCAGTTTCGATGAAATCGCTCCAAGCCGCCCGCCACCGCCAAGTCGGGCTTGCCCGGGCCCGGTGGCTTCAACGTGGTCAAACCCGTCCAGCGACACCAGCGTACCGCCCTCAACCGCAGCGATTGGCGAGAACGAATGACCCGCCCCCACCGCGCGGATCGCGCCCGTTGAACCCTTTATAAGGTCGCTCAGGTCATTCTCGGTCATCACGCTCACGTGGCGCGCCGGTCGGGCCACGGCGCTTCCGGACCAGTTCGACCATACTTTCATGTTGCTCCTCCCAGTGGCCAGAAATGCTCAGTAGGCGTTTGTTCAGCCAGTTTCGGGGTTGGAGAGGTCAAGTCAAAGGATACCCTACGGAACTTAAAGGCATAATTCTGCCCTTTTTCAGCAATTCAATGCAGTCAAAAGATCGGCGTCCAAGGCGGGTTCGGTCTGATCGGTAGCGTGAAATCCCCCAAGTCGTCCCATTGCGCCACACTGAATGACCCGGTGTCCGGTATCGATCATCTCAGGCCGGTCTGTAAAGGCAATCAATCCGCTGCCCAGGATCGTGTACAGACCACTGGGTTGGGGACGCGAGAAATAGCCCTCCACCTGAACAATCTCCACGGGATGTTCAAACAACCCTGTCTCCAACCGTATTGCGGCGATCCCGTTCGGCTCGGGCTGCCCTGACACGCGCACCAGATCTCCGCGTTTCAAATGTCGCGGCTCTATCCCGGTGACGACGCTGCCACCTACAATAACATTTCCACTGAGGCCCACACCCAAATAGGACCCGCTCAATTGAGCGACGTGGTCGTTACCTTCCAGAACATCGACCCGCGACGCGAGGACCTTGGTGTCCTTCCACAATCCGCTGACGGCGACCCAATCCCCGGCATTAACGTCCAACTGTAAGTCTGCAACGGCAACCTGCGCACCCAGAACGGTCATCTCGCCATTACTCAGCCCTGCAACCTGCCCCACCAGCGGCAACACCTTGCGGATATGTCTCGCGTACCAGCCCTCATCATCATGCGCAGCAACAACCGCAACCGTGTGCCCCGGGCGCAAGTCCTTTGCGGTCATCGGGAACAACGAACCGGATACAGGCGTTGCGTCTTCGAGCCGGATGCGCAGGCCGTTCACATGAATACTGCCCAGCTGCGTAATGGTGCCGACGATACCTGTGCCGATGATCCCGCCTTCACGTTCTTCGTCGTCACGCGCTTGCGCGGAAACAGATAGCAAAGCTGAAAGCAGGATTGCAGCCAACGCTCGGGGAAACGAAAACATGTTTACTTCCCCTCTTCCGGTGACGGCAAGATATACGCGCCCAACGCAAACCGACCCTTGTGGTCACCCTCTTGATCCTTGTCCTGCAACTTGCGCGCCAAGGCATTGATGTCCTGCAACAGCGCCTGCGCCCTTTCATCCGAAATCCTGCGCAACTCTTCGATCGACTCGGCTGACAGGTGTGAATACCGCACGGCGCGGTCGAAATTCCTGGCCTCTCCGGATTTGGCCAGAAGATTCTGGGTCGCTGCTTTCATGTGAACGGACAGGGTCGCCTGATAGGCCGCCACCTGTTCCGCCCCACCACCCGAAGGAAGAAAGGCATGGGTCAGCAGACGCAGAGCCCCTGTTTCCTGCTGTTCGACGATATTCTGCTCCAGCAAGATCGACAGCACGGTTCCCGGCGCCATGTCGATCCGGGCAAGACGGACCAGATCGTCAAATCCCGGACCGTCATTGCCCCCTTTTCTTATCAAGACCCGGGGGGCACCCGACGCGTCCTGAAACTCTGGCGATGTTGCCCAATGGCTGATCACCAATGCCGCCGCACTGCAACTGCGTTTTTCGGGCGTGTCATCATCCAGATTGCGCAACCGCTTAACGTCTTTTCGGTGAAGACCCGTCAACAGACTGGCGCGACTATCGCTGAGCGGCGAATCCGAGCTTTGTTCAGCCGCAGCCAGCAGCGCCTGTTTCAGCGCTTCGGTTGCTGATCCAATCGTCACGCCATGTGCAACCATGGCCTGAGCCAGCGGTTCCAGCAACGCAGCAAGCGCGGATTCTAAAGGAGGCTTGGAGTTCTTCGACATTTCATTACTCGTTACGCGCTGATCCTAGGAGGCTAATCCCTGTCGTTAACCATTCAAACGGTTTCGTGACCAAAATGTGATCGAATGTGACATTTAATGGGAAATTTTCCCATTATCACTAAAGCGTGACCTTCTCAGAAAAGGAAAACGCTATGCAGAATTTCTCTGTCACTCCTTTGAATGACTATCACCCCCTCCCCTTGCCCCCTTACGGCCCTGTTGATCAACGAAACGGGCTCGAAAACCTTTCACCTTCAGATCAGGCAAAGTTTCGTCGCTTTGGCTGGGGGGCCAGCCAGGCCCCGCGACATGCGACGATTGCGGATGCACTGCTCTACCAGATGCAGCGAAACCCGAACGCAATTGCCGTTGAATGCCTTGGACACAGGCTCAGCTATGCAGCGCTGGACGAGGCGTCGAACCGGCTGGCCGGTGTCCTGCGCGCCCACGGGGTAAAACGCGGCGACGCTGTTTGCTTGTTTCTGCACCGTTCGATTGAAATGGTCGTGGGCATTGTCGCAGCGATGAAACTGGGCGCTGCATATGTACCACAACATGTCGGTGTCGCCCCGACCGACACCTTGCGTCACGTCGCCAAAGTGACTGGCTCTCGCGTCCTGCTCAGCCTCAGCACACTGGCCGATCAGGTGCCCGTCGCAAGCGATCAGACGCTGATTACCATCGACACGGTAATGTTCGACCCGATGCTGAACGCCTCGTGCCCAACTGGCCTGCAGCACCGTGCCCGGCCACGGGATCTGGCGATGATCCTGTTCACCTCCGGCACAACAGGGGTGCCTAACGGCGTTCAGGTCATTCATGGGAATCTTGCAAACATCCTGCTGACCGCACCCGGCGATCTTGGCATGCGCCCGGGATTGAAGGTCGGGCAAATCCTGTCCATCGCATTCGACATGGCCGCATGGGAAACGCTGGGCGCTTTGTCCAACGGCGCGACACTGGTCATACGCGGGAGCTCGATTCAGGAGACCGCGGAACAGGTCGATGTTCTGATCGCAACCCCTTCGATCCTGAACGCGCTGGATCATTCGCGCTGTCGGCAAGTTAAAGTGGCCGCCGTCGCCGGCGAGCCCTGCCCTCGCCCCCTTGCCGACGCTTGGGCATCCTTCTGCACATTCTACAATTCCTGCGGGCCGACCGAGACCACGATCATCAATACGGCCGAGCCGCACCACCCCTCGAAACCAGTCCTTTCGATTGGCCGCCCAACACCAAACAACACCGTCTACATCCTGAACGAAGAGCTTAAGCCCTTGCCCATTGGCCAGAAGGGCGAGATGTGGGCGGGCGGCGATTGTGTCACTGCCGGATATCTGGCCGACCCCGATCTGACGGCCGAACGATATCGTCCCGATCCGTTCCGTCCCGGCCACATGATGTTCCGCACCCGCGATCTGGGTCGGTGGACCGAAACTGGCGAGCTTGAGCATTTCGGCCGCGTCGACGATCTGGTCAAAGTGCGTGGATTCAGGGTGGAACTGGACAGTGTGTCCGGCGCGCTGGAAGCATCGGAATGCTGTCAGCAAGCGGTGACGCTGCAATATGACAGCCGCAATCTGGTCAGCTTTATCTCTCCCGCTTCGGCCTGCCCGAAGCGGGCGGCTCAATCGGTGGCCAACCGCCTACCCTATTACTGCAGCCCCACAATGGTCATGCCGATGGACACGTTGCCACGCACACCGCGCGGCAAGCTGGACAAGCGCCTGCTGCTGAAATGGGCGCAAGATCATATTGCCGAGACCGGGACGGAGTTGAACTGATGACAACACAGACAACAAACCTGGAAGCCCGCGCCCCGAACTGGCGCCGGTTCACCCGCCACCCCGCCTTGATGGAGTATCGCCGTCTGGCATTTCTGGTTGCCGTGGTGAATCTTGGTGTATTCGCAATGGGCCTGCGAGACGGGTTCTGGTTTTCAGGGGACACATATGCGTTGAGCCCCATTGCCGATATGGCTTTGATCAACCTGAGCCTCGGTATCCTGATCCGACAGCAACGGGTGGTCAACGCATTGTTCTGGCTGGCAACGCGCATACCGACCTCATGGCCCTTGTGGATCCGCTGGGGCGCTGGAAAGGTGTTCCATTTCGGCGGGCTTCATTCCGGTGGCACGGTCGCAGGCACGATCTGGTTCGGGTTCTTGCTGTTTGCCATGGTATCGAACCGGGTAAACGGGGCGGCGCTGCCGTCGGACCTGACGCTGAGTCTGAGTGCGATGATGGTCGCGCTTATAACGTTGATGATAGTCTCAGCGCTGGGCCCGATCCGCGCAAAGTTTCACAACACGTTCGAGAAAATCCATCGTTTTGTCGGCTGGACAGTGCTGGCCTTGTTTTGGGCGCAGACCGTTTCGATCACCCGGGATATCGGGGGAGACCTGCTGCAAAGCCCGGCATTCTGGATGCTGTGTCTGATCACATTGTCCATCCTATCACCCTGGCTGACCCTAAAGCGTGTGGATGTCGAGATCGTGAAACCTTCGAACCACGCGGTTCTGGCGCGTTTCGACTATGGCGATACGCCTTTTCCTGGCAGTTCGAATGCGATCAGCCACACGCCTTTTGGCGAGTATCACTCTTTCGCCAATATCCCTGTTCCGGGCGCTTCCGGTTATCGGCTGGCAATCAGCCGGGCCGGAGACTGGACAGGCCGGTTTATCGACGACCCACCCCAAAAGGTTTGGGTCAAGGGCATCACTACGTCCGGTGTCGCACGGATCGAGGTTCTGTTCAAAAAGGTTGTTTATGTAGGAACCGGGTCAGGCATCGGTCCGATCCTGCCGCATCTGCTGGCCAAGGACGTTCCGAACCGGTTGATCTGGTCCACCCGCAGCCCGCGAAAGACATATGGTGACGCGCTGGTGGATGAGATCGAAGCCCATACCGAAAACCCTCTGATCTGGGACACCGATGCGCGCGGCAAACCAAACCTGTCGGCGTTGGCCCTGCAAGCCGTCAACGACAGCGGTGCCGAGGCGGTCATCGTGATCTCGAACCAGAAACTGACGCGCAAGGTCGTGCATGACATGGAAAGCCTGGGCATCCCCGCCTATGGCGCAATCTGGGACAGCTGAGATGTTTGAAACAATCGAAACTGAAACCGAGGGGCGGGTCGCAACGATCCGCTTTAACCGACCTGATCAGTTGAATGCGCTGAATTCGCAGGTCGAGAGGGAAGTTCTGGCCGCCGCGACCACCTTTGATGCCGACCCCGACATTGGCTGCCTGATCCTGACCGGCAATGACCGCGCCTTTGCGGCAGGTGCCGATATCTCGGAACTGGCGGTTCAGACTTACGCCACAATGCAGGCCCGCGACTTCTTTGCGGGCTGGGACAGGTTCGCGGCGCTCCGTCTGCCCAAGATTGCCGCGGTCAGCGGATATGCCTTGGGCGGCGGGTGCGAGGTGGCATTGATGTGCGACGTCATCCTTGCCTCGGACACCGCAAAATTCGGCCAGCCGGAAATCAAGATCGGCTGCATTCCCGGCATTGGTGGAACCCAGCGGCTCACCCGCCTGATTGGGCGGGCAAGGGCAATGGACATGATCCTGACCGGTCGGTTGATCGACGCGCATGAAGCGCTGCAAATGGGCTTGATCAGCCGTGTCGTACCCTCCGAAGATCTGGCAGGCACGGTGATGGATGTGGCCCGGACGATAGGCAGTTATGCCCCTGACATCGTCAACATGGCACGCACCTGCGTTAACATGGCGGAACACAGCACGCTGGACGCCGGGCTAAGATACGAACGGCAAACATATCACGCACTATATGGATTGCCCGCTCAACAAGAAGGTATGTCCGCGTTTCTGGAAAAGCGAAAACCGCAGTTTCATTCGACCTGATTGCAGTGTCGGATCGACTGAGCGTTCGACAGTTTCGCACGAGTTGGGCAAGATCCGTAGTTTCTTCGTCACCAAAGGCTGTAACAGTACGTTCTGGCAACGCCGCCGCCCTTTCAAAGCGCGTCGTGGTCAGCCAGCCGGTCCCTCAGGAAGGTATATTCTTCCCTAGCCTGCAACAGCTGCTCCTTGCTGACGGTCAACTGGCGCAAGTCCTCAGCTGTGTCGACAAATCGCACTGGCAGATTGTTCTCATCCATCCACGGCGAGCAGTAGATCGAATTTCTCTACCTCGTCCCCGCGCGATTCAGCGACAGGAAGAAAACCTGGTTTTCAATCGCACGCGTCGTGGCAAAGCTGTGCCAGGTGTTAAAGGACTCGTCACGATAATAGGCGCCGCAATGCAAGATCAGTTCGACGCCGTGCTTCAGGGTCAGAACCCGTGAAAGCTCGGGCAAGCGGATGTCATAGAAGATGATTGGGGAAATGGTTATTTTATTGATCTTGAACGTAAATATGTGTTCCCCTGAGATGAAATAACTTTTTTCCATCGACGCGCCATTTTGGCACAGATGCAGCTTGTCATAGTATCCGGCTAACGTACCGTTCAGTGCGACCACCGCGAAGGAAATGAAGGTGCCGTCTGCCCCTTTGCCGGCAAAACTCTAGGACACATGCGCGCCAAACTCGACGGCAACCTCCTTCCAAGTGTCAAACGACGCCCCGTCCAACGGCTCCGCGATCTCGTCCTCCCGACTGAAGGCAGCCCGGCTGAGAACAGCCAGCTTGACCATGCCGGACACGATGTCTTCGGTGCCCTGTGCGCTCTGGATTGCGCGCGCCAGGCTTCCGAACAAGTCCAGACACTCCTGGTTAAGACGCTGCCCCGCAGGAGTGACGCGAAAATGGGAGGGGCTTCGGTCGATCAACTGCGTACCCAGCGGGGTCTCGAACCGCTTGAGGGCCTGACCAACCGAAAGCTGGCGGCGCATCAGACACTCGGCGCAAGCGTGATGCTGCCTTCCTGGACAACGAACATGAAGGTTCGCGGCAGGTTCCAATCCAACTCGCGGATCAGCTTTTCCTGTTCAGCAGCGTTTTTTATTGATTTCATCAACAACAGTCACAGGCATTATCTATTTGCGCCACACTGCTTTCAAACACAAGCTTGGGCAACACTTCACCCAACTGAATCTGTCGAATTGAGAAACCCTGTGCAGACGTCAAACCTGTTTTGTCAAAGTCGAAGGCGTCGCCCCGAGGTCGAGCGCGCCGAAGGCATCTATATCTGGGGCCAAAATGGTGAACGGTATATCGACGGATCATCGGGGGCCATGGTCAGCAATATTGGCCATTCCAACCCCCGCGTTCTGGCAGCGATGAAAGCGCAAATGGACAACGCCACCTTTGCCTACCGGCTGCATTTCGAAAACGCCCCGGTAGAAAACCTGGCCACGGCAATTGCCGACCGAATGCCTAAGGGGCTAAGCAAGGTATTCTTTGTATCCGGCGGGTCCGAGGCCGTAGTATCCTGTGTTAAGTTCGCACGGCAATGGGCCGTAGCCTCGGGGCAGGAAAAACGCTCGAAAGTCATTTCACGGTTTCCATCCTATCATGGCTCGACGCTGGGGGCGCTGGCGATCACCGGCTATGGGCCGCTGACAAATGCGTTCACGCCACTTTACAAGGATATGCCGAAAATCCCCGCACCGACCTGTTACCTGGATCGCGATAATCTGTCGGATCACGAACGCGGGCTCAAATATGCCGAGATGCTGCGGGATGAGATCATCGCGCAGGAGCCCGAGACCGTACTGGCCTTTGCGATGGAACCCGTAGGCGGCGCATCCACAGGGGCGCTGATGGCACCCGACAGCTTTTACGGCAGAATTCGCGAGATCTGTGACGAATTCGGCGTTTTGCTGATCATGGATGAGGTGATGTCAGGGGTCGGGCGAACCGAGGCGTTTTTGGCCTCGGAACATTGGAATGTGCGTCCGGACCTTGTCGCTTTGTCCAAGGGGTTCGGCGCGGGTTATGCGCCGCTTGGGGCGATGATCGCGGATGAAGCGATGGTTAACACTGTTCTGGATGCCGGTGGATTTGCGCATGGGCATACCTATGCGGGCAATCCACTGGCCTGTTCGGCCGGGCTGGCCGTGATGGCCGTGATTGACCGGCTAGATCTGACGACCAATGCCAGCGTCATGGGGGATGTGCTGATGGCCGGGCTCCGCGACCTGATGGATCGGTATGCATTTATTGGCGATGTGCGCGGCAAAGGGCTGCTGACCGTGTTCGAGTTTGTCTCGGACCGCGAAACCATGGCACCGCTGCCCAAGGCATTGAACGCTTATGATCGGTTTGTAGAAATTGTCTGACGTCAGCGCCAATGGGACAGTTTAGGTTGATTTGATAAGAGAGGGTTTCTGGCTCATCGTAACCGCTAAGGAGTTGAGATGAGAAAGACTCGGCCTCAAGGGCGCAGACAAGGTAGGGTTCTGACGCATGAAAGTGTTATTAGATCGCGAACGGCAAGGCCAGCATAACACCAGCGGATTTCTGGTGGACGGTGTCATGCAACCCAACCCCGAAATGCCGGAAAGGATGGAGCGCCTGCTTGCAGGCGTCGCAGCGGGTGGGCATGAGGTGCTTGCTCCAATCGATGGCGGCCTTGGCCCTATCGCTGCTGTACACAGCCCCGCTTATCTGAAGTTCCTGTCCACGGCCTATGAACGCTGGCAACGTATCCCGGATGCGGCACCAGAGATTTTCCCGAACATTCACCCGGATCGCCGCACCACCAGCTATCCCCTGTCGGCGGTCGGTCAGGCAGGGTTTCACATCACGGACATGTCCTGCCCGATTGGCGAACATACCTGGAAAGCGGCACGTAGGTCGGCCAATTGCGCTGTGTCCGCGATGCAGGCCGTTCTGGACGGGGATCACAGGGCCTATGCCTTGTGCCGCCCGCCCGGTCATCATTGTTTCACCGATCTCGCAGGTGGATTTTGCTACCTCAACAACAGCGCCGTTGCCGCCCAGCGCCTGCGGCAATTCCACGAACGTGTGGCGATCATCAATGTTGATCTGCACCATGGAAACGGGACGCAAGGCATATTCTACGCACGCGACGACGTGTTCACCTTGTCCATCCACGCAGACCCCGCCCGGTTCTATCCGTTCTTCTGGGGCCACGCGCATGAGGTCGGTGAAGGCGCTGGGCACGGATACAATCTGAACATCCCGCTTCCGCGCGGCACGGCGGACGAAGGTTTCATGAAAGGCCTGAGCGATGGCCTGACCCATGTCAGGAGTTTTGCGCCCGGTGCCATCGTGATCGCGCTCGGCCTCGATGCTTTCGAAGGGGACCCATTCGGAGGTCTTGCCGTCTCAACCCCCGGTTTTTCAGAAATGGCCAGGATGCTCGCGGCGCTCAACCTGCCCACCGTGATCGTTCAAGAGGGCGGGTATCTGTGTGATGAGTTGGGCGACAATCTGCATGCGTTCCTGCAGGGTTTCGAGGAAGGCGTCGCATGACAAACGGGATCACCTCAGAAACCCGCCGGGTACCGGACGCGTGGATCGACTATAACGGCCACATGAATCTGGCTTACTACGTCATGGCCTTTGACGAAGCGCTGGATGTCATGCTGGATCACGAGCTTGGCGTTGGCCCAGGTTATGTGAAGGCTTTCAACGCCGGGCCATTTGCGCTGCAAAACCACGTCCACTATCTGGGTGAGCTTTTGACTGGCGATGAGTTTTTCTGCCGGTTTCTCATGTTGGACGCAGACGTCAAACGCCTGCATATCGCAGGCTCGATGATAAGGCTGAAAGATCAGGCAACTGTCTGCGTGATGGAGCAGGTTCTCATGAATGTCGATCACGGCACACGCCGCTCTGCCCCCTATCCGCCGGACATTCAGGACCGCATCGCCGCATTGGTGGCTGAACACAAACCGATCGCCCGACCTGCTCAAATAGGTCGGCCTATCGGTTTAATAAGACGATGAAAAATCGCGCTTTCAGCCGCAGATATTCAGCGGCCAAACCCCAAAAAAGCCCCAAACTGAGAGTAACCCGAACCAGGAAAATCAAGCTTTGAATCAAAGCTCATAATGATACTTTTTCGCATATTGTGACCAAACGCAAAAATTTTGCAGCGGTCAGGATGTGATCGACCGCTTGCTGGCCAGCAAAAACTAATCATCAGCACAATCAATCGGGCCGGCAAAACTGCCGGCCCTTTCGCTATTTACTCTCTAAAAAAGAAAAAGGCGGGGGGACAGGCATGTCGATTGAGAAAGATGACATGACGACGTATGTCGGCGACGACGACGCTGATAATCCGCAGAAAATCACGGACGAACTTCCACCGATCATCGGGTACTTGCCGACCGGAACAACCGGGATCCTCTCTTTGGTGCTGTTGGCAATTCCTCTCTTCATGATCGCTGGCAGCATCATGGAGAAAGGCCGGATAGCAGCCCCTCTGGCAGCGCTGGCCGAGATGTTCATCGGTCACATCAAAGGCGGTCTGAACGTGGCATCATGGTGCCGTACCGGAAAAAGGCAAATTATCCGAAAGGGCAATCCGCAGCACTGATCGTGTCGGCTAGCCCCTCGAGTCTTTTGACCCCGCCCAACTCATCGCACATCCATTATGGCTGGGTGGCACAACAACACGTGCTGAAACGCTCCCTGTCTACGGTCATCCCCGCGATCATCTTGATCACGCTTCTGATCATTACCAACCAGTTCATGCTGCGAAAGTATGACGATATCCAACTGACGGCTCGTCCTGATCCGTTCATGCCTGTGCTGTTGGGTCAAGGCCTTCTGGCCGGGCCCGCACTGATGATGCCGATTATCATTCTGGGCGGTATCTATGGCGGCATCATAACCCTTAGCGAGGCCGCAGGCATCGCGGTGTGCTACGCGATCCCGGTTGCGATCTACTTCTATCGCGGTCTGACCTGGAAAACCCTGGCGCAAACGATCCAGAACTCGGGCGTATTCGCATTGCGATTACTGCATAACGACGTCGGCCCGGGTCTTTGTAAAACGACCCTCGTCAATTTTTCAAAATGAAAGCTCTCGCCCTCAACTGGCTATGGGTCTTCCCACTAAGGACCCCAACGGCACTACGTTCTCGAAGCCTCAAATGCGGCCCAGGCGGTTTCAAAAGCTTCAAAATCGAACCCCGGTTCACGAGCTGGCTCAAGGATGAGCTTTTCTGTTTCCAACAGCTTGGTAATCGCCTGCTCCAACACATCCATGACATCTGGCGGGATCACCAATGCACCATGCCGATCCGCATGAACCAGATCACCGTCATTGATCGAAAGCCCGAAAATGCTCACAGACGTTGCGATCTCTTTTACGTGTACGAATCCATGGCTTGGACCAATTGAACCGGCCACGACAGGGAAAGCGTCAGGCAGATCGCTAAGGTCCCGCATCACGCCATTTGTCAATGCACCGCTGATGCCAAAGCCTTTGTGGACCGTCGTGTTGATTTCACCCCAATACGCGCCGATGCAATGCGGGTAATCCAGATCCTCGACGACAGTGACGGCAGGCTTTTTCCCGGTCGCCATGTGCCGATAATACTCCATCCGGCGCCGGCGGATCACCTCCGCCGGCTCTTCGGGTGGGTTCAGGGCAGCGATTTTGGCCGTTCTTGCATAGCCGACCATTGTCCCCGCATCGGGGTCGGAGCACAACATGGTTCCTCGTGTGAAACTGTCGAACCCGCGCTTGCCCTGCGCCACTTCAATCGCATTGCAAACAGTAGGTGTGTCGACGGATTTCAGAAGATCAAGCAGGGATTGTTTCATATCGCCTCCATCCAGCAGAGCAGCGCCGCTGTCGTTTTTTCCGGTTGTTCCAGTGTCGGCAGATGTCCGGCCTGTTCGATGATCTCAGACCGGCTATGCGGTATCAGATTGTGCATCAATTCGTGCCGCGAGACCGGGCACAAGGTATCCTCGCGCCCACACAGGATCAGTGTTTCGCCTTTAAAGGCACGCAGCGTTTCGCTCTGGTCCCGGCGATCCCGCAAGGCTTTGGATTGATTGACAAAAACTTCCGACCCAAGATCCATTGCCATATCCATGCACAAATCCAGAATGGTTGCACGATTGGGGCCGTTGGTCAGATAATTCGGCTTCATCTCTTCCGCCATGACAGTTCGAAGACCCCCCTTGCCTGCCGCCTCGATCTGAGGCGCACGTCGGGCCTTGACCTCATCCGTTTCGGCCAGAGGGTTGGTGTCGAGCAACGCCAGCCCTGCAACACGTTCCGGTGCCTGGCGCAGAATCTCCATTGCAACGATCCCACCCATCGACAGACCCGCCACAGCGAAGCGATGGGGTGCATAGGACAACACCTCGGAGGCAAGAGCCTCCATGGTATCGTGCCCGCCAATCGGCGCACAGATAATCGGGCATCTGCCAGACAACGCTGCAATCTGCGGGCAAAACAACCGCGCATCGCACATCATGCCGGGCAGAAGTACAAGCGGCATCATTTGACGAGGGCAGCCCCTTCGGACAATGCGCCAAGCTTGGCATAGGCGATATCCGGATCAACAGCACCAAACCCTGCGAATGTGCCGAAACCGCAATCCGAGCCGGCAATGACCCGTTCGCTGCCGACGATATCGGTGAAACGTTCAATACGCTGCGCGATCAGTTCGGGATGTTCGACAAAATTCGTTGTGGTGTCGACGACGCCGGGCACCAGCACCTTGTCGTCCGGGATTTCTTGCTTGCGATCACGGAATACAGTCCATTCATGCGCGTGGCGCGGGTTCGACGTTTCAAACAGCACATACCGGGATTTGGTCGACATGAGAGTCGAAAAGACCTTGTCCATGCCGATGTCACAGCAATGCGGCCCCTCATAGTTGCCCCAGCAGATATGAACGCGCACCTTGTCAGCAGGCACATTCTGCAAGGCGTGGTTCAGCGCCTCCACATGCATATCAGCGATTTTGACGAACTCATCATCCGATAAATCAGTGAACAGCATATGACGCGACAGGGCCAGATCCGGGCAGTCCAACTGCAAATCTAACCCAGCGCCTACAATGGTCTCATATTCCGCCTTCATCGCATCTGCGAGCGCTGCCAGATAAGCCTCGCGCGTGGGATAGTAATCGTTCTGCAGAAACAGCGAGATAACTCCGGGACTTGCCGCGTTCATAAACCCACTTTCAACCCCATGTTCGGCTATCGCCGCTTTGAGGTTGTCGATGTCCTTTTGCAGCTCTCCCTGCCCTTTGGACCGCACCTTGCCTACGCACATGGGCCGAGCGTATTGCGGGGTGCCGCCATCGTCCGCCAAGCGCTTCAGAAAACCGGGAAACATCTTTAAGTCAGCAGGCGCATTGCGTGGGCTGTCACCATCGAACCCGGTGTAACGGTCCTTTACATAGGTCGCATAAGAGATTTTCGAGGTCTCACCATCCGAAACGATATCAATCCCCGCTTCAGCCTGTTTGCGTACGGTATCGGACACTGCTTTGGTCATGCAGGCGTCGAACGCAGCATGGTCATATGCTTCCTCGCGTTCGCGCGCAAAAATGAAATCCACGACCTCCTGAGATCGTGGAAGCGACCCGACATGTGTTGTCTTTACGGTCATGAATCCTCCCTAAATCTTGCGTGCCATCAGCACAGTATGGCTTTGGGTTTCGGGATCTTTCGCCAGAAATCCGCTCAGGATCATCCCGTTTTCTTCCAGACACGTGGCGTAGCCGGCCGGCGAAAGCGATGCATGGTATACAAGTTCCCCTCCGACAGTCCCTTGTTCCTCACCTGCGCTGGGGCCAACAGTCAACATCAGCATACCGCCGCTGCGCAGATGACGTCCCATTCGAGCAATGCAGGCTATTTGCTCCTCTGCTGTCAGGTGGAAAAAGCTGTTCCAAGCAATGATCCCGTCGAATTGCTGGCTCAGCTCGAATTCACGCATGTCAGCCTGCCGCCAATCGCCTTCGGGCCAACGGCTTTGGGCGATCTCAAGCATGGCCTCTGAAAAATCTACACCCGTGACGTTAAATCCCTCAGCCATGAACCAACGAGCAATCGGCTCACCAGTACCACAACCCAGATCCAACACTTGATCGCCGGGTTTCAGGCTGGCGGTGAAGCGCGCCAGCCAGCGCGCTTCGAACAGGGCCCGCGAGCGTTGCTCGTCATAGGTCCTGGCCTGCCGTTCGTAGACGGAATGGGTATCGTCGGGATTTACGGTCATCCGACCCAGGTGGCCCCTGCGGGATCATCGGTGGCTGTGATCCGATACAGGCCCGCTTGCCCGGTCATGGAAGGCTCGGCACTGTAAGTTTCACCGGGCAAGACCAGCGCAGTATCGCCATTGGACAATGTGACCTCAACGTCATTGATTGCGATCCGCCAATGGCCGCTTGCGGGCATCAGAACCACAGGTTTTTCAGCGTCGACCGTATCTTTCACGGCTGATCCACGGGTCAGGAAATCAACCTCAAACCCCGGTTTATCTTTGATCAGGCCATTCTCTCCAATCACGACCGCAGGTTCGTTGACCGACAAAGCCATAAGGTCCCAATACCGCGCTACGTACTTCCCGATTACGTTCTCGACCGGCACCTCGGGGTAAGCTTTCAGTTCTTCTTCGGTTAGCAAGGGCATGGGTTGCACATTGTGCGGCAGTTCTTCACCCTTCTTGCTGTCATAGAGGACGCCGTTGTTGCCCAACATCAGGCCATGGGCCTGCGCGTCCTGAATGACCTGCGGAGCCCAGGTCACACCGCCGCCCGCGTCATCGCCGCCGAGGATCGACATGATCATGCCATAGTCCTGGCCCACGTTCTCGAACCCACGAAAAATTCCGGTGGGGATGTTGAAGATGTCACCCTCTTCCGCAATGAACTCACCCGCCGTGCCGTAGCGGCCCCAGAAGAACCGCCACCGGCCCTTGGCAACAAAGAACACTTCGGCGGTCGTGTGGCTGTGCAACGAGTTGCGGCATTTCGGCGGTTGACCCGCCGCACCAATGTTGAACCCGATCTTGTCGGTGATGTGAACGTGCTGATCGGGGCTTTCACTGACGCCGCCACCGACGATGGTAAAGTTTTCTTTCTGGTCCGAGCCCGGCGTATGCGCATCGATGAACGCGGTTTTGCAGGGTTGTAATTCGCCGTAACGGACGATGCGGCTTTGGATTGTACTCATATCTTTCTTCCTTCTGATTGGGGTTTGAACGGATCAAACCCCAAAACCCGGAGGGCGGTTGTTCAGCCGCCGTGCACGCAGGCTGGCGCGATGGGCGTGAAACCGTCGCGCCGCCAGCCCGGCATCCAGATTTGAGATACGCCGCGGCATCCTAAAGATCGCCGGTTTTCAGCAGGATCTGTTTCCAGATCGACGTTTCGTCAAACAAAGTGTATTCGCGGCGCAGCCCCCAAGGTCCGAATTCCGCATGGCTGATGCCAAGCACAAACACTTCGGCACCGGTCGGAACGCCGAACACACCCCAACCGTCGTGGTTACCGTGCAGTGTCCAGCGGATCGCAGCTCGTGGTGGCATCAACGGGTCATCACGACCGACCTGATGCTGGATTTTGAATTCGGCATTCGGGAAAGACGCGCGCAATCCCATCCAGAACCTGTCCACCGGTCCCCAGCTATGACCAGTCGTACCGCCGGGATACTCAGACTGAACAGCACGGTCATATTCCGCCTCAATCACCCCCATATCCGCGTTCATGATACGGGTCAGGATGTCGGCGTATTTCTGGCCCCATTCGTTGTCATTGCCGGTGCCATTGTAGGGCCCGGGCTGATCGTTCGCAGGGGTGTAGGGCCGAACACAAGCCTCGGGGCCGCCCTCACGCGCAATCAGATCGCGCGCATAGTCTTTTGCCTCCCAGCCCATTTGTTGCACGATCGCGCTCTGATCCCGGATCAGCCATTCATCGTTGATCTGATTGTTGATCGCATGGCAGTCGGCGAGGATACGGTAAACCAATTTTTTGCCGGTCGCCTTGCCGTAAACCCCGTCGCCCAAATGGGTAGCTGTCGACAGCAGACGGTGCGAGGACAACATCCCCTCTTCCGGCGTTCCTGACCAGATCACGTCTTCGCCTAGCAGAGTGCGATCAGGGAATTCGGCAAGGGTCGCCATGGTGGCGGCAATCACGCCCTGGTTTCCGACGACCACCGACCCGGGCGACCGCACCACAATGTCTGGCGCGTAGTAGTGGTGCAGCGTGGCGATGCCGCGATCTTCCCAGATCTCTTTGGTGATCCCGATGATGTAATCGGGAAAATCTTTGAATTTGGGATCAAATCCCTTCATGACTTCCATCCTTCTGGTATGCGGGCCGAACCGCGAACGATCAGGGGTCCATCAATCTCCAACCGGCGCGGACCGGCGTCCGGACCTTCGATTTTTCTAAGCAGAATATCGACGGTTTCAGCGACCATTCGGTTGGCGGGTTGCCGCACGGTCGTCAGGTCGTAGGCTGGCCAGGAGGCCACCGCCACATCGTCATACCCGACAACCGAAACGTCACCGGGGATGTTCAGCCCCAGTTCGAACCGCAGCGTGTCCATGACCGCCAGCGCCATGTGGTCGTTGGCGACAAAAACGGCGTCAGGCGGGTCGGCGGCAAACATCTGCCGTGCGGCCTCCTGCGCCTGTTCGGTCACAAAGTTTCCGATTTCGCGTGCATGCAGGTCGATGCCTGCGTCCCGCAATGCCGCAACAAACCCCGCCTCGCGGTCGCGCTGGGTGGACGCACCTTCCCAACCGGCGATGTAGCCGATCTTTTTGTGCCCGCCAGCCAGCAGAAACTCGGCCGCCTTGCGTCCGCCCGAGATATTGTCCGAAGTAACAGCGGACATGGCCGGATCGTCCTGCGCCCGGTTGAACAGAACCATCGGCACACCTGCCGCGCGGCATCGAGCGGACAAATCCGAAGACAAGGCCACCGACGCAGCGATAATGCCATCCACTTGGAAATCCAGAATCTCTTCGACGATTTTGTCAATGTTTCCAGCGGATTGCGACGCCATGAATATCAGCACGTGATAGCCACGTTCCTGCAACGCATTTGTAAGCTTTTCCAAGGCTTCCGGGTAAAACTGGTTGTTCAGATAAGCAACGACAAGCCCGATGATCCGGCTTTTGCCGGACACCACGGCGCGGGCCAGAACATTGGGCCGATAGCCCAGTTCCTCGGCCGCCTTGCGCACTTTCTCAACGGTTTTTTTCGATGCCGAGGCACCGGGCGTAAAAACCCGGCTGACGGCGGATTGGCTGACCCCGGCCAGCCGGGCAACGTCCAAGGATGTGATCTTTTGCCCTGCCATCAGTCTGCCGTCCAACCCCCGTCAATCATCATCGCAGTGCCGGTCACCAATGCCGACGCGTCCGAGGCCAGATAGACCACAGCGCCCATGATGTCTTCAATCTCACCCGGACGGCCAAGTTTGATCTTGTCCAGTATCCAGTCGCGTTTTTCGGGATCGTCGAAAGTTGAGCGTGTCAGATCGGTCAGGATGAAGGTCGGGCAGATGGTGTTGACCCGGATTTTGGAGGGGCCAAACTCCAGCGCCATCGCTTTGGTGAAGCCTTCAACCGCGAATTTCGACGCGCAATAGACCGCTCTTTCACGCCCGCCGACATGGCCCATCTGGCTGGAGATGTTGATCAACGACCCGGCCTTCCCGGAATTGAGTAAGCCTTTAGCAACCGCTTGGGTCAGGAAGTATGCGCCACGTACATTGACGTCCATCACGGCGTCGAAGTCATCCGGGGTCGTATCGACAGCTTTGCTGTGACGTGCAAGACCCGCGGAATTCAGCAGGATATCGAACGGCCCGTTCTCTTGAACCGCGACGGCCGTTTTTGCAACGTCCGAGACATCCAGTTCCAGCACCTTGGCCGACCATCCCCGCGACCCCATCTCATCCGCGATGTCCTGCAACGCGCCTGCCCGGCGCGCCGCCAATGTAACCTCAGCGCCATGTTCCGCCAAAGCGACAGCGCAGGCCATGCCAATGCCGGACGACGCTCCGGCGACCAGCGCACGCTTGCCGCTTAGGTTGAAACTGGGGGTGCTGGGGAATTGGGGCATATCAGACCTCGCCGACCGGGAATGGAATTTCACCCATCACGCGTGCCTTGTTGAACTCGCGCAGACGGGCGAACACATCTACGCCCAGTTGCCGGTACGCGTCCAGCAGGTCGACCATCACCCAGTTTTCCCGGATCAGGCCGTTTTCCAACCGCCAGAAATCCAGTGATCGCATGGTGATACGTTGCCCCGAGGGCGCGATGCCCATCCAGCCGTCATGGGTTACGGTCTGGATCATGTTGGGCCAGCCCGTGACGGCAGCATAGTCACCGTCACCGAAGAAATGATAGGTGATGTCATCCACGTATTTGCCGCGGTCCGGCATGCCATTCAGAAACGGGATCTGGTGCCAATTGCGGAAGCCCGCAATGCCGCGACCGGTTCCGATGCCCGCAGGCCCGTACCAGTTCATGCGCGGGTGCCAGAACCTGTCCATCTCCATCACTTCCGGACCGCCTCGGCTCGGGTGTTTCTTCAGATGTTCCAGCATGTTGACGATGTGATTGCAGGACACCTGCGATTTGGCTTCGTCCCACGGCCCCGGCACAATCCCGTCCAGCGTCGCCGGTCCGGGAATACAGAATTCCAGCCCCAAGGACGGCGCCATCGGCCAGGCGTTGGCCTGCATCATGACCTCAGGGATGTCCCAAAGGGTCTGTATCTCGACAACCTTTCCGTCCTCGATACGGTAGAATTCGTGGAACCGCATATGGGTCAGGTGCCCGGTCGGCGGGATGTCCAGCCATGGTGCGACGAACGTTCCGACATAGTGCCCACCACATCCGATCCAGTCGCCACCATGTTCGGTCCTGCCGCCCATGACGATCCAGTCCCGACGTTCAAGATCGGGCATGGCTTTCAGCAGCGGTGCATAGCAGATGTCGTAAAGCTCACGCGGGCCAGTCAGATCCCCGAAAGGATGCGGCATGTGCACCACAGCGTTCGAGGCGATGACCCCATTCAGCGCGGCCTGAACGCGGATTGAGTCAAAGTCGTACATCGCGGCCCGAAGTGGCGCGATCAGCGCTTTGTTGGCCGTATGGGTATCGCTCATTCCGCGGCCTCTCGGTACGGGGCACCTTCGCCGTAGGGAACGTTGATACCGCCATAGCGGCGCACACGGATATTGCACTGCTCGGCATGGCCAACAAAGCCTTCGAGCATACACAGGCGCGAGCCGTATTCACCGATCATCGTCGCAGCTTCATCCGTCAGTACCTTCTGATAGCTGTGTGTTTTCAGGAATTTACCCACCCAAAGTCCACCCGTGTATCGCCCGGCCTTCTTGGTTGGCAACGTGTGGTTGGTGCCGATCACCTTGTCGCCATTGGCCACGTTGGTGCGCGGTCCAAGAAACAGCGCGCCATAGCAGGTCATGTTGTCCAGGAACCAGTCGTCGCGATCCGTCATCACCTGCACATGCTCGGACGCAATGTCATCAGCCACCTGCAGCATCTCATCATAGGTGTCGCATACGATGACCTCTCCGTATTCCTCCCAGCTGACCTTGGCGGTGCCAGCGGTTGGCAGGATGCCCAGAATGCGGTCGACCTCATTCAGCGTATCCTCGGCCAGTTTGCGCGAGTTGGTGAGCAGGACGCAGGGGCTGTTATAGCCATGCTCGGCCTGCCCCAGCAGGTCGGTGGCGCACAGTTCGGCGTCGGCGGCGGATTCATCCGCAATCACCATGGTCTCGGTCGGGCCCGCGAACAGGTCGATGCCCACGCGCCCGAACAATTGGCGCTTGGCTTCGGCCACGAAGGCATTGCCCGGTCCGACCAGCATATGGACCGGCTGGATGGTCTCTGTCCCGATCGCCATCGCGCCGACGGCCTGAATACCGCCCATGACGTAAATCTCATGCGCCCCGCCCAGATGCATCGCAGCGATCACGGCAGCGTTCGGCTTGCCCTGAAACGGTGGCGTGCAGGCGATGATGCGCGGCACGCCCGCCACCCTAGCGGTTGCAACGGACATGTGGGCCGAGGCAACCATCGGGAACTTACCTCCCGGAACATAACAACCCACCGACTGCACCGGGATGTTCTTGTGGCCGAGGATCACGCCGGGCTGCGTCTCAACCTCGATATCCAGCATCGAGTCGCGCTGCGCCTGCGCAAAATTCATCACCTGCTCTTGCGCGAACTTGATGTCCGCCAGTTCCCGGTCGCTTAATGAGGCGATCAGGTCATCAATCTCCTGTTGGCTCAGGCGAAAGCTTTCGGGCGTATAACTGTCGAATTTCTCCGACAACTCGCGCACGGCCGCATCACCGCGCGCCTCGATATCCTTCAGCGTCGCCTCGACGACGGCGCGGGTTTTGGCATCATCCTCGGCCCGGTCGGCCTCGGGTTTGCCGCGTTTGAGATATTCGATTGCCATTGTCCTAATCCTCAGTTTTCGGGCCGCGGCGGTGTTTTTTCGCCCCGGTCAAATGCTTCCCAGCCTTCGCCGTTGAACACGTCCACGCCCAGCTGCGCCGCGACGTGGGCGAAATCGACGTTCACCCAGTTGTCGACGATCTTGCCGTCGACGACTTTCCAGAAATCCATGTATCGAATCTCGACCCGTTTCCCGGTCGGGGCGATGCCCAGAAACTCGCCCGAATGGGTCGCCTCCTGTCGGCCAAAGGCCGCAGCCCATTCACCCATGTAAAGGCGCGCTTCATCGATGCAGGTCTTGTCGGAAAACGCCGCCTGAAACGGGCGTTGCCAGTTGTTCTGGAATTCCTCCAACCCGGACTTGGTGCCGCAGCCCTGATTGCCCAGCCAGCGGAACCCCCGCGAGAAGAACTCGCCAATGTCGTCAATGCGGTGATCGTTCAGTCCGTCGACCATCGCTTCGATCACGGCGCGGGTTTCTTCGGTTTTGCTCATGTCCGTGTCTTTGGTCAGCACGGCCTGTTCAGGGCGGGAACCCTTCATGTGTCTCATCCTTTATGTGGTGCCTTTGGAATTTTCGAAGTGACGAAGTCCGTTAGTTGTCCGTCAAAAAATCCCTCGGCATCCGGTTGAGCGCAGGATGGCGCGCAACAAAGCTGTTTCTTGCAGATGCGCTCATCAGCCTTTCACCGCCCCTGCTGTCAGACCGCTGACGATCTGGCGCTGGAAAAAAAGGATCAGCACGAACAGCGGTGCCGTAGCAGACACAACTGCTGCAACGGCGTACATGACCTTGCCTTCGACCTGCGTAGTGCCCATGAAGCTGTTGATGGCCGGAATGATGGTCTCATTCTCTTCGCTCAACAGCATCACAGCGACGGTAAAGTCGTTATAGGCGAGCAGAAAACTGAACAGACCCGTGGTGATCACGCCCGGCCACATGACGGGCACGATCACATGCCGGAAAGCCTGAAACCGGGTGCATCCGTCGACCATGGCGCTTTCGTCCATGTCCTTGGGAATGTTCTTGAAGAACGAATGCAGCATCCACAGCGTGAAGGGCTGGTTGATTGCCACCAGCACGATGATCGTGGTGGGCAGAATGCCCCAGACATTCCATTCGAAGAACCACAGCAGATAACCTGAAACCAGCGTGATATGCGGCATGGCGCGGAAAACCAGCGCGGCCATCAGAATCCAGAACGCATAGCGGAAGCCCGAACGGGCCAGCGCGTAACCACCCAATGTTCCGAAGGTCAGCGAAATGACCACGGTAAAGAACACGACAATGCCGGTGTTCTTGAAGTTGAACCAGAAATCTTCCTCGATCCACGCGCCGTAGTAGCCCGCACCGGTAAAGGCGCTACCGGTTTGCTCGATGGTGTTCGTGCCCCGCAGCGCGTTCATCCAGTCGGCCTTGGACAGGAAGTCGGCCTGAACCTTGAAGCTGCCCCAGAACGTCCAGAAGAAGGGAAACGCCGCGATGATCAGCCAGAACGCCACAAAGCCATAAGAGAACAGCTTAAGCGGGGTCATGCGGGATTGTGCTTTGGTCGCCATGTCGTGTCCTCAGTGAGATTTACGGGTGAAGTCGCGCCACGTACGCACCAGCACCGGCATCATCAGGATGACCACGATGATGATGGTGATCAGCGAGGTCGCACCAGCCGATGCATAAAGCGGATTGCCGCTTTCGCGCAGGTCATTGAAGATGATCCAGCTGAGCGACCGCGCATGTGCCTCGGCCTTGAAGCTGACGATCGGTTCAAAGACGCGCAGATTGTCCATGATCATCATCAGCGTCACGAACGAAACCAGAGGCATCAGATGCGGCACAACCACATGGATCATGCTTTGCCATTTGCTGGCACCGTCGATCTGTGCTGCTTCCATCGTGTCTTCAGGCACCGTCTGAAGCCCGGCATAGAAGGTGATGAAACTGAACGGCAGGGTGTGCCAGACACCGTAAACCATCAACATGATCCACATGAGCGGCGTGGACGCCTTCAGGCTGAGCGATGGATCATTTAACAGCTTCTGAATGGTCGCCCCGATCACTCCGTCACCGTCGACCATCCAGAACAGGATCAAGGAACCAACCAGCGGGGTCACGAGGAACGGCAACAGGGAAATAAAGATCGCCAGACCTTTCAACGCGCGTGGCAGGTTGTTGACACCCACCGCGATGGCCAGACCCAGCACCAGAACAAGGGGGGTCACGATGAATGTATAAGCCAGCGTAAAGGTCAGAGCGTTGTAAAATGGAAGGTTGTAAACCTTGGACCAAAAGTCACCCAGACTGTCTGAGGTCGCCCAGGCCTCTCCAATATCTGCAATCGCAAGGTGCGACCGGTCGAAATACGTGCCCAGACCGTTGAATCGGCCCAAAGGTTGTTCTTCGCGCAGCTTCTCGGTCGCTTCCGTATCAACCGTAGTGGTCGGGTTACATCCAAAGGGGCCGCAGCTTTCCGAGACGACCAGAACCTGCTCGTGTTCGACAAAAAGCGACTGGATAAACACCGATACGATTGGCAGCGCGATGAACAAGATCATCGCTGACAATGTCGGCAGAACAAACCAGAAGAAGGTGCGGTGTTTCATAGCATGCGTCCCGATCTGAATTCGAGAATGAGAGGGGGCCACAACAGCCCCCTCAAGTCGGGGAGATTACTGGAGGAAACCAGCCTCTTTGGCAGACGTTCTGTAGGTTGCCTCGACATCGGAAAGCGCTTGTTCAGCAGACTCGCCACCCTTCATGAAGTCGGACAGCTCCTTGCCAAGAGCGGCGTGCAGAATGCCGATCTGAGGGATCATCGGATACGGTTTCGCACCGCCCTGCGCTGTAGCTGCAACACCAGCAGCGGCTGCCCCGGGTTCATAGCCATCCAGCAGCCATACGGCATCGTCATTGTTTGCTGCTACCATTTCCGGTGTCAGCGCGCTGGCCAGTGCCGCAAAGGTGGCTTCGGCTTCTTCATCCGACACGTTAGAGGAAATCGAGAAACCGTCCCACCACAATGTCGAAGCCGGAGTCGATCCCCCGCCAACAGTCGGAGCTGCGGACAAAACAGTGTTCGAGGTCACTTCTTCCGTGGAACCCTCATCATCCAGAATCGGCGAGCCGCGCGAGCCCCACATGACGCCAAGTGCGGCCTGACCAGCTTCCCAAAGGCCTTGCGTCTCGTTCGAGGCGTGAGTCAGGTGATCCGGATGCGCGTATTCTGCCAGCGCCTTCATTACTTCAAGCGTGGCCAAACCCTTTTCATTGTTGATCGCAGGCTCAGCTGAGCCCGGCTCAAAGAATTCTCCGCCATGTCCAAGGTAGATCATGTTGAAGACCTCAGCGAGGTTCCAACCACCGTCGCCGGCGCTCAGGTTCATCACGATCGGATGCTCCATGATACCGGCAGCGCGGATCATCTCGGCCGCCTCAAGAACTTCTTCGTAAGTTGCCGGAATACCGTCAAATCCTGCCTGCTCAAGGATGTCCGTGCGGGAAAACAGGTGCTGCGAGTTGGCCATGAAGGCCACCGCCATGACGTTGCCATCGATTGTGATCAGAAGGTTCGGCGAGATGTTTTCACCGTATTTCTCGACCAGATCGTTCAACGGACGCACCAGTCCGTCATTCATCAGCTGAGTCAGCGTCGCATTCGCCAAAATGACTGAGGTGTATTCAGACGGGTTGGGCGTCAACGCCGCGTTCATGATCTGACGGGCTTCGGTCGTGTGGTTGGTGGAAAACTCAGCCGCGCCACTTGCGCAGTTTGCTTCGGCGGTCCCTGCGACCGCGTGAATGGCCGGGAAGTCACTTGCAAGAATGCGGATGGACTGGCCTTCGGGACCACAATTGGCCGCATATGCGGCCGAGCCCATCAGACCAAAAAAGGTCGTTACAGTTGCTAGTTTTCTCAGAAACATCTCAGTCTCCCTGTTTCTTTGAGTTTGGATTGCGTGCCCCTTACACGCATATGATTTGACCCCGGGGCTCATCCCCGGTGAGTTGGTGGGGTGGAACTCAGATCCGTTGTCCGGTCTGCCCGTCGAACAAATGGCAAATCTCGGCGGGCACAGAGATTGACACCATGTCGTCAATTTCGGCGCGGAAGTTTTTGTCGGCCTTTACCGAGACCAATGCCCCGCCCACTCGCACCGAAATCATCGTGGCGTCGCCAAGCAGTTCCTGCGTATAGATCGGCGCATTGATCTGCCCCTGCCCGTCGGTCGCCAGCGACGCGTCTTCGGCGCGGAACCCAAGCGTCATTGGACCATCAGGGGCATTGATCCCCGGGATCTCAACATGTTTTGCCGTGAATGTGCCGTTGCGCACTTCACCTTCCATCAGGTTCATCGCCGGATTGCCTATGAAACTGGCCACGAATGTGTTGGCCGGGGTGTCATAGATATCCGTCGGGCTGCCTACCTGCTGGACAACACCGCTTTTCATGACAACCACACGGTCGGCAAGCGTCATCGCCTCAATCTGGTCATGCGTCACATAGATCGTGGTCACTGCCAGTTCGTGGCTGAGGTTCTTGATCTGCGCCCGGGTTGAAACACGCAGTTTGGCGTCAAGGTTGGACAGCGGTTCGTCCATCAGGAACACGTTCGGCTCGCGCACAATCGCGCGGGCCAAGGCGACACGCTGTCGCTGACCGCCCGACAGTTCGGCAGGTTTGCGATGCAGAAAATCGTCCAGTTCCACCATGGCCGAAGCACGGCGCACTTTGTCATCATGGGTGGAAGGATCGATGCCACGCACTTTCAGAGGAAAGCGGATGTTTTCGTAAACGTTCATGTTAGGATACAGAGCATAGGACTGAAACACCATCGCCACATCGCGATCCTTGGGCTCCATGTCATTGACCCGTGTGCCGTCGATCAGGATGTCGCCTTCGCTGGCATCTTCCAGCCCCGCGATCATCCGCATGGTCGTGGTCTTGCCGCAGCCGGACGGCCCCAGAAGAACAAGGAATTCCTTGTCGGCAATGGTCAGATCAAAATTGTCGACACCGACAAACGAACCCCAACGCTTGCCAACATTGCGCAACTGAATCTCGGCCATAAGCTTCTCCCGCCGGGTTGGAACAATTTTTGCATACGCATGCAAATACGGTAGACTTACAGGCAGCAATTTGGCAAGGTTTTTTTGCAAACGTATGCAGGGAGCGATTTTTCATGCCCGGGTTTTCGGCAGAAAAACAAGTAATCAGAGATCTTTACGCCAAACTGGACAACGCCGACGCCCAATCACAAGAGACCGTTTTATCCAGCTTCTACGCCTCGAATCACATCTGGCGCGGGTATCACCCGTTTAACGAGCAACACGGTGCCGGTGCCGTTGCCCAAACCTTTTGGACACCCCTGCGCAAAGCCCTGAAAAACATGAAGCGGCGTCAGGATGTGTACATGGCCGGCACCAACGAAACGGACGGGTTTCAATCGGTTTGGGTGGTATCGATGGGCCATCTTATGGGCCTGTTCGATGAGCCCTGGCTAGGCATCACCCCGACAGGAAAGATGGCTTTCCTGCGTTACTGTGAATTCAACAAGGTCGAAGACGGGCTGATCACCGAGACGGCGATGTTTTTCGACATCCCCCACTTTATGATCCAGGCTGGGTTACAGCCCTTCCCGCCGCAAACCGCCGCTCAGCTTGTTCAGCCCGGACCGGTAACGCATGACGGGCTTATGTTTGGTCCTCAACCCGAAGACGAGGGTCAAAAGACGCTGAACGCAATCAACGCCATGATCTCGGATCTGGGGCAATGGGACAGCGGTCTGAGCCTTGAAGACGAATTGCGCCGCACCTGGTGTGAGGATATGATCTGGTGGGGCCCAACGGGGATCGGGGCAACCTATACGATCGAGCGTTATGCCAAACAGCACGCTGGTCCGTTCCGGGCCGGATTTACCGACCGAACCAAAACCAAGCATATCTGTCGGATGGCCGAAGGCCATTATGGCGGTTTCTTCGGATGGCCCAATTTCTCCGCCCGCCCTATCGGAGGCTTTATGGGTATGCCCGCTACAGGCAAGGCCGGTGAGTTCCGGGTCATCGATATCTATCGGCGCGAGGGTGACAAACTGGCCGAGAACTGGATTTTCATCGACCTGTTGCACTTCTGGAAGCAGCAGGGCGTCGATATTCTGGCTCGCACGCTGGAGGTTCAACAGGCATGACAGGCTGGATTGATGCGCATCATCACCTCTGGGACCTTAACGCGGTAAACTACCCGTGGCTGATGGCGCGCGGTCAGAAACGGTTCTTTGGCGATCCCACACCGATCCAGAGGAACTATCTACTGAGAGAATTTCGAACCGAGGCGGAGGCGGAAGGTATTCTTGCCTCGGTTCATATTCAGGTTGGTGCGGGAAACAGTCTGGACGAAGCCAGGTGGGTGCAGTTGGTGGCGGATGCCAATCCGGATTGGCCAATGGCGCAGGTGGTATTCTGCGACCTGACCGAACCCGATCTGCACAATCAATTGGACGAGTTTCAAACTCTGACGACTGTCCGCGGTGTCCGCCAGATCGTTGGTCGGGCTCCGGGCGAGGATGCGCAAACCGGAACGAACAAGTTGCTGGACGACGACAGGTTCGTTGCCGGGCTAAGAGAAGCCGGTCAACGCGGCCTGAGCTTTGATTTGCAACTTATTCCAGAACTGATGGGAAAAACGGCCAGAGTTCTGGAACAGGCCCCAGACACAAGGGTTGCCCTGTGTCACGCCGGATCACCGCATGATCGCAGCACAAAGGGCTTGAAGCTTTGGGCGACACACCTTCGCGCCTTATCGGACCTGCCAAATGTGAGTTGCAAGTTGTCTGGTTTGGGGATGTTCGACCACGCGTGGACACTCGAAAGTACTCGACCGATTGTCGAGACCTGTCTGGAACAGTTCGGGCCCGAGCGGGTTATGTTCGGCTCGAACTTCCCGGTCGATAAGCTGTATTCAGACTATCGAACCCTTGCCAATGCCTATCGCCAGTTGATCCCCCAGCAAGATCACAGGGCGGTTTTCTACGACACTGCAGCAAAATTCTATAGGTTGAATAGCTCCGACAATTCTGCCTCAGAAGATTGACACCTCTTGTTGGTGCTGAAACTGCCGAGATTTGAGCGGTCGTTGAACTCCAGTACACACGCTATCGGCTTCCGGTATCACTTCGCAAGGTTGAACCCGAACGCAGAAGCGGGCAATTTACAACGGTGCTTAAGGTCAGAATTGGCAGATACTAAATACTTGGGACGGAACGTCGCTTTTGTCTGCTCTCCACTTATTCTCACATCTAGCGAACGGCCCGTTGCAGACTTTCATCGTGCAAGGCCGCGCCGCTTTGATCGTCGAGGATGTTCAGAAGCGGAACTCCAGCAATCCCGATGATTGGGAGGCTCGGGGTATTGTCCCTGCAGATGCGCCTCGCGCCGGAACGGCAATTCTGCCGTTCATTCCCGTTGTCGACAAGTCAACACGACGGGACCGAACATGGTCGCGATTCGACGAGGACCTCATCTTCTAAGCATTCATTTGGCTTGACCACATTTACTTGCTTCGGAAATTAGTCGGTGTCATTCCGGTCTGACCTCGGAAAAAGCGAGTGAAATGAGACTTGTCAGAATAGCCGAGCATCAGACCAATCTCTGCAATTGTCATCCGGCCTTCTTTGAGCTGCTCCTTGGCGACATCGACACGCAGCCGTTTGATTTCGCGGGGTAGCGTTGTGCCTTGTTGCTGAAGCGCTTTCAGAAACCTTTCCGGCTGTATTCCCAGCAATCCGGCCACCACCTCTGGTCCCAAATCGGTTTCATCCAGTTTGTCGCGTAAGACAGAGCGCAATGCAGCCACCACAGTTACTTCTTCATCTTGTCGTGGTGAGACTATGGGCTTGGCAGAGCCCTCAGAGACATGGTGCAAAAACAACCATTCCACAGGAAAACTAATTTGCATTCCAGGATCAGTCCCTAGGCCAACCTCGATCCCCTTGTAGCCGACAGGGAGACCATTGATGTATCTGCTTTCCCATCGCACGCGGGAGGAATCCCAGGCACCCCCGACGACGGACTGTAGTAGGCGTACATAGATTGCGGCACCAAAACCGGTCACCTGTATGGGTGGGACAGTTGGCTCCTGTTGCCTCTCGATACGATAAGTCGCTTTGTCTGCTTCAACGACAAGGCTGTGCCGCACGGAATTGGATTCCTGCGGTACAAGCCCCACGAAACGGGTGAAAAACTCGAACAGCAACTTCGTTGATTGCAAGGCTTGAGCGAACGGCGGCCATCCTTGCAGGTCAAACGTCTCACCTACATTCAGTCCAAGGTATCGATCCCCCGACAAGTCCGAGAAGGCATTCAACAGGCCGTAGACCAACTCCGAGTGGACATAGACAGATGGGTCGGACAACAGTTCGGCTTTTAAACCGACTTGATCCAAGGCGGGTTGCGGGTTGATCTCGCGGTCGGTGAGATACTGCAGAAACGGAGCAGCCAATGAGAGGCGAATGAAGCCCTCGCTATGCTCTTGAGAGGTGGAGTTGAATGGCAATCTCGGCACCCTTTTAGGATCAAATGCTGTGTTCAGTGGCCATTTTTACAATCACATTCGAACATCCTAATTCGAAAGTGGCAACCGAGCCAAGACTTTCCGGACTACAGTTGGCAAAACGTGAATATGAAGGGAGCACTTATGTCCGGTCTACGAATGTCGCTTTGCTCGACGGTAATTTTTGCTGCAGGTCTTTCTCTTTCAGCGTCCGCGCTGGCTCAGGATCAAGAAGAACCCCAAACGCTGTTTACCAACGTGCATGTGTTCGATGGCGTGAATGAACAGCGGATCGAGAATGCCAGCGTTTTGGTCGAGGGCAACCTGATTAAGTCCGTATCAACCGATGCGATCGATGCCCCCAATGCGACGGTCATTGATGGAAAGGGAAGGACACTGACCCCCGGGTTTATTGAACTGCACGCGCACCTTATGCTGATGGGGCCGACCTTGCCCGCGATGGAGGCCAACACAACTTGGGAGGATTTTGCCATACACGGTGCGCGGATGGCCGAGATGTATTTGATGCAGGGCTTCACCACAGTCAGGGATGCGGGTGGGGCCAATGGCGGGTTGCGCCGGGCAATTGACTCAGGCCAAATTGACGGTCCGCGTTACTTTCCATCTGGTGCATTTATCGGAACGCGAGGTGGTCACGCTGACTTCGCGAATTTCACTGCTCCGCCGGGCTCAGAGACCAACATGAGCCGCCTGAACTTGGCGCAGGAGGCTAGCGGTGTCGACGATGTCTATAAGTACGCACGCAACAATTTCCGCATGGGTGCAACACAGTTGAAATTCATGCAATCCGGGGGTGTGGTGTCGGCCTTCGACCCATGGCAATTGCTAGCTGGATCGCCCGAGGAAATTAGGGCCGCAGTGCAAGTGGCTAATGAGTATGGCAGCTATGTCATGGCGCATTCCTATCGCAAGGAAGCTATCCTGAGTGCGCTCGACGCAGGTGTTATGTCAATCGAACACGGCTTTTCGTTTGACTGTGAAATTGCCCAGGTCATGAACGAAAAAGGGGCATACATTACCACCAACCTGACGGCTTTCGATCCCGGGTTGCTTGATATTCCGGCAGTGGCAAACGTCCCGTCGAGCCTTGCAAAAGCAAAGTCTGCCTCGGCTACATTTGCAGGCTACATCGACAATATGAAGGAATGCCCGGTGAAGCGTGGGTTCCAGACCGACTGTGTTGGTTCGGTCGAGGCTTGCAATATCCAGATTGCCTACGAAAAGCACCTGAACAATGAATTTTTTGGGCCCTACACGTCGATGGTCACGTTGACATCGACGGGTGGCGAGGTAGTCGCTCTGTCAGGTGACTTTATGAATCCGTATACTGCCGGCAAACTGGGTGTGATCGAAGAAGGCGCCTATGCCGACATCCTGCTGATCGACGGCAACCCTCTTGAAGACTTCTCGGTTGTTGGCACGGGTGATCAGTGGTTCGGTGCCGACCCGAGGCCTGAAAGCCCAGATACGATCCGACTGATCATGAAGGACGGCGTCATCTACAAAAACACACTGGATTGATATGCCTAAATAGCCGGAGAGTATTTATGCACCATTGGTTTCGCACCGCAGTATTCGCAGGGTTGGTTTGGTGTGGACATCCTGCCATGGCAACGCCTGAATCCGCATTAGATTGGGCCGACTTGCCAGACCCATCTGCGCAGGTCTTTGAAGACCCCTACCGTGATCTCAGTCCCGAACAGTTTGACGATGTCCGCTTCGTTGTAAGTCTGCGCGGTAAGTTGCAGCTAAAAGCAGGAAACGAAGAAGAACGGCAGAAATGGCAAGCCCTTTTGGCCGAGACTGAGGATGCCTTGGCAGCTGATGGAATTGATGTCGACTGGCTGCTCGATCAGCGCGAGGTTGTAACGGAACGCAGAAGAAAAGCGGCAACGGATGGAAACCCGCAATTCGACGGTCAAACAATCACACTCGCGGGCTTTGCCATTCCCGCACCAAGCGATCCGGACGGTCGGCCTGTGGCGTATTTGGTGCCAGAAAGGGGGATGTGCAGTCATATGCCTCCACCACCGCCCAACCAGATGATCCGTGTGCGGTTGAATGGGGACTGGACGCCCAGCTATTTCCACGAACCCGTTCGGCTGACGGGCATGCTGACCATTGATCCTTCAGTTCAGAATATGATGGTTGTAGACGGCCTCATGCCTATGAACGCGACGTTCCAGCTCGAGACGGAACGTGTCGAAACTCTGGAAACCAAGGCAGACGGGCTGGAATGGAAGCAGCGTGCCGCTGATCGCATCCGAGCGGCGGGAAATCGCAAGACCGGCGGGGCACAGGCGTCAGAATGATAAGACTTCTGGTTACCGCATTGAGCATTGCCTTTGCTGGTGCTGCCGCGGCGCAAGGACTGTCCGGGCCCTCTTCGGTTGAAGCTGATCTAGAGCCCGGAGATGGGCTGACCGACCCACAATATCGTTCCGATTTTCCGAGCAATATCGCACCGGGTTGGTTTCAGTGGAAAGACCGCCTAGCTGAAGGTGGGTTTCGCTTCAACATTGATTACTTGGCGTTGGGCCAAACCACGAACGCTGATCTGGGAACCGGCGAAGCGGCCAGCGGAATTGCGCGCCTCTACGGCAGTTGGCAGGCAACTGAACGGGGTTCTTTGACATTCAAGATTGAAGACCGGCACAGTTACACGGACGTTGCTCCGCAGTTTCTGGGTCTGGATGGCGGAGCCCTTTCAATCACGGGAACAGCCTTCAACGACAATGGTTTGCTGCTGACCAACCTTTTCTGGACCCAACGGGCCGAGAACGGTTCGTGGACGCTGCAAGTCGGGCAGATTGATGTAACGGACTTTGTGGACATTTATGGGTTGGTAAGCCCCTACAGTGGCTTTCAAAACCTCTCTTTCAATACCAACCCGACAATTAACACGCCCAACCAAGGCATTGGCATTGCCGGTGGGTTTAAGCTGAGCGAGAACCTCTACGCCGTTGCGAGCGTCTCAGACGCAAACGCCGACCCGTCTGATCCAAATTTTGATGTGTTCAGCGAGGGCAATCTCTTCAAATCGATCGAGCTCGGCTACACCTCCGGCTTTGATCGCATCTACTTCGACAATATCCATTTGACCCTCTGGCATGCGGATGCAGCCGACGATGGCAGCCGAGCGGAAGACTACGGCGCTGCGTTTTCTGCGGCATGGTTTGTTGACAATAAATGGATGCCGTTCTTTCGGGCTGGGGCTTCAAAGGGGACCGCGGCGCTTTACAATAGGTCGGTTTCTGCCGGTCTGGGTTACTATGGTCGCAATACCGATCTGGCCGGGTTGGGCCTAAACTGGGCCGAGGCAAGAGGCATCGACGGTGACCAGTTCACGCTCGAGGCATTCTACCGGTTTTCAATCTCGCCCGGACTGCAGATCACGCCGTCACTGCAGTTCATTTCTGACCCTCTGCTGAACCCCACTCAGGACCAGATTACTCTGTTCGGTCTACGAACCCGGATCGTTTTCTAATGCAGGGTGAACGCAGTCGGTAAGAGTTGTGTCAAAGGGCGACTGACCGTAACCATGTGGCGACCTTTCATTGTTTCCGTGAAAAAGGGGAACCAATTCGTCGTTCACGGATTTCGGATCAAGTTTCGCTCACAGTTGATCGATTAAGACCTGTTTTCAAATTCATGATTTTCCATTCTTCGGCCGTTCCATTCCAATAGTATTGTTTACATTGACACATCACCTTGCATACGATCCGGTTGATTTCTTTCGATTGTTCTAACGCAAAGGATTGATGCCATGTCAGAAACGCTGGACCTGCATAAATTCGAAAACCTAAGTCCTTTCCAGATCAAAGACGAACTCATAAAGCTGGCGCAGAGGGAGTCGCGCCAAATGGCGCTGCCATATTTGAATGCAGGGCGCGGAAATCCGAATTGGATCGCTACCAAGGCGCGGGAGGCGTTCTTCCTCTTGGGGCAATTCGCGATGACGGAGGCCCAGCGACATCGCAATGAACCGCAGGTTGGACTAGCCGGTATGCCACAAGGGCCGGGAAGTTACGATCGGCTCAAGGCATACTGCGCCGACACGTCTGAAAAAAACAGCAGTCCCGGCGCGGATACTTTGGCTACCGTAGTGGATTTTGCGATTGAGAAATTTGGTTTCACAGCGGACGATTTCGTACTCGAATTGACCGATGGTATCATCGGCGACCACTATCCGATGCCAGACCGATGCTTGGCGCACAATGAGGCGATCGTCCATGAATACGTGATGTGGGCAATGTGCGCAGGCCATCGGCCCGACGCGAAGTTCGACATCTACGCCGTTGAGGGTGGAACTGCCGCAATGTGCTATATCTTCAAGGCGCTCAAGAACCAGCGGTTACTGAATGCTGGCGACACTATTGCATTGGGCACGCCGATCTTCACGCCCTATCTGGAAATGCCGGTTCTTGAAGATTATGGGCTGAATACTGTAGATGTGTCTTCCACCGAAGAAGATCATTTTCAACTTAACGACAATGATTTTGAACTGCTGGCCGATCCTAAAGTCAAAGCGTTGTTCTTGGTTAACCCCGGTAACCCGTCCTCCGTAGCGATCAGCCCCGAAGTCATGACCCGCCTTGTAGACTTCGTAAAGACCCGCCGTCCTGACCTGATCATACTGACAGATGATGTCTACGGCACTTTCGTTCCAAATTTTCAGTCGGTAATGGGGCATCTGCCTGAAAACACGATCGGGGTTTATTCCTACTCGAAGTATTTCGGCTGCACGGGCTGGCGTCTGGGCGCTATTCTGGTGGCCGAGAACAACATCTTCGACAAGATGATTGCTGAGGCGCCAAGCGACACCAAAGCTGTGGTTAATGCCCGGTATGAGTCTCTGACACCCGACCCGTCCTCGTTCAAGTTCATTGACCGGATCGTCGCTGACAGCCGGGATGTTGCACTAAATCACACGGCGGGCCTATCGGTGCCGCAGCAAGTGATGATGACTTTGTTCTCACTTGTCGAGTTGATGGACCAAGAGAAAAACTATCAGAAATTCTGTTGGGGTATCCTAAAACACCGCTTTGATGAACTGGTCGAAGGACTGGGCGTTGAAATCGCCGACAACCCGTTGTTCGACAAATATTATGGCATCATAGATTTCGAGTTCTGGCTGCGGAAATACGTAGGCGAAGAAGTGGTTGAATGGATCAAGGAAAACGTTCATCCGCTGGATATCTCGTTCAAACTGGCGCAGGACCACGGGATCGTGCTGCTGAACGGGTCCGGCTTTGATGCGCCCAATTGGTCCGCACGAGTGTCTTTCGCCAATTTGGACGACAGCGCTTATCGCAAGATCGGCCGCGCTGTAAGGGCGGTGGCCGTTGGATATGTGCAGGCTTATCGCGCGTCAAAAGGATTGCCGTTGCATGGTTAAAGAGAAGACCGCAGAGGATGCAGGCAGCGCAGGCTTTCAACCTGCCTCCTCTGCGGGTTTTGTTACGGGCCACACAATTGTATTCGGCCAACGTGATCCTTCTGAAACGGCTTAAGGTACAAACGCCACAACGAGTGGGCCCCAGAGCGTCAAGAAAATATTCGCAACTGCATAGGTCATGGTGAACGCTGGCGTAGGGGTGGAGTTCCCTGCCTTTTCGAGCAACGTTGCAAACCCCGGGTTACCAGAGCGGGACCCGGTAACAACTGCGCAGGCTTCGATTGGGTTTTTAATACGCAAGACGTAGTAGTTGATTGGGAATTGAACAATCATCGGCATCAGTGTGACCAGAACGCCCAGCAGTAGCAAAGTAACACCGTACTGTTGAATAGCTTCCAGAGCTGGTTTGCCAGCATTTAGACCAACAACCCCGACAAATACCGCCAATCCAAAGCTTTGCAGGAAATTCGCAGCCCCGTGGTTGATCCCGCCGATCTTAGGTCGACGAATACGCAGATACCCGATGATCAACCCTGTAACCAGACAGCCGAGACCCGAGCCGAGCGAAACTTTGGTGCCAGCAATCACAAAGCTGATCTCGCCGATCAAATAGCCAACTGCCACACCGATCCCCAGCGCGATGAAATTTGTGGCAGAAGCCAATGGAGGCACGTATCCCGCCTCCTTTGCGACGCGGTTCAAATCGTCTTTGTGGCCAACGATGCTGATCTCATCGCCTGCATGAATTTCAGTGTTGTGTAGCACCGGCAAATCGTGACCCATGCGGGTAATTTTTGAGATGTGAACGCCACGTCGCTGATCTGCTGTTAGGGCGTCGCGCAGTTCGGCAATGGTTTTACCCGTCAGTTTCCGATTGGTAACGACAACATTGCGGCGCTCTTCTACCACGGTCAATTCAGGTGGGTATTCGCCAACCTCTCCACTTGCTGTGCCTTCGAACTGAGTCAGCGTCGCGACGAGCGCGGATACAATAATCACGTCTCCTGCGCTGACAACCATATCCGGTGTCGGGTCCATCGGGGCACCTTCATGCAGAAGCTTCTCGACGATCAGATCACCGTCATAAGTGCTTTCGATGGATTTAACTGACTGTCCTGCGATCGAGGCGTCGGAACTTACCTGATAGGCACGGGCGTTAAAGCGGTTCATTGGGAAGAACTCGCCTTCTTCCAGTTTGCGGCCGCCTCCGCTGAGTTTTTGGGCCAGCTTAATCGCCTCTTTACGCAGGTCCACGCGCATAATGATGGGAATGACACTCACCGCCAAAATTGGGCCGATCGAGCCGAAGATGTAAGTGACTGAATATCCCACGGCGATGTTGGTTTTCAGCTTTTCCGCTTCGTCGGCGGCCAGCCCGAGCAGGTCGATGGCATTTCCAGCGGTACCAATGATTGCGGATTGCGTAAGCCCTCCAGCAGCCAGCCCAGCGGCCAACCCTTTATCCAATCCTGCCAATCGGGCGACAACTATGACAAAGAAAAGTCCCCAGACAGTCATCATAAACGCGGCCAGTAGCTTGGTCAGGGCGGTTCGATTCAGAGCCGCAAAAAATTGAGGACCGCCATTATAGCCAACCATAAAAATGAAAAGAGAAAAGAAAATATTCTGGACGTCGGTGCTTAGGTTGATGCCTCCGATCTGACCTACGACAACGGCCACCAGAAGGGTTCCGGCAATGCCACCCAGTTCGAACTTGCCGACCCTAAACTTTCCAACGCCATAACCCAGTCCCAGACAAAGAAACAGCGCCATAATCGGGAAGGTACGAAGTTGATCAGTAATCAATTCCATATTGAAATCTCCTGCATCTCTCCTCAGGTTCGTTCCGATCAAGATACAGTGACTAACTGTATTGAAAACAAAAATTTTTATATGAAAAACGCTGCGGGGAAATTGAAGGACAAAGCGCACTGAAATTCTGTACCGGCAGAAACGATTAGAAAATGAATTATTGTTCTTAGGTACGTTGAACACGCCTCCCACGCTTTATCGTGTCGAAACGATCACTTCGGGCTTCGGTCGCTATTCGCAATTCTTGGTTCTCCGTTTCCTGAAAATAGTGGTGGGCCATTTCAGTTGGGGAAGCTGTCGGGCGTCAGCACCCATGGGGCATTTTAGGTTGATTTGATAAGATAGGGTTTCTAGCGCATGTGTCGCAAACTTTTGAAATGGCCAAAGTTAGCGACGTACTGGACACACCTATCCTGCGTTCTCGTCAAATGGCCGAAGCGGATTTGAACGACTTGAACCCACACTTGTGCCGAATACGACGCTTGATGAACCTATGAACCTGCTCAATCAGGGTGTTCAAATACTTGGACGTGACTGTTTGGACTTTGGCTGAGCAGCCAAACCGATTAAGGATTTTGTTCACTTCTCGAATGCCCGCCGCATTAGCTCCACTTTTGTCGATGACGATCTTTCCAGGACTTCGATTAGAAGACAGCGCTTTGGCAAAGAACTCGGCTGCTGCTGGACGGTTCCTCCGCTCAGCCCAGCCTGACGCTCAAAGCCTTTGCTTCAGCAGCGGCAACGTTGGACGGAAAAAAGTGGCGCACATGATCCGCAACGGTCAAATCACGCCCGGACTCTGTCCATTTCGCCAGTTCGCGGAACTCGCCTCTTAAACCCGCTGCCACAGCGCGTTCTTGTCATCCAACCAAAACTTCGCAACAAAACCCCATCCGCGTCGATAGCGCGCCAAAGCCTGTGTTTTTCGCCGCAGATCGGGGGCACGACCTCATCCAAGTGCCATTTTTCGTTCGGCTGAGGCCGATCCCGTCAAATACAATCCGCGAAATGTTTGCCAAAACGACAAAGGCAGTTCCGACTGCTGAGGTAAACAACGACGTCACCGCAACGCTGCGCAGTTTGGCTTTGGGCACAACTTAGCTACGCTGGCATACGCCAATAGGTTCCTTTGGGTGTAACGACCTCCTCTAACGTAGCCATACGGCGTTTGGGCGGACGCTGACCGGAGAGAAAAAGCGCCCCGATGTCATCCAGCAAGCCGCGATCTTCGCCATAGACCCCGTGGTTCAGTGAGAGCACCTCGGACCCGATCTCGGTGATGTCGATGCTATCGACCCCAGGCACCACCTGCGGCCCCTCTGGCCCCACATCACCGAGCCGCATGTAACCTTTGCGCAGCGCGCGTGAGACATCGAGAGCGCGGTCCGCAGCGTTGGCGTAGAGCGTCACGTTCTGCGCCGCGCCGGTGAAATGCTGATAGATGTTGCCAAACTTGCCCGCGTCGATATCGGGTGCGGCCAGGATCATCTGATCGATGGAACGGCCATCACGGCGCAACTTGGTGCCCGCGCGCGTCAGAAGCTCTTCCAAAGCGGCGTTGCCCATCGAATGGGCCACCAGATGCACTTTCTCCAGCCCTGGAACCGAGAATACAACCTCAAGGAAATCATCGATGAAATTGGCCGCATTCTCGGCATTCGCGATGTCGGTGAAGTAGTTGTCGACCGAACCCGCTGAGGGCCAGGAATAGGCAAAGGCCGGGCCGTCAAAGCCCAGATCATGGGCCAGCTGCGCCGTGCGGAACATCGCTGGGGCAAACTTGGTGTTGAACCCGTGCATAAAAACAAAGCCCGTGTTGGCGTAGGTCTCTGCACTGTGGGCGTACTGTGCGGCTTGGTTGCGGAAGTCCTCGACGGTCAATAGCTCGGTGCCGCGCAGGGTGAAGTGCCGCTTCGGGTCCTCGCGCCCTTTCCAGATGGTCAGCGACAGGAACCCTAGGTTCTTTGGTCGCGCGATCGTGCCGATCCGGCGTGCCCGGGTGGGAATGGTCACCTCAGCCACCCCCAAGGCCAAGCGCTCACCGCGTTTATCGATGAAGCTGGGCCCGGAATCGGTGGGATCGCCCTCCGCCCGGTCGGTGCCAAAGAAGACCCGCTGTACGGCGAACCGCTCCGAGTTTTGGGGTCCCTCGGCCTGGGGCGCGGCACTTGGGGCGGCAAGCACCGCATCCTCGACCGTCTCAATCTCGATGAACTGTGGCCGGTCCGCCAGAAGCTCGATTTCAGCGCTAGTAGCGGCAAGCGGGTCAACGTCTCGCAGGCCGCCAAAGTCCAGGCCGCTGAGCTCTTCAAGGAACTTGATCGAGACCTGGAACGTTTTATAGGCACCGAAGGCAAAACCAGTCCCCTCATAGCCAAAGCCCTCCACGGCCTCGTTGCTGCGCAGGTCTTGCAGGTAGGTCTGGATCGCCTGGCCCTGGCTCAGCAGATAGGCGGTCGCATGCAGCCCGGGCCCGCCGCCCACCTCCTGCTCGACATCCATCACCACGACCTTCCAGTATTGCAAGGGCAAGCGAAACCCAGGCTCGATCTCATCGACCTCCGGGTCGTCCAACCCAAAGAGCGGACCGGTGAAGACGCTGGCCCGGAAGCCATGGGTGCGGGTGCTGTCCAGGATGTGGTTTTCCAGCCCCTGCCAGGTCTTCTTGCTTTGGTTCAGAGCCGCGTGCTGCGGCGAGGCGTTGGTGTAGTGGAATGTGTCGAAATTGGCCTGGATCGCCCGCGGCTCGTCATCGCCCCAATTGGGATCCTCGCGCCGCACCATATGCCCCCGGTCGAGCGCGCCGGGGAAGTCATCCTTGCCCAATTGGCTCTCTACGGGGATGCGCTTGTCAAAGAACCACTTGTCGCGACCGCGCTTCACTCGGATCGAGCGCGACCCGTCGATATTGACCGCCGTGACCACCGGGCTTTTGCGGGCGGTATCGTAGAGCAGTCCGAAATGTGTGTAGCGCAGCTCGTGCGGGCGCTCAGGCGTGGCATCCGTTGGCGTGGCCAAGGTGAATTCTCCATCGGGCAGCGTGGGAAAGGGCACCGGGGCGGAGAGGAAATTCGGGTTGTACCCCTCGCGCCCTTTAAAGTGCTCGGGCTCGTGGAACCCATCGGCACGCTCCACCTCCAGCGCCCCCTCGATAATGACCTGAGTGGGGCGCTCGCCGGCCAAGAGCGCCTTGAGCGTGCTCACGCGCACCGCACTGTTTGCCACTCCATACTCGCCCGCGAAATGCAGCCCCACCACGGCGTCGCGGTCCAAGCTCAAAAGCGGCGAGCCTGAATTGCCCCCCAGCGTCGTGCAGTCATGGCTGAGGATCGAGCCGGGCCGGACCGACATCATCAGCCCCGGAGAGAAGCGTTTGACGTCGTAGATGCCGGTAAAATACTGCTCCATCTCGGTCTTGTCGTTGCGGCTGTCGAAGGCGGGGTAGCCGATGACCGCCACTGTCTCTCCCTGTTCGGCATCCGTCTCGGCCAGCGGCACCGGATGAAGCTCTAGACCTGCCGACGCCTGAACCCGCCCGATGGCGACGTCGGCACTGTGATCATCGGCAAGGTAGGTGAAGCGCTCGATCACGGCCAGCTGTGCATCGCTGGGCAGCGCGCCCACCTGCTCATTGAAATCCACCTCGGCCCCATAGCGCACCATGGTGAAAGGAGAGCGCATAAAGATACCTTCGCCCTTGGCGTTGCGGCGGGCGACCTCGGCGGCGACATGGCGGTTGGTGACGACAAGGAATGTGCCGCCCGCCTCTTCGGCGACCACCCACGCGGTCCCGCCCCACAGCATGTGGTGGTTCAGGAATTCGACGCGGCCAACCGACTTGCCCCAGATCTCGTTGCGCACGATCTTGTCGCCAATATCCGGCGCGAAGTCGGGCAGCGGAATCTGCTCGACCTTGCCATTGCGGAACAGCAGCGGGGGGCGCGTGACCGTCTTGATGATCGCCTCAAGCCGGTTGGCGGGCATGCGCATGCTTTCCAACTGCGTAGGCGAGGCGGTCAGGCCATCCAACGCAGTCTGGTGATCCACCCCAAGCTCTTCGAGCAGCGGATGCCCGGCCATCCCTTCCAGGGCGCGCTGCGCGCGCTCCATGCGCCCCGTCGACCGCAGCATTTCGAGCCGGTTGAGGCTTTCCTGGTAAGCTTGCGTTGTCATGGTTCGGTCTCCCTGAATGCAGTGTGTTCAAATAGGTTCGGATCACGGTGATCCGTCGAAAAAAGCGGTGTGTTAGGACATTAGCGGCATGTCTGCGCCAAAAAGCATCTCCGCCATCTGATCTGTGGACATCTCCGTGGCGAGCACCGCAAGCGCGGCGGTCACTGCGGGCCCCATCATCTTGGGACTGAGCCGCGCCGCCATCGCCTTGGGATCGCGCACCTTGCCCTCGCGCAGGGCGTCCACCGGCCCCGCTATGCGGTGGGCAAAGACCCGCGCCCCAAGTGCGTTCCCCTTGCCAAGGTCAGGATAGCTCGAGGCAAAGGCAAACCGGCGCAGAAGTGCACAGGCAGAGGCGATGGGGTCCTCCTGGGCAAACAGGCCGTCCAGCCGCCGCCGCAGCACCGGATCGGGCTCGCCATACTCGGCCCAACCGGCCTCGCTCCACCCATCGGGACGGCTCTCCTTCGGCCAGGGCCAGGAGCCCATCGCGGCGACGCGCCAGCGCTCTGCAGCGCGGGCCAAGGTCGGGACGTCAGGGACTACATGGAACAGCGTGAAGGCTGAGGCCCAATCGCTGGTCAGCCCCAAGGCGCCGAGGATCTCCGGCCCATCATGATGCGCGGTGTCCAGGTAGCGCGTGTAGTGATCGAATTGATCGCCCGTGCCCAAAAGCGGCAATAGCTCGTCCAGGCCTTGATAAAGCCCAGTTAGCCAGCGTCCCATCACGGGGCTATGGTCGATCCGCGCGAGGGTCCCAAGCCGCCCGGCCACGGGGTTCAGCCGGGCGACCTCGTGGTGCATCCCTTCACTATTGGCCGCTTCAAGGTCGGCCAGGATCCCGTAGCGCTCCGCTACTTCCTGCGCATACCGCGCAGCACGGCTGCCGCGTAGCCCTCCTCGGGAGCGCCGCGCCTCGACTATGTCATGGGGTATGTCCGCCAGGCTTCGGTTGGATTTGCTTTGGCCGGTATCGGCCGCCGCCAGGGCCAGGTCCAGCGCTCCGATCAGAGCCATATGCTCGCCGCGAGACCGAACCTCGGTCACTCGGCGCTCGTATTCCGCATCCGATCGCAGGCGCGCGACCACATCCGCGAACGCGGTCTGCGCGTCGATCTCGTCGAGAACCAGAGGATAGACCGGCGCATCGCCCTCGATCAACGCGGCACGGCGCTTTGAGGGCAGCGTCTGCGACAAAGCGATGGCCCGTGCCCATTGCCCGCTTAGCCAGTAATAGGCCAGAACGGCGGGGGTCTCGGGCCGGTCCCAGGACGGCTTCCTCGGAAAGCCTGCGTCGCCTGCAAAGATGAGATGCGCCTCCAAGGCGTCCCCCTTTTCCAGGGTCATTTCCAGCTCTTGTATAGCGAGCGGGTCAACTTCGCGCGCGGTGCCAGCCGCCGTGACCTGTGAATCCGTGCCCGACGCCGCGCCAAGATCGACGCTGGAGCGCTGCCCAAGCGCCTGCCGGATGCGGATCGCAGCGTCCCGTGGCAACTCGTTGATGTCGTCCTGCGTGAAGCCAGACACCTCCGTGGCCGAGAACTCGGGCATCGGGGCACCATCACGGGTCGCCTGAAAGGCGTGGTAGAGCGCGCTCTCAGGGTCATCGTTCACAGCGAACCAATCGCGGGCCTTGCGGTCGATCTCGCCAGCGAGGTCCTTTTGCTCGGCATAGAGGAGAGGCAGGATGATGCGGCGCAGCTGTGTCTCATGCTTCAACCAATCGACTCCGTCCGACCGCACAAGCCAATGCTGGCTCGACAGGTCCTGCCATAGCTGGTCGGCCGCTTCCTGGTCGATCTCCTGCTTCAAGAGCACCGGGGCCAATATCCCTTTCAGGCAGTCCGCGCTGATGCGCCGGAGGATCAGCCCCGGATGGGCCAGTGCCGCCAGGCGGGGGTCGTCGATGCGCGACAGGATCGCGCGGTAGAGATAAGCGGCCCCCAGGGCACCCTTCCCCCCTACCGCCAGAGACCCCGGGTCGAAGTCCGGCTCTTTGGCGGCTCGCGCGGCGAGGCGCAGCATCAGCGGGTTGTAGGCGGGTTCTCCGGACGTCCCTGAACTCGGATCATCGTGCGGGTCTTCATTTTCATCGGCAAGCGCCAGGATGTCGTCAACAAAATCCTCATCGGTATCCAACTCGTTCAGCAGAAGGCGCGCCTCGTCTTCGCTCAGCCCCCCAAGTGACAAGGGCGCGCCGTCGATCCGCTCCTTATCGGGGTCAAGGGCATCGCCGCGCCCGGCGGCCAGCACCCGCATCGGGCCGACATCCGCGCGCAGTAGATGATCCAGCAGCGCAAAGAGGCTCCGGATGCGCTGGTCTCCCTGGCTGCGCAGTTCCTCCAGAGTGTCGAACACCACAACAACATGGGTCTGGGCCTCTCTGAGAGCCCGCGCCATCGCGTCCGTCAACTCATAGGGCACACCGGCGCCGGTGGTGTCGTTCGGCTCACTAGCCTCAGCGTATTTCAGGCGCATGTCGCGGAGTTCTTTGGCGCTTCTGGGGATCATGTCCCCAAGTTGGCGCGACATCTCAAAGACAAGATCGTCCTCACGCTCCAGATTCAAACTGCGGCGGTCGAAATCGAGATGGATGATGACGGGCCGCTTGGTGTCCTTGCGGTAAAGCGCCATGGCGCGGTCCAAAAGGAAACTCTTCCCGATGCCCGGCAGGCCCGTGATGAACAGGGCGCGGACAGGTGGCTTCTCTTGCCCGCTTGCGACCCAGTACGCGATACGCTCCAATTCCGGCCCGCGCCCGACGAATTCGCGCTCTAGGATGGCCTCAGAGCGCTCATACGCCTCGATCCTGTTCAGCGCCCCGCGCAGGCGCACCAGTTTGTCATAGGCCGCCGCCTGGGTGCCCGCCCGATCTAGCACATCGGCCAGAGCTTGAAGCTGGCGGCGTAGCTGACTGCGGGCCTCGGCGCTTGGCAGGTTCGGCAACTCGCGTAGCGTCTCGTCGATCGCCTCAGCAGCGTATTCCCCCAGCCCACGGAGGGCTTGGTCGATAGGTGTCAGCGCCTCAGGCACCTCATCAAACCCGCTCTCCCGCCGTTCAGCGGCCAGATCATCAAGGACCTTGTGGCGCGGACCTGGGCGCAGGGTCCATTCGCCCGGGGCCTCGACCCCGCTCTCAAGCGAACTGGCGCGGATCTCTGATAGCAACTGGAGCGATTGCATCCTGGTCAGCGAGACATCCAGCGCTTGCGACGCTGCTTTGATCGCGTCCTTGGGCAAAAAGTTGTCCCGCAGCGCCGCAAAACGTAGTGCCGCCTGGAGCGCTTGTTTGAGCATATCGTCTAGTGGGCGCATCATGAGGAGCGCCCCTGTCCAGCCTGTGCCACTTTCCTGTTGAGGTTCATCCGCAGCGACTCCGCAGCGTCTTTGAAGTGCTGCGCATCGCGCAACGCGGGCCTCTCCTGCATGGCGAGTTCCGCAATCGTCCTTTTTTGGTGTTCCTCCATACAAAGTCCGTAGGTGCTGTCGATCACCCCCACAGTATGCACCAAGCTGTCCAATCGCACATCACCCATGCGTTCGACCCAGATGCCGGGTCGGCTCAGGCCGGTGGGACTGTCGGCCTGAGGCTGCGGCAGCGCATAGGTCTCGCCCCCCGCCAGCACAAAGCGCAACGACGGCTCATGCAACAGGACTTGGGTAAGGATCTCTAGTTGCTTCTGCGGTCCATCCAGCAGGCCGCCGCGGGGGTTGTCGAAATAGAGCCAGACGGGTTCCTTCTTCGTCCCGTCGAGCTTTCGCACCAAGGCCGCCACCAGTGCCTTGGCCTGATCCTTATACGCCGCTCCGTCGCTGGTTTGGGTCGTTGTAACGCCCTGGTTTGGCTTAGGCGCTTTCGTGCCCAGGACCTGCAACGCCATCTCGTCGTACAGATCGTCGATGGCCAAGCGCAGCACAAAGCGCGGCACGTTCGAGCGGGCCCCGTTCTCGGCCAGCATTTGCCGCAGAATCTCATAGGTGAACTCCATGCCCGGCGTCTTGTCCACCCAAAGCCTGCGCACCCAAATGCCGCGCAGGTTCTTTGCAGCCACCTGCGCGTTCACCACGTCATGGATGGCGGTGCAGAAGTCCTCGCGCCCGATGACCAGATCCCCGCTCAACATGCCGTTGGTGGAGTAGATAAAGCGAGGTCTGCGGTCCCGATCAATCGCCTCGGTAACCTCGCTTTTTTCGCCAAAGATGGCGTGCGGCACCGCAAGCCCATGCCCGCCCAGCATGCCTTGGTGAAATCCGATGAAGTCGTGACTGAGATTGAAGATCGGCGCCCCGGACGACCCCGGCGACGTCCCCGCCATCTCGGCATCGAAGCGAAAGCGCGCGGGGTCATCCTCGGCGGCATGCATATCAAAAATCGCAGCATCCGCCGGAGCACTGGTGCCGCCTCCATTCCGGGCGGGGGGCCCATGGTCCTGCTGGTGCAACAGAATCACCTTATGGTCGCCCTGGGGCAGCTTGACGATCGGGTCTGGCAACATGCAACTCGTGAGCATCGGCCTTTCGAGATACATGAGTGCAACATCAGGGTGCTTTCGTAGGGTCGCTGAGCTGATGTCACTCACTGTGCGGGTCTCATCGGCTTGGGCCTCGTCGCAAGGAAGTTCCACAGGCAGCGCGAGCACTTTGTTCCGTGAGGTGTTATGCTTAAAGCGGACCCAGAGGTCAGAGCGTCTCTTCCAGCATATCTTTTGTCCGTTAGACCCGTCTTCGCAGGGCACTTTGCGGTGCGCGACGTGCCAGGCCGTCAAAGCCAGACGGCTAGAGATAAGTGTCGCCACGCCGCAGCGCCCATTTGCGTCAAAGACAAACAAACGAAAGCTGTGATCGGCTTTTTTCAGGAAGTCGGCGCGTTCTCTGGCGCCGAACCGGTTGGTGGGAGGAGGCGGACCCTCTTCAAGCGCCTTCTGCATCTCAGACATGAAATGCCATTCAAGTCCCTGCTCCTCGAGGAAGATCTTCAACTCTTCAGCCAGCGTGGTCTGCTCGCCCGCAGGGACCATAGAGTTCACGACATCCACATTGGCCTGCAGGACGTCGAGGGTCACTGGCACGGGGCTAAAGCCCTGCACTTTGCGCAATACCCTGGCCACTTCTTCTGCTTCGGTATCCAGAAATTCTTGCAACTCGTCCGCTGTGACGGGCATCTCTAATTTTCCCAAAATAATCTAGCGGAAATTACTCCATCGGGCTTCAATTCGATAAAACATCAAAAAAAACGCACCTAAACTAGAAAAAGTCGATTTAAGTGCTGAGAGACATTCTCACTCCTGGGCACAAGGATAAACGAAAGGGCTTCTCACTCAAGCTTTATTACTCACCACCTTTTTTGCACAAGGATGCAAATGGTTGAGAACGTTTCTAGGCCCCGGCCCCATTGATTTCCGCTTAACCTCGTTATTCAAATAGGTAAAATCGAGCGGTGATCATGTCTGATCTTTTCTGGCTGTCGGATGCGTAGATGGCGTCTTGAGCCTTTCTTCCCAAAGTCGCACCGTAGGCCGCGCGTTGATGATAAACATGTCTTGAGTGGGATTATCTTCATCAATCTCAATGGGCTGCGATGGCGCGATGCGCCCAAGGAATACGAGCCGCACAAGGGTTCTGTTGCAAACTTTTGAACATTGACGCTCACGCCGCCAGCGGGTGAATGAATTTCTGTATTATCAAGTCGAAAGCCAGTTCATGATCTCATTCAAAGGCGCGCAATATCCGAAAGCCGGAAGTCGTATCGCTAGATAATTGCTTCGTCCGGATCATGTTGGTTAACTCTTTTCCATCCAGTGTGGCTGAAGCCGATTTGAAAGACTTGAACCCACACAAATGTCGTACGCGTCGTTGGATGAATCTGTGATCCTGCCGATCCTCCTCGGGAAATTGACAGCCTTTCAAGGAAATCATGCTAAAACCTGTTGGAGAACAACACGCAGACAACAAACGTCGAAATCTAAAGGCTTGCCAATCCGGATCCAAAGTTCGCGACACATCCTCCACAGATGCTACGTCAAAATCACCGTTCGACGGAGCGCAGGATGTCAGTGACGACACCGGCGTCTACAAGGACGTTGATATCCGGAAACCACATACTTTGCGATCCACTCTGATAGAGTTTGTCCAAAAACCACGGCGCAACTCCTGCGCGACGAAAGGTTGCCAAATCGCGCTCTTGTTCCTTGTCAGGGTCGACGGCGAGGATTACTGCGTTGGTGTCAAAGCGGTACTGGTGAAATCCGAGTTTCGCCCTGTTTGCGATCCTGCGTGTATCGCCCCCCATAAAAACCAGCGTACAGGCGGAGCTGCACTCGCTGTCGACGAATGTCGCAAGGCCATAGTTTTGGATTTGTGCCGCCAGGCCGCGAGCTTCAAAGATGTTGCCCCCGGGGCTTGTGAGATGAATGGTCTTGATCGAGGGATGGGCATCGAGGAGTGCTGACAGGCGTTTGGTTATTCCAAGTTCCAGCGATCCTTCGAGGGCGACGAACGTCTGGTCGTCAGACAGCGAGAGGCTGTAGCGGGTCGCGCGCTCAGCATCGAGTTCGTCAAGGCTGGGCATAGTCGTGTCGGTTTGGGGCTGAGTCAGGTGCCAGGCCTCAAGGCTGTAGGACAGAACCCAGAGTGCGGCGACGATCAGAGCCAGATGACTACCCCAGACTTTGAACATCTGTCCGCTGTCTTGGCAGTACCTGTCCGCTGCCCGGAGGAGGCCGACAGTTTGCCAGACAAAGATGCAGCCATGGAATACGATCACCATCGGAATCACCAGCCACAACGGAAACACTCTGCCCGGCAGCAGAAAGGTCGCGGCGGCTTCCTGGAAAAGAAACAAGACAAGGCGGAGGATCACAAAATTCACCCAGAATGACCAGGCAAGACCCTGACGACCTTGCCAGTGGTTGATCACATATCGAGCGAACCCTTTGATTGTTCTTCTCTCCGTTTAGCTGACGTGGGCAATGAGATCGGGTAATACTAGCGCAACACGTTAGAGGATGGGGCACATTTCATGGATGAACATGGATATATGGGAGGGCGGTTGAATCTGCCCTTCGTAGGTATTTCATCATTCGGCAAATCGCCGGTGGTCGAGAATTGGGATCGGATCGAGGCCGATGTTGCGATTATGGGCGCGCCATTCGATTTCGGGACGCAGTGGAGACCGGGCGCCCGGTTCGGTCCGAGAGCTGTACGTGAGGCGTCGACCCTGTTCAGCTTTGGTCATGCTGGCGCTTACGACCACGAGGACGATGCGACCTATCTCGATGCCTCTGTGCGGATAGTGGATATCGGCGACGCCGACATCATCCATACCAAGACCGAAGAAAGCCATGCGAATATCGCAATGGGTGTTGGCAAGATACTAAGTGCAGGTGCGTTGCCTGTGGTGATTGGCGGTGACCACTCGATTAATATTCCGTGCATAAATGCCTTTGCCGAGGATTGTGCGCAAAACGGCCCGATCCATGTGGTTCAGATCGACGCGCATCTGGATTTTGTAGATATGCGGCACGGGGTAACGGCCGGACATGGTAACCCGATGCGTCGCGCAATCGAGAAACCCTATGTCAGCGGCATGACCCAGCTTGGCATTCGCAACGTTTCGTCAACTGCGAAGGAAGGCTATGAGGACGCCCGAACACGGGGCTCGGACATCCTGTCGGTGCGGCAGGTGCGGGCGCTCGGGACAGAGGCGGTATTGGCACGAATTCCCGAGGATGCGCGCTATTATGTGACCATCGACATCGATGCCTTTTGTCCGTCAATTGCGGCAGGAACTGGTACGCCCAGCCATGGTGGCTTTCTGTACTATGACGTATTGGAAATCTTGCAGGGTCTGGCGAAACGCGGCGATGTGGTGGGCGTGGACCTGGTCGAGGTTGCGCCGGCCTATGATCCGACGGAAAGCACTCAGATTCTCGCGGCCCAGCTGTTGCTGAACTTCATCGGATTTATTTTTCATGAGCGCGCCGCCCGTGACTAGCGGGTCAAGTCAGGGGCGGCCACCAATTCGATGGGTCAGGCCCCGACGCAGTTGTGTTCAGGACCATAGGGGAAGCCGGTGATGTTTTCGGCACCGTCTTCGGTCACGACAAGGATGTCATGCTCACGGTAGCCGCCAGCGCCCGGTTGGCCCTCGGGAATCCAGATCATCGGCTCAATCGAAACGACCATGCCGGGTTTTAACTCGGTGTCGATGTCCTCGCGCAATTCCAGCCCGGCCTCACGCCCGTAATAGTGGCTTAGAACACCGAAAGAATGACCATAGCCGAATGAACGGTATTGCAAGAGGTTCTCGCTGGCAAAGAACCGGTTGATCTCGTCCGCGATACCCGAGCAGGTGGCCCCCGGTTTGATCAGACTCAGTCCCAACTCATGAGCTGCAACGTTGGCGTTCCAAAACCGCAGGCTGTCTGCGTCGGGTTCCCCCACGAAGAGCGTGCGTTCCAAAGCAGTGTAATAGCCTGAGATCATGGGAAAGGTGTTCATGGACAGGATGTCGCCCATTTCCAACCTCCGGTTGGTCACCGGATTATGCGCCCCATCTGTGTTGAGGCCGGATTGGAACCAGACCCAGGTGTCGCGGTATTCGGCATCCGGATAGGCGCGGGCAATCTCGCGCTCCATCGCGTCGCGTCCGGCGATGGAGACTTCCAATTCGGTCGTACCGACGCGGATTGCGTCATAAATGGCGGTGCCGCCAATATCCGCGGTACGGGCACCAGCCTTGATAAGTTCGATCTCTTCCGAAGACTTAACCATCCGCGCCGCCATGGTGTCGGGAGCGACGTCGACCAGTTCCAGCTCGCCCAGCATCCTCAGCGCTGTATCCCGTGCCGCCAGCGTCAGGTGATCGCTCTCAACCCCGATCCGCTTGACTCCGCCGATCAGACTCGCGACCGCGCGCCAATAATTGTCGCGTTTCCAGTCAGTATAAATCACGTTGTCTTCGATTGAACGCCGCCAGGGCTGGCCTGCGTCTATGTTGGCTGAGACGGTCGTGCAGGCATCCTGCGTCACAACACAGGCATAGGGTCGTCCGAACGCGCAATAGAGAAAGCCCGAGTAATAGGCGATGTTCTGCATCGAAGTCAGCAGCACAACGGGGATATCTCGTCTGGCCATGATCGCGCGAAGCGCAGCAAGTCGGCGAGCGTATTCATCTTTGGAAAAGGGCAGTTTCGCCTTTTCGCCGTTGTGGCAGACAAAGAACTCTGGGCGGTTTTCAAGGTCTGTCATGTCAGGTCTCTCCTTTGCCGGGATATGCGAAGGCCCGGCCACATGTCCCGGCGTACAGGACAGGCGGTCTCGGGATCCGAGAGCCGAACACGCCCCTTTTTGTCGCGACGCCATCGCGACGGGGCTGAACGAAAAAACCGTTAAATCAGGACGAGATTCGCGTCAAGCAGGACTGAGGCCGCGCAGACGTTCCGAGCGGCGGCGGAGAAGTTCAACAGTCGTCAGAAGCGCAATCGAGATCACCACAAGGATGGTCGCGACCGCTAGAATGGTCGGGCTGATCTGTTCGCGAAGACCCGTAAACATCTGCCAAGGCAAGGTTTTTTGACTGGCCGAACCGACGAAGAGAACCACCACGACTTCGTCGAAGGACGTGATGAACGCAAAGAGCCCGCCGGAGATCACACCGGGCAGGATCAGCGGCATCTGGATCGAGAAGAAGGTTTTCACCGGTCCCGCCCCCATATTCGCCGCCGCGCGCGTGAGCGACCGATCAAATCCGACCAGTGTGGCCGTTACAGTGATGATTACAAAGGGAATTCCCAATACCGCGTGCGCCAGGACAACTTTCACATACCCCACGAACGTCTTGTTCATGCCAAGCGTTCCTTCAAGGAAATTGCCGATCGACGAATAGAAAAAGAACATGCCCGTGGCCGAGATAATCAACGGTACGATCATAGGCGAGATCAGGATACCCATGATCGCGCGCCTCCCCGGGACATGCGACTGGCTTAGGCCGATGGCCGCCAGAGTGCCCAGCGACACTGAGATAACCGTGGCTATGGGAGCGATGATCAACGAGTTCTTGAAACTCCGCTGCCATTCGTTGTTCGTGAAAAAGTCGCGGTAGTGCTTCAGGGAATATCCCTCGGGATCAAGCCGCAGCATCTCGGGCGTGAAGGTGAAGAAATCCTGCGAATTGAATGATAGCGGCAGGACCACAAGGATCGGGGTGATCAGAAAAACGAAGATCGCGCCGCAGATCACGCGGAAGGCATAATGCCAGAAGACCTGGCCCGCCGTCATATAGGGGAGTAGCTTTTGCCGGTAGCGGCCCTCGTAAAGCCAATAGATGAAGAACCCGAAGAACCAACCGGCCAGCAGGCCCAGAATACCGCTCATCACGCCGCCGAAGATCAGGCCCAGCGCGCCAAAGCCAATGATGGTGATCCAGCGGGCCACGCGCTCGTTCTTCAGAACTTCGATATAGACCCAGGCGAGCGCTGCGATCACTACGGCACCGCCGACAATGCCCAAAAGAACCGAACCCTGCCCGGCGCCAATGAACATGCCCGCGAAGGCACCAGCCAGTCCGACGCTTGGCAGGACCATCGAAAGGGGTTTGCGGGATATAGGTGTCAATGCTGCCATGTCTCTACCCCAGCTTCACGTTGTCGATGCCGACGATCTTGTCGTAGGCCCAGTAAAGGATCAGGACCACTACCAGAAGGATCGTGCCCAACGCCGCGGCAAGTCCCCAGTTCAGTGAGGACGAGATGTGATAGGCGATCCGGTTGGAGATGAATACACCCTTTGTGCCGCCGACGATCTCAGGCGTGATGTAGTAGCCGATCGCCAGAATGAACACGAGGATAGAGCCGGCGCCGATTCCCGGAATGCTTTGCGGGAAATAGATCCGCCAGAAAGTCGTCCAGTTGGTCGCCCCCATGGATTTGGCAGCGCGGGTGTAGCTGGCCGGGATTGTCTGCATCACCGAATACATTGGCAGAACCATGAAGGGCAAAAGGATATGCGTCATCGCGATAATCGTGCCGATCTGGTTGTTGATTATGATCAATCGCGCCGCATCGTCCACCAGCCCCAGCCAGACCAGCGTGTCGTTGATCACCCCTTGTTGTTGCAGCATCACCTTCCATGCGGATGTCCGCACGAGTAGGGAGGTCCAGAATGGTAACAGGACAAGGATCATCAAGAGGTTCGACACCCGCATCGGCAGCGTGGCCAGAAGATAGGAAATCGGATAGGCCAGCAGGATACAGGACGCCGTGATTACCAGCGACATAAACAACGTGCGCCCGAACAGCTTGATAAGGATCTGCTTGTCTTCGGGTTGAGCCTGCGCTCCTTCCGGGGTGCGCCGCATGTCAATCGCGTTCAGGAAGTATCCATTGGTTATAGCGGGCGAGTGAGTTTTGATGACGGCCCATGTATTGGGCTCACCCCAGCCATCGTGAATCTCGATCACCTGCTCTTTGAAGGGACCGTCTGTTTCGGGATCTAGCTTACCCATTTTCCGACCTGAACGGCGGAACATCGAAGACATACCGGTTTCTTCGTAGTTCAGACGCGAGCCCAGTCGTGTATGGGTCTTATTGTCGACGGCCACGACCATATCGCGGACGAAGGCGTCATAGACAGCCTCATCGGGCAGTTCTCCGCTGGCTTCATCCCAGCTTTGCAGAGCTTCGACCGTTAGAGGTAGGGTTTCCTGAACAATGTTGTTCTCCACCGACCGGAATAGCATCGAAGCAATCGGTACAATAAATGAGAACAGCACGAACAACAGCAGCGGTGCCACCAGCATAAGAGCCCGGAGTTTTTGCCGCCGCAGTGACCGCGCAAGCGACTGCTTGAGCGGCGTTCCATCGGCGGCCAGCATCGGACCGGAGTTTTGTTGGGTGGCGTCAGTCATCGGTGCCCCTTGGGTCCTTTTTGGGGTCGGGGGCGAATAGAGGCCCCCGACAATCTCACGAAATCAGACGCTTATTGCGCCAGCCACGCCTGGAATTTGGCGTCGATGTCGTCGCGGTAATCCGCCCAGAACTCGTAGTTATACAGGAACGTGTTCTTGGCATTTTCCGGATCGGTCGGCATATGCGGCGCCATGTCGATCCCCAGATCGGCGTGCTGACCCACCAGCGGGGCCGACGAGGCACGAGCCGGACCGTACGAGATGTACTTGGCCTGATCCGCCAGACGCTGCGTGTCGGTCGCGAACATGATATAGTCCAGCGCGCGCTGCTGACGCTCTTCGCTCAGACCGGCCGGGATGATCCAGCCATCCAGGTCGAACACCTGCGCGTCCCACAGCATTGCAACGGGCTGTTTCTGCTCTTCGATCACGCTGAACAGACGACCGTTATAGGTCGACCCCATGACCACCTCGCCATCGGCCAGCAGCTGTGGGGTGTCCGCACCAGCAGACCACCAGACGACGCTGTCCTTGATGGTGTCCAGCTTGGCCAGCGCCTGATCCTGTCCTTCGGGGGTTGCCAGAACGTCATACACGTCGTCCTTGGCCACTCCGTCACACAGCAACGCCCATTCCATGTTGTTGATCGGGCGCTTTTCCAGCGAGCGCTTGCCCGGATAGGCTTCCAGATCGAACACGGCGCAGATATCGCTTGGCGGTGTATCTCCGACCAGATCGGTGCGGTAACCGAAGGTGGTCGAATAAACGATCTGCGGGATAAAGCAGTCGCTTACCAGAAGGTCACCAAAATCTTCGGACGCCGGTGTCCCGTCCGGTGCGGCAGCCAGTTGGCTGTCAAAGTCGATCTCCATCGCCAGACCTTCGTCGCACAGGCGGATCGCATCTGCTGCAACAACGTCCACCACATCCCAGGTGACGTTGCCCGCCTCGTTCATCGCGCGCAGTTTGGCAACCGCTTCGGCCGAGCTGTCGTCATTGAGGATGGTGACACCCGTCTTTTCCGAATAGGGCTCGTGATAGGCCTTGAGCTGCGATTTGGAATACGCACCGCCCCATGAGACGATGGTCATCTCTTCGGCGTACACGCCCCCGGCGGCTGTTGCCACAGCCACCGCTGTCAGCAAAGTTTTGGTTGGTATCATGTGTTACTCCCAGTTGATCCCGTTTGTTATTTGGTCAGCTGGCGCACGGGTTTTCGCCAGCCGGTCCCTCAGTAATACCGCGCTTGTGCCGCGCGGGTTGGTCTATGCGTCAAGCGCACGACAATCCTTGGCTAACCAGCCGATGTCGACCTCTTGGCCAGGCTGCAGGCGAACGGCATCGGGGGCGTTACGTGTCTTGACGATGAATTCTTCGTTACCCGCGACCGACATGCGAAAGCGGAATACGTCGCCCATATAGATGAATTCTTTGACCGTCGCCTTCAGTGTATGCGCATCGGCATGCAGGCGGTCTTTGTTGAATTCCACTCGCTCGGGTCGGATCGAAACCTTGGTCCGCTCGCCCGGATTGTGTACGTTGATTGGCACCGCATCGATTTCCGAGCCGTCATCCAATTGAACCAGACAGGTGTCACCATCGATGGATTTGATGACACCTTCCAGCGTGTTGTTCTCACCGATGAATTGCGCGACAAAACTATTCTCGGGCTCTTCATACAATTGATCCGGCGGCGCAAGCTGCTGAATACGGCCATCATCGAACACCGCGACACGGTCGGACATGGTCAATGCCTCGGTTTGATCGTGGGTCACGTAGACTGTGGTGATGCCCAACTCATGCGCCAGTCGGGTGATTTCAAATTGCATATGTTCGCGCAGCTGTTTGTCGAGCGCGCCAAGCGGTTCGTCCATAAGGACAAGCTCGGGTTCGAAAACCAAAGCGCGGGCCAAAGCGATCCGCTGTTGCTGACCACCCGATAACTGCGCCGGACGGCGGTTGCCGAACGCGCCCATCTGCACCATGTCGAGCGCGCGCTTCACCTTGGCTTCGCGGTCCGATTTGCCGATCTTGCGAACTTCCAGTGGGAAGGAAAGGTTCTCGGCCACCGTCATATGCGGGAACAGAGCATAGTTCTGAAACACCATGCCAATCCCGCGCTTGTGCGGTGGGATATTGTTGATCGGTTGCCCATCCAACATGATCTCGCCGTGGGTCGCAGTCTCGAACCCCGCCAACATCATCAGACACGTGGTCTTGCCAGAGCCGGACGGCCCCAACATTGTCAGGAACTCCCCTTTGGGCATGGAAAGGTTCAAATCCTTAACGACGAGGATCTCGCCATCGTAGGACTTTTGTACGCGTTGAAACTCGACGAACGCGGCGTCGTTGGACATTTCGGCCAAGTGGCCCCCCTGTGTCGTCATTTCCGGCCCTGGTTGATCCGGGCCTGTCTTTTGATCGATGTTTCGCATTTAACGCGATAATCCGCGCGCGGGGCAAGACCCAATTTTGAACCGGGTTGGCGAAACAAGTTTATGTGAGCAGTGTTTAGGTCATATTCAAACGCTTCATGTGCCAGGCAAGGCACTGGTTCGACGACATCACGGGTTTTGATATCCGCGCTTCGATTTGGGGAATCGCGGCAAGGGTTCTGAGATTTGTACAACTTAGAAATACAGCCTCGACCGCCGAATCCCTGCCCAACTCTACCGCAGCTTCAACGATTGACGCGGTGGATATCCGCACCACTTTGGCTTCGTCCGCCTCACCGAAGGTGGCGAAGACATCCGTCGAAAGGCCGTTGTCGGCGAAGGCACTGCGGAGCGGCAGATTAACCTCTTCAATATAGGGGGAAAGAAGTGCGAGTTTCGAGACACCAAGGTCTTTGGCGCAGGCAGACGCAGCGCGAAGGGGATTGGTGACGGTGGTCACGTCGCAGGTTTGCTGCACCATCTTCTCGACCCGGTCCGAGCCAATGACCGAACTGGCTGAAGTGCATCCATACCCGACCACACGATATGGGCGCACCTTTGGCAGGAGGTCGGCGGCGGCGGGCAGCGCGATTTCCATTTCGGCCAAGCTGTCGGTGGTCACGGTGGCCCCGCTGGGGATACGCGTGACATAGATCGGGTCGTCCTGATCCGCGAAAAGGGTTCTGAAATCAGGTTCGATGGTCTCGTCGGTTTGGAGGACAATCAGGCCCATGGGTGGTTTGCCCGGATTGTCTGGATCGAGCGTGTACGGCAGAAAGGTCATAGGCAGGGCAACTCCGATCCGATCCTTGGACTGATGAAACGAGGGCCAGCTTCGGTAATGACGATGTTCTCTTCGTGGACAAGTATCTTGTCACCAACGGCGATGCCAGGCTCCAGCGTCAAAACCATTCCGGGTTCCAGTATTGTATGGTCGGTCGGAATCAACGACGGCCATTCGGTCAGCGACATTCCGAGCCCATGCCCCAACCGGCCGGCATCTGTTCCGCCCCCGTCGCGTGCAAGAACAGCATTCATCTCGTGGTACAGGTCCGCAGCAGTCGCGCCGGGCCGCGCGATCCCAAAGGCCGCTTCGGACGCTTCGATCAGGCGGGCGTGAGCCGATTGCACCTTTACGCTGGCCGGACCAATCGACCAATTACGATCGAAATCGCAGAAATAGCCATCAAAAACCAAACCTGTATCCAGCATCAGCACATCACCCGGGGCCAGTGGCGTCGCACGCGCGGGCGAGATCACATCCATATACCCACCCTGTTCCGCGCCTCCCGCCAGATAAGGCACCCAGTCGGCACCTTCTTCGAGACAAAGCATCTGGAATCTTCGAAACACTTCATCGAGCGCCACCCCCGCCCGCGCTATTTCCGGCACCCGCGCGAAAGCCCGGCCTCCGATGGCGCAGGCGGTTTCGATCTTTGCGATCTCGGTGGGGGATTTCACCATGCGCAGAGCGCGCAAAATGCCTTGGTCCCCGGCGATGTTGCGGGGTCCAATCGCATTCTTCACGCGCGCCAGATCGGCCAACGGCATCCGGGTGTGCGATTCGTGACCGTCTGGCATCCCGATCTTGGCGTCTGTCGGCGTCAATTCGATCAGGGCTTCGGCCAATAAGCCCACCCCGTCGTCCTCAAGATCTGGCGCGCTCCAGGTGCGAATGTCGTCGATCCATGTTTCGGCCATCAAAGCGGCACCAATGGATGGGATTACGGCTACGGGCTTACCAGTGATCGGCAGGATCACAAACCACGGGCGCGTCGGGCTTTCCCAGAACCGGGTCAGAAATCCTGTGAAGTATCGCACCTCGGGTTCGGTGGTGAGCAAGAGTGCGGAAAGGCCGTGCGCATCCATCATCGCCTGGGCGCGTTGGGTGCGCGCTTCGAATTCGGCAGTCGCAAAACCCCTCATTCTGCACACTCGGACAGATAGCAAAGCACCCGGGCGTCTTGATCGATATGCAGCGCTTCGTGCACCGTGTCATGCAAAACCGCCGCCACGCCCGACGCGGTGGTGGCAAGGCCCGCACTGGCCAAAGCAGGCAGATGCACCGCGATCACATAGGCAGCACCGAGCGCCTTGAACGAGCCAAGGTTCATCCGCACGCGCTCGTCCTTGATCCAAAGCCGTGCGATTGGGCCAGTTCCTTGGCCTCGACCTTAGGCGTTTCCGCTGCTGCAAGACACGACGAAAACAGCGACGCCACCCGGTCTGCGTCGACCAATGGATAGGGCGCCAAGGGCACCAGCCTTTTAGCGAGCCGATGGGGGTTTGAAACGATCCGCACGTGTGCTCCTCCGTATGCGTGACCCGCTGACGTCATCCGATTGGCGAAGATCTGTCAACCAGACGCAAGCGAGAAGTCCTTAAATCGCTCACGCTGGGGCCGGGTTGTACCAGCACTTGGGTCCAGCGAGATTGTCTTTGGACTAGGCACAATTGCCCAAGTCTGAATGCCCGATGGTTTTTCACTCAGTCCGTTAGAGTTCTGCTGTCGCAAATTTCTGCGCCTTGCAGAGCACCCGACCACGGCCATGTCGCAAACTTTTGACCTCTCTGTCTGAAGTGAGGTCCACATGTTGACGCCGTCATGAATTTCGACAGAGGCAAACTGTGCCGATTTTCAAAATCCAGATCGGTCGGAGCCTATCTCGGGCTGACGTCCCGGCGTTACCAATCTGGGGACATCGACTATAGCAGCAGAGTATCGAAACGCGGTGATGCTATGCTGCGCTCAACGCTCTATGAGGCAGCCAGCAGTTTGCTGAACAGGGTGAAGCCGGGCAAAAGTTTGCGACAGATCCGGCCATCTTTCTCGCAGACAAGATCGTTTTCCTTGCGGCAAATCCCGGTCGGTTGAAAACCATTCTGAATCTGGACTTCAAGAAGGGCATCGAGTTGCACAGCAAAGAAGAACTGATCGCCCTGCCTGGTTACCTGGAATGCGAACGGGAAATCACGGCGTTGATGCACTCGGAGGCCGACAAGACCGAAGACGTCAATTTACGCACTGGCCTATCGCTGAGGATCCCAGTCGCGTTTAAGCAGGAACTGGTTCTTGTAGTTTTTCAGGCCCAGCATCACCTCGGCATCGGCGATGTCCTCGACCCCATGAATGTGATGTTCCAGAAATATCGCCAAATCGCCCGGTTCGTCGCAGACGAGTTCAACCATCAGGTCAAAGCGCCCGGTGACCCATAGAATGTAAACGACGCTCGAAATCTCACTCAGACGATCCGCCACCATCTGAGGCTTGATCCCCGGCGCGACTTTCAGACAGATCATGGCATCTGCCTTGTATTCCGAAGCCGCCGGGTCGGCGATTGCAACGATGCGCAGCAGGCCGGCGTCTTTCATGGCGTTAACGCGGTTGCGTACCGTGCCCTCGGACACGCCCAGTTTCTGCGCGATTTCCGAAAATGGCATCCGCCCATCCAGTTCGAGCATCTGGACGATCTCGCTGTTCAAACGCTCTTCGACCGAGTGCTTGCCCCGTTGCCGGGACGGTTTATCCGCTTCTGTCTTTTGCGATAAGTTCACATCGCTTCCTTTTGTTTCGTCATGCATGCAAGCCCGGCACCAGGACCCCGAATACAGGTGCAAACCTGCCCGGATATCTTACCGGTTTCCACCATGCACAAGGTCCGTCATGTATACTACACCTTATCCAATGCTTCGAGCAGCTTCTGGTCTCATCATCCGACCTATGCACGGTTTATTTCGACCCGGGGAAGGACCCTTCGTGGACCGCTTCACGAGACCTGACCATTGCCTCGACCCGCTCGCTGAAAACCTGTTGCCTCATCCGCCGTTTTACCCATGGTGCACAGGATTACATCATTGATGACGTGTGCCTCCCACACCATGCCTGATCCGGCAAAGGTGGTGGAAGTGGCTTCACGCAACCTTGCGTGCATGCAGGTTTGCAACCGTAAAATTGCGCTGCGCCAGTGTACCGTTAAACGTGCAGATATTCTTGAGCACGGATGTCCCCCGTTTGGTTTACTCTTGCAAAAGCGCACGAATGCCGGCGTCCAACGCGGCGGTGAACCCCGGATCGTTGCCGGGATTGGCTGCGCAGTGACCCCAGGGCGAGTCATAAGGGCGGAATTCGGCGTTCGGCATGTGCCGCGCCTCAATCGCGTTGTCCTCGGGCGGGAAATACAGGTCCTGCGTGCAAGGCATCAGGATCGCGCGCGCCTTGATCGCGCCAAGCGCCGCTTTGAAGTCGCCGTTGTAAAGCGGCCCGGCCGAGATATCACCCGCCTGCCAGGTCGCCAGCTTGGCCAGCAGGTTGTTGGCATCCCAGCCCTCGACATGATCAATTTCCCAATCCACCAGAAGGTCTTCGACGGTCTCGAATCCCAAGTGTTTGTAGAGCTCCTCTCGATAGAAGGTCTGTGAAAACGCCCATCCCGCGTAGACCCGCCCGAACGCTTTAAGCCCAGCGACCGGAGGTTTGTTGTATTCACCGCCGTTCCAGCTTTGATCGGCGCAAAGCGCAGCCTTTACACCTTCGAGGAATACAAAGTTGTGCGGCGAGGTTATTGCCGAGGCGCAGAACGGCAGGATGGCCTGCACCATGTCCGGGTATTGGGCCGCCCATTGATAGGACTGGCACCCGGCCATGGACCAGCCCGCGACCAATGCGATCCGCCCGATCCCCAAATGGTCATGGATCAGCCGGTGCTGCGCTGTGATATTGTCCCACATCTGGATCAGCGGAAAGCGCGGCCCGTCCTGCGGCGCGGGGGTGTTTGATGGCGACGATGACCGCCCATTGCCAAACAGGTTCGGGCTAACGATGAAATGCCGCGCCGGATCAATGGCCCGGCCCGGCCCGAAGAAACCTTCGCTGCGCGTGTTGGTGCCGGTGTAAAAGGTCGGCAGAACGATCACATTGTCTCGCGCGGGCGCCAAGGTGCCGTAGGTCTGATAGGCGAGTTTGGCATTTTTCAGGATCTCGCCCGAAAGCAACTCAAAATCGCCGAGTTCGAGAATCTGGTATTCCTGCGTCATGCCGGCCCCTGCTGCTGTTCAGAAAACGGCCCCAACCTTTCGGGGCCGTCTGTTTTTTACTCAGTAAAGCCGCAGATATTCTTGCACCTCCCAGTCGGTGACCGACTGGTGATACCGTTCCCACTCGTCGTTTTTGTATTCGAGGTAGGAACTACGCATGACCGGGCCCAACACATGCTCGGCCATGTCGTCATGCCGCAAGGCCTCAATGGCGTTGAACAGGGTGCGCGGCAGGCGGCGGATACCCAATTCGGCTAGTTCCGCTTCGGTTTTCGCGTAAAGGTCGAAATCGGTGGGCTTGCCCGGATCGATCTTGTACTTGATTCCCTTCACCGCGCAGCTCAGATGCATCGCCATGGCCAGGTAGACGTTCATCGTCATGTCGCAGGCGCGGTTTTCTATGCAATGGCGGCTCTGCGGTAAACGGAACTGGGCCGAGCGATTGTTGAACCCGTAGGTGATGTTGGTGGGCGCCCAGGTGACGGTGCCGCCCTCGAACCCGCCGACACGCGGAACCAGACCGTTATACGAGTTCACGATAGGACAGGTGATTGCGGTGATCGCCTCGGAATGCTGCATCAGGCCGCCAACGGCCCAGCGGGATTCATCGCTCCAGTCCCCTTCGGGCGTCTGGAAAATATTCTCGCCGGGGCGGCTTTCGTGCTGCATCGACATGTTGATATGCGCACCCGAGCGCCAGTCCCCCACGGTGGGTTTCGGCATGAAGGTCACGAACATCCCGTGCTTCTTGGCGACCTCTTTCAGCACGATGCGCAGGAACGCCAGCCGGTCAGACATTTCCAGCATGTTGGTATAGTGGAAATCCAGTTCGAACTGGGAATAAGCGCCTTCGGCCACCACGTCATGCAGGTTCCAACCCAGCCCCTCGATGATGTCGATCATGTCCTTCAGGAAGGGCATCGAATCCACCGAGTATTCCACGTCATAGCCAAAGGCCTGACGGCGCGGGCGCAGACCATCCGCAGGATCGTCATCGAACGCTTTCACCGGCTGGCCAGCCTCGTCATATTTCATGACGATGAATTCGGGCTCGACACCCGCATAACCGGTATAGCCTTCCTGCGCAGCCTCATGCATGGCACGTTTCAGCGCCTGACGGGGGCAGACGTTGTAAGGTGCGTCTTCCCAGTAGAGATCCGAAAAAATGATCGCCATCGAGGTATCCCACGGGCAGACATAGACCGCATCCAGATCCGGCACCACGACCTGGTCGCTGTCGGCCGGGCTGAGCTCGGGAACATAGGAAATCGAATGTACGGCGAATTGCGGACCCTTGCCCAGGCACAGCTCTTCGAAATCGCTCATCGGGACAGGTTTGGTTTTGGGGATACCGTGAAGGTCGATCCAGGCCCCCATTACATATTTTACACCCGCGTCTTCCAGACGCTTTTTCACGGCGGGAATTTTGGGCCGGTTGCGTTCAACCGCGTCCTGAAAGCTTTCGTAGTAGATCTTGCTGTTTGCGTTGTCTTTAGGCACTTGGCTTCCTCCTGTTGGGGCGCCGCGAGGGTCCGGTTTCAGGACCCGGCGGCGTGGAACCGGGCGGTGTGTTCGCCGTGGGGAAAGGCGGATGCCCCGGATTTAAAGAGAGCATCAAGAGCACCCGCTTTCAGGCAGCGTCAGGCATTCAGCCTGCCACAAAATCGTCGGGATCTATGCCCGGAACCTTGGTAATTCCGGCCAGTTGCTTCCAGTTATGGGGATAGGCGGCGTAGAAGATTACGCAGCGCTCATCCGCCTCGTAGGAGATGTGATTGTCTTTGGGGATGTACAGAACGTCACCGCGATCGCAGATGTAGGTTTCGCCATCGCAAACCAGCCGGAAAGTACCTTCCAGAACATAGATGATCTCATCGCAGGTCAAATCCCACGGCACCTTGATGTTCTTCAGAACATTGATACCACCGCACATGGTTTTGGAAAACTCACTGGTGACCATCGGCTTGATGTAGGTGTCACTGTCCTTGTCACCGATCTGGTTATAACGATCCTCGACAAGGTCCCACTTCATCAGTCTTGGTTTTTCTCCCATGGATCAGGACCCTTCCTTGGCCAGATGTTTCAGGATGCTTTCGTTCAGCTCGACCTTGTAGCCGTCCGGATCTTCACAGAACGCAATGACACGGGTGCCGTTTTTCATTGGCCCCGGTGGACGCGTGATATTCACACCAGCAGCGGCCAAGTCCTCGCAGGCTTTGTAGACATCCGGAGTTTCGATGCAGATATGGCCCCAGCTATTGCCGTGGTCATAAGAGTCTTCCTGATCCCAGTTGGCGGTCAGTTCCAGCGTCGGAGATTCCGCCTCGGGGCCATAACCGATAAATGTATTGGTGAACTTGCCTTCTGGGTAGTCGGTCCGGCGCAACACCTGCATCCCCAGAATGCCGCAATAGAATTCCAACGATTTTTCCATATCCATCACCCGCATCATCGTGTGGGCAAGGCGGAATCCGCTGCTCAAGTTGTCAGTCACGGTTCTCTCCTTGATTCAGTGTTGTTCGGCGGTGGTCACATCGCGTGCCACCATCTCCTGAAACGCACGCACACTGTCTTCCCAAGCCGGAGACAGCACTCCCCCAGCCTCGGCAATGGTCGAAGCCCGACCCAGTTGCAGCCGTTCCGTCATTTCGTGATCTTCCTTGTGCACATCCCACCACAGCTTTTTCAGCCCTTCGACCTCCTCGGGGTTCAGGGTCTGTCCTTCGGTGGTATAGAGCGCCCGTTTCTGCATCATCGTGCCGGGGCCGGTTGGAATGTTCAGATAAACGCCCAGCTGATCAGGGAAGTACCGGCCCAGAATGAAATTCGGATACAGCGTCAGATATCGTGAACTGACGCCCAGACTGCCCGAAGTGCCGATCTCTTCCTCCAGATCTACGGCGCTGCCGACACAGTTTCCATCAATGATCGTATAGTGATCCTCAAGCGGCTGATCCGTGGTCGAGGAGTGCACGAATTGGACGTGATAGGGCTCGATGAAGTTCTCCATGATGAACTTCCAGTTGCAGGCGATTTCACCAAAATCGAGCGTCCCGATGCATTGGAGCTTGTTCCAGTCCATTCCTTCCAGATGACCCTGAATGGCAGCAGAATATTCGTCGAAATCCGGCGCATTGCCATCGAGATTGACGAAAATCCAATCGTTCCAGACATGGCTGCGCACCGGGACAAGGCTGTTTTGTTTCTTGTCAAATCCTTCAGCCTGATGATCGTTTGCGCCCCCAAAATGAGGCGCTGCGCGCAGTTGCCCATCCAGATCATATGCCCACGCGTGGTAGGGGCAGCGGATAAGTTTGCCCACGTTCTTCGGCGCATCAACCAAAGTCAGACAGCGGTGGCGGCAGATATTGTGAAAGGCGCGAATCTCGCCCGCACTGTTACGCACCAGCAGCAAGGGATGCTCGGCGACAGTGACGGGTACGGCGTCCCCTGCGGCCCGAAGTTCATGCGTGAACCCGACGCAAATCCAGTTGCGCGTGAACACCGAGGCGCATTCGGCCCGCCAGAACTCGGCATCCTTATAGGCCGCCGCAGGCAGGCCACGCTTGGGGGTGGTTTCTTCGTAGAAAGACTCAAGCAACGAATTGAATGGCTTCATCGTTCAAGTTCCTGACACAGGGTTTCGAGATCAGCATCGCAGCCGCGCCGCAGATATGTTTCCGTTATTCCTGAGCGGCAGTGAACTGCGAAAATCGCACTTTGTCCATTAAATTTTACGAATTTGGCATGTCATTTTGACTGATTCGCAAAATTACGTCGGCTTACCTCACATTTCGTGCCGTTTTCGCAATTCTGAAGAACGAACATCCGCGCAGTCACGACCTGTTCGGTGACCCTTTTCGAATCAAGCGGCACATGCCCACAGAAAGTCCGATGTCGACCATGGGAGGGCCCAACGAGGCACATATCCAAAAGGCGCTACGGGATCACCTTGCGCTGCGCATGCACCATCAACCGCCCGGCCTTTTGCGTCACTGCGTTCAGGATATCATCTACCGGAGGCATGTCCCGGATCAGTCCGATGCCCTCGCCCACAGGTATCACCTGACAGGTGTCGCGCAACACGCGCATAGCCACAGGTTCCGGCCAGTTTTTATCGGGCGTCAAGGCATGAACCGTATCGTCACCGGTCGCCTTCAGGGCGGCCTCGGTCCGGTCAGAAGACCCTTGCCCTTCACGGCTGGCCCAAAGTCGCGTACCCATGACCACACCATCCGCGCCCATCACAATACAGGCCGCCACTCCGCGCGAGTCAGCAATCCCACCAGCGGCCAGCAAAAGGGTGTCGTGCGCTTCACGGTGCAGGAAATCCGCCACTTCCAGCAGCAAGGTAAGTGTTGAACGTGTGCCGGGATGCCTGGCCGCCGCGCTACCTTGCGCAACCACGACATCAGCACCGGCCTCAACGGCTCGGGCTGCACCCTGCAAGTTCTGCACCTGACAGATCAGCCTGACCTTTGCCTGCGCAATCCGGGTGGCAAACGGGCGCGGATCACCATGAGACAGAAAGATCGCCCTTGGGCGCCGATCCAGCACCCGATCCAGCAATCCGGGCGACTGCGCCAGACGCCATGTCGTGAACCCGCACCCCACTGCTTCATTTCTCGCCACGCGAAATTGTGCGTCGATCCAATCCGCGTCACAGTCTCCGCCCCCAATCAGACCCAACCCACCGGCTCGGGCGACGGCTGCAGCCAAACGGCCATCTGCCAACCCCGGCATCGGAGCCAGTACGACCGGACAGGTCAAACCGAACATACGGGTCAATCGGGTATCGATCACGCTCCACCTCGAAAATTGCCAGTCGATTGAAACATGAGCGCCAGAGCGTAACGAACACTCCAGCGACACAGATGGTCTGATAACGGCACACCTTTTGGCCAATCCGCGCCCCGGTACCCTGGTCAGGTATCCAGGGTGTGTTTCTTTTCCCAACGCAAAAAATGGCCGACGAACGAGTTCCACTCCTGATGTTTCATCTTCAGGTAAGCGGCTGGGATTTGTCGCAAACTTTTGACCCATTGACCTTCGTGGATTTAGGGTCAGGACCCATTGATTTCCGCTTTTCGGCATGATTCACCGTTCGAAAACCGAGCGGTGACATGTCTGATCTTTTTTGGCTGAGCGATACGCAGATGGCGCGACTGGAGCCCTATTTCCCTAAATCCCACGGCAAGCCTCGTGTCGATGACGGGCGTGTGTTGAGTGGGATTATCTTCATCAACTGCAATGGTTTACGGTGGCGGGATGCACCCAAGGAGTACGGGCCGCACAAGACCCTGTACAACCGTTGGAAACGATGGAGTGACCAAGGCATCTTTGCCCAGATGTTAGTTGGTCTGGCCGCTGAGTATGGCGAAGAGAAGACGATCATGATCCCCTCTCATCGAAACTGCGTTTCGACTGCCGGGCAGTGGACGCCACCTATCTGAAAGCCCACCGCACAGCGTCCAGTTTGGGCGTCAAAAAGGGGGACGCTGTCGCCTGATTGGCAGAACCAAAGGCGGTATGAATACCAAATTGCACGCCATCTGTGACAGCAAAGGGCGACCTTTGAACATCTTTGTTACCGCCGGGCAGGTGAGTGATTACATCGGGGCAAAGGCCCTTTTGAGCAGCCTGCCCAATGTCGACTGGCTGCTCGGAGATTGAGGTTACGACGCCGATTGGTTCAGAGAGGCCCTGAAAGACAAAGGGATACGCGCATGTATCCCTGATCGGAAGCAACGCAAGGCCACCATCAAATATGACAAACGCCGCTACAAACTGCGCAATCGGATCGAAATTATGTTCGGCAGGCTCAAGGATTGGCGGCGCGTGGCAACCCGCTATGACAGGAACCCAAAGGTCTTCCTCTCCACCATCGCCCTCGCCGCCACTGTCATATTCTGGCTATGAAACAAGAACGAGTCCTGAACCAAAGGCTTCGAAAAGCACCCGCAGATCCGGCGGGCGGTGATTAGAACCAATTTTTATGTTAAGAATAAGAGCCTCATCGTTTTTGAAGGCGCAAAACAACAAAGTTCATGAAATCGATCTAGGGAGAAGAAAAATGTTGGATATTCAGAGAACCGTTCGCGCGCCAGATGGCAGTCTGATCCTGATCAATCGGGGCCGGCTGCAGACAAAACCCGCTGGTGGGTCAGCTTCTACCGAACACAAGCTGGCCGGTGACGGGCTGCGCTGCGACAATCCCTCTCAAGTCGGCGCAAAGATCGACCCCAGTCAGCACGGCGGGAAAATTGATCCGTCTCAATACGGGGCCAAAATCGACCCGTCGCAGCTTGGAGCCAGGATTGATCCCGCCCAGTGTGGTGCGAAGATCCAACCAACCGCTTGATACCAGGTACCAAAACGTTACGGAGGCTGGCTCAAGTCCTTTGAGCCAGCGCTCGCGACGTTGCACAAACAGGTTTGCGTTACAGGATGCACCAAACCAGTTGGGTGGGAGCTGACCTTGAAGCAATATTTTGACGGTACGCGTCGTATTCGCCCACCTGCACAGACTGTCGACCTGATGCGGGAGCTCTTTCCGGTTTTCGGCATTACGCGCATCGCGGATGTTACGGGTCTGGATCGCGTGGGGCTACCAACAATTGTTGTCTGCAGACCAAATTCGAGATCAATGGCTGTTTCTCAGGGGAAGGGAGTGACCCACGACGCTGCGGTCGCCTCTGCAGTTATGGAATCCATTGAAATTTTTCATGCTGAACGCATCATATCGCCCGTCATTCACGCGTGCCTTGAAGATATCAGGTACACGCACGAGGTCATTCATGTTGATCAGCTGCCGCTAAGCAACGGGGCAGTCTTCGACCCTTTCACACCAATATTGTGGATTCAGATGCGGCAGCTGAATAGTCAGGACGGCATTTGGGTTCCCTATGAACTGGTACATACAAATTATACACGCCCTTTACCGCCTGGAAGTGGGTTTTTTCTGTCAACGTCTAATGGTTTGGCCTCTGGGAATTCACTTGCAGAGTCAAAAATACATGGCTTATGCGAAGTGATCGAGCGGGATTCGGTCGCGCTTTGGTCACATTTGGCTTGGGAATCACGCGACGCGCGGCGCATTGATCAACGGACAATTCACGATCCGGCGCTACGTCAGATCCTTCGCAAATTCGCAGACGCCGATATTGATCTGGCCATATGGGATGTTACGTCTGACATTGAAGTACCGGCCTATTTGACCTGGGCATGCGAAAAAGGAAACGTGCCCGTTCTACTCTCTCGCCCGTCCGTGGGCGCTGGATGCCATCCGTGTAGGGAAATTGCACTCTCGCGCGCCCTGACTGAAGCGGCGCAAGAAAGACTGACTTTGATCACGGGTGCTCGCGATGATCTGCGTAAGGACTATTATTCCGAAATGCAGTTTCGCGAGACGATAGCGCGTTCCGGACAACAGAGTTTTGCCGCAAGACGATCATTTGATACGAACTCACCAGATAGCGACCTAGGCTGGATTCAATCCCAACTCCATTCTGCCGGCTATGACGACGCGTGCTTCATCGATTTAACTGCCGACTATGTTTCAGACCAAATCGCGGTCGTTCGGGTACTGGTACCCGGGTTGGAAGGCCCTCATGACGACCCGCGCTACGTCGCAGGCCTGAGGGCCCAGAACGCGTCTGAGTTGATACAATGACTGTTTTTGTATTTTGTGGCCCCACAATAGGACAAAGCGAAGCCGAACGAATTATGCCGGCAGAGTATTTGCCGCCGGCAGCACAGGGTGACGTGATGAAAGTCGTTTCAAGACACCCTCGCGCTATTGGCCTAATAGATGGCTATTTTCAGTTTACCCCGACCGTCCTGCACAAGGAAATACTCTGGGCGCTTGATCGGGGAATTCATGTGTTTGGCAGCTCCAGCATGGGAGCTTTGCGAGCGGCGGAACTGCATAGTTTTGGTATGAAGGGGGTCGGCCGCATTTTTGAGGATTACCGTGACGGGAGACTGACCCGTGATGACGAGGTTGCCTTAAATCACGGCCCTGCCGAGTTGGACTATCCCGCGCTGTCAGAGCCGCTTGTGAACATCAGGGCAACACTTGAGGCAGCGTCGGCAAGCAGTGTTATTTCCCCGGAAACAGCGACCAAGCTCCTCACTCTCATGGAACAAGAGTATTTCTCAAATCGATCCTACAAACACATGCTCCGGCTCGGCTCTCAAAATGGCCTTCGGCCCGGAGACTTATCAGCGCTTGAGAAGTGGCTAAAGCAGGGCACAGTCAACTTGAAAAAAAAAGATGCGATCGAAATGCTGAAGTTCATGGACCAATTTCTGAAAACAACACCTGATCGCTTCTCTGCGCGTTTTCATCTCGAGCGCACGTCGATTTTTGATCAGCTTGATTCATCAGCACACGACAAAGACAGGTGAAACACTACGCCAACGGGCCCACCTACTTTGCAATCGGCGTGTTTTTTATGTCCGCGATGGATGCTGTCGCTAAGCTTTTGGCTCAGTCGTACTCCGAGATTCAAATCATCCTGTTTGAAAGTACCTTTGGACTTTTGTTCTTCTTCACGTTCATAGCGCCCCGCAACTGGCATTCGTTGGCGTCGCCAAGATGGCCCCTCTTGCTGGCCCGAGGTCTGCTGACATTGGGGACAATGTATTTTTTTATTTCTGGTCTGAGCGTATTGTCGCTGGCCGAAGTGACAATGATTTTTATGGTCGCGCCAATCGTTTCGATGTGCCTGTCTCTAATTGTGTTCCGAGAACGCCCAAGAACAACGCAATTCATCTCGCTTATCGCAGGTTTAATTGGGGCACTGCTTCTTATACGCCCGCCCGGTCTGGGTCTCAACATGGCAGCCCTATTCCCATTGGCAGCTGCAGTTTGCAGCGCCTTTGGCCTGATCACTGCCCGCGCCCTGTCACGCCGCGACACGCCAGAAGCCATTGCCGGATACGAATACTGCATGGTCTTCTCAGTGGCCGTCCTTCTTGTTCCAGATGGAGCTTATCTTCCAGATTTAGCGAACATCTGGCTTGTTTGCGCGCTGGGTATATTCGGTGCCATGTGCGTGTACTTCCGTACCACCGCGTGTTCAATTTCACCCATCAGTGTGCTTGCACCGATCGAATACACAGGAATGCTCTGGGCCGTCTTTTTTGGATACATGTTCTGGAACAACCTGCCCGATTTCTGGGGTTGGATTGGTGCTGGGTTTATCACCCTTGGCGGTGTGCTGGCCTATCGACATTCTGATCAAGCCGAGCATAACAAGAAGAATAAGAGGTTCCGAAGACAATAGCCTCACAAAGCTGCCATTGATGGTCGTAAAACGGCCCAAAGCGGTCACTCGACCGAGGGCACGATGCTGCGGTCGCAGCCCGCTTTGCCGTTATTCGCTGCAAGCGCGAATTCCAGGCAGCGCCAAACTCACACATCGCAGGACAAACCGTCAATTCGCGGCGACCTTGCCAAGGCCCGCTTAGAGAAAATGAGCGATGAGATTGTGGACCACCCTCAATTGAATCTCATCCCTCAAGATAGTTGGTTAGATATTCTAGCGGGCTCGGTCTATCGCATCCGCAGAGCTGCGTTCGATCACAGTTTCGATTTCGCCCATGACAGATGCAGGCAGAGGCCCAAAGGACAACGCCCCAGCAATACCTTTGAGTTGTTCCACTGTTCGTATGCCGGGAATAGGGATATTCGTCTGACCCCTTGCCCAAAGCCAACCGATTGCGCCTTGAACCACACTGCGTCCGCCTGTCTCCAGCAAGTCTCTTACGGAATCCAGCCTCTTAAGATACTTGGGATTTGCGGCGGCATCTTTGAAATAGTCCGTTCGGGGATTTGACGTTGAACGTATGTCGGTGTCGGGCATGGTTGTTTCGGAACAGTACCTTCCAGACAATAGACCCATCGCAAGCGGCGATCTGATCAATGCGGTTAAGCCGTGTTCGTCGACAACGCTTTGCATGTTTGGTGCATCGAGCAAAACATTCATGGCGTGTTCGACCGCTGCAAATCCCGGTCGTTCCGCCACACATGAGAGATTGACAGAGAAATCCGTACTCCAACCGTATGCGCGCACCTTTCCTGCCACCCGCGCCCGCTCCATCTCGTCGAAAATCGCTTCTGCCTTTGCAACCGAAAGGCTATTGAGGTGTAGCAGAAGCAGATCAATCCGGTCTCGCCCGAGCCGTGAAAGCGACGCGTCAATCGCAGGACCCACCTTGCCTGGGTCTTCTTCGTTCTCCAAAAGCTGTTTGCTTTCCTCGTCAATGGCGACACCGATCTTGGTTGCAATCATAGCATCCGAACGACCTTTGAGAGCGCGAGCTAGCAGCCGTTCCGCATGTCCTGCGCCATAGGCAGGAGCGGTATCGAATAGCGTGATACCAGATGCCAACGCCGCATGGATAGTCCGGACAGATTCCGCATCATCAGAGTTCGCGTAGCCCACTGTCTCATCTCCAGCAAACATCGGACCACCAATTGGCCAGCATCCCATGCCGATGGGGGAAATGTCCTGATTTAGAAAGCGCATCACATACCTCCAGATATCGTTTCCCGCACGAGAACACACCCGCGCCTTCACATGAATGGAACATTCTGTAAAAGTCATTTCATGAATGAAATGATGTTAGATTGGGACGACCTACGGCTGTTTCTCGCCGTTGCCCGGCTGGGCGGCCTGTCTGTCGCGGCAACCGCGACAGGAAAAAGTGCGCCGACCCTTGGCAGGCGAATGCTGGCGTTGGAAAGGCGGCTGGGCCAAGAGCTGTTTGAACGAACTGCTCGTGGCTATGCGCTCACTCCCGACGGAGAGGAACTTTTGGCCAGTGTAGCCGGGTTGGAAAACCGTATCCTGCCCTTAGTGAATGGCAAGAACGAATGGGCGGGACCGTTGGTGAAGGTTTCCGCGGGGAGCTGGGTAACGCATGTGCTTTGCGAAAGGGTTTCCTTCATAGCAGGCCGCGAGCCTGTGAGACTTCGGTTCATTGCGGATGATGAGACGTTGGAAATCGGGCATCGTGAAGCCGTTATCGGAGTTCGCAATCACCGCCCGGCCGATACGCGGCTTGCTGGTCGCAGAATTGGTGAGGTTCGTTTCGCAGTCTATGCTCTCGACAAAAGCGTTACAGGCTGGGCACGTGTTCTGGGAACCACTCCCTCCGCTCGGTGGGTTCAGACCAAGCCACGAACGAAAGAAGACGTAGAGATTACGCAGCCGCGAAACGCGCTTGACCTGGCCCTCGCCGGTTCATGCCGCGCTGTTCTCCCCGCCTTCATCGGTGCAAAGTTTCCGCAGCTTGCAAGGGTATCATCACCAATTACCGAGTTAACGCACGATCAATGGCTCGTAACACATCACGAGGACAGATTTCTTCCTGAGGTGCGCAGCGTGATCAATAGGACGCTCAAAATTTTGCAAGAAAACTGCGTGAACTAGAAAAGCCGCGAGGCGATTGCTGCCGTTCGACCTATGTGCAGAATCAAGCACTTTGGGCTCCGAGCGGACCTTGGAGCCGTTGCAGAAACCGTCCCTGCCCCGCCAATAACTGATCACAGGAACGGCCCACAGCTGACATCTGACAGCCAGGTGAAATTCTGCGACTGCCTCCTGCTTTGCAGACATTCGCAGCTACTGCCAAATCCAGAAGGCGACGAACTGATAAATCGCGGACAAGGCCGTTGTTTGGACGCGCAGTTAATACACTGTGTACACTATGAGAACGGGATATTGAGATATCGCATATCAGGCCTGCCGCCGTTTTTTTAGCGTGTTCAAGGCGCTCACTCGAAATGCGTGGAGTTAACCTCCGTGTTCAGAAAGTACGGTCCGAAGGTAGATTGTAGAGTGCCATGTTTGGCTTGCACAGATGATCCCGGCGCAGCCTTTGAGGTTAAGCCGATGTTGGCTCGGTTGTCTGATCGAACCTCGATAGGTCCGCCCGGTTTCCGGGTCCCGCAGCATTCCCTCCCAGGCGGTACCATTGAACACCAGATCCGTAAGGATCAAATCGCCGATTTTTGCGTGGGACGTATGCCCCTCCCACATCCAAAGCAACCGCCCGCATCTGGTTGTGCCCTCCGGGCCGCAATCCTCGAACGCGACTATAATACCAAGCCCGGGCGACGCGTAACGACCGCTGAGCTCGAAGGCATCGCCGCGGCTGGCTGCCAGACCACCAACAATTGCCACCAACAGAATTACTGCTTTCAGGCCGGCAGTCGGGATGCGTGGCGCAACACGGGAAAACTCGGCGAGGTATTCAGGATGCTCCGTCTTCATCATCCGATCCCACCAAGAGAAGTAGAGCCCGAGGTTGTAACCGGCATGGGCGTGATGCAAATCGTGATGAGTAACGCTTGTCAGCCAGCCAAAGACGGGTTGCCCTTTCTGATTGGCAGGAAAGACCTCTACCCCGCAGTGTCCCACTGCATTGCGCAACATCATATGGGTCACAAAGACGAACAGCGCCAATGGATGCGCCGGGAGAATGATCAACACCAAAGGCAGGTAGAGAGCGTTTACCACAGCCTCACCGACGTCGAAGCTGTAAGAGGTGAAGGGCGTGGGTTGGTGAGATCTATGGTGCAACCGGTGGAACCGCCGAAACAGCGGCGGGTAGTGCAGCGCGCGGTGAGTCCAATAGAACCACGCATCGTGAAGGACGAACAGCGCTACAATGCTGAACACGAAATAGGTCCAGCCAAATGTCGCGACCTGTTGGTATATCGTGATGACCCCGGCATTTGCACCCAGCACGATTGATGTCCCAGCGGCGGTAAAGATCAGGACGGTCCGCAAGCTTGCCAGAATCTCGCGACGGATCTGGCCATTGGGTGGATCTGAAGGGCGGATTTTTTGCGCGGCAAGCCGACGTGCCAGAATGACATTGATCAACAGATACGTACCGCCTGCGCCTAAAACAAAGCGCATGAAGTCGCCTCCAAAGACATTTGCATAGACGGAAAGCAGTGCAATGAGATGTGTCATAGATTTCTCCAAGTGCGAAAGGACGTGCACAACGACCTGACGCAGGCGGACTGCGAATGCTCTCTGAATTCGAAAACCGATGGGTGTTTTGAGTTTTCGGCGAGGATTTTTCAGTATCGACGTGGTCCAACCATTGACCGGCTAGCCAATTCGCACTTCGCTTATGCGTGTGATGTTGGACTTGGTGCTCTTCGATACTTTCCTACGCGGCAGCGCCGTTGGCGTGCTCTATCTCTGCGCTTTGATCTTTCTGACGAACGGGCCCTGGACCCAAAAAAGTCTGGCCGTTGTGCTGCTGTGCCTGAGCCTTGGCCCTTATGTGATCGTATCCTCTCCGAGTATCGACCTGAGCGAGGGGCCTGTCCGGTTTGTGCTTGTGATGATCTCGGGCGTGATACCGATTCTGATCTATTGGGCCGCAATCGAGCTATTTCAGGATGACGTTGTCATTCAACCTTGGCAGATCGTCGTTGCGGTGCTGATCGTTGCGACAAGCTGGTTGACCCAGCTGCAGATTCCGCTGGGTGTGGTTCGTGGCGTATGCGTGCTGATTTTATTTTTGCACATGCTGAAAATTGTTGTGTCAGGCGAAGTGGAAGATTTGATCGCCGATCGTCGCCGGTTTCGCCGTTGGTTTCTGGCTTGGTTATTGACCCTTGGCATAATCACCACGGTGATTGAAATCACCCATTTGGATCAAGTGCTTCCGTATTGGGTATTCCTGCTGCAGGCATCAGCAATTTGTCTATCCGCGGCTGCGTTCCTGGTCTGGTCGGTGCGTGTTGCGCCCGACATCTGGATCGAACACTCCGCTGCCTCGCAGCGCGACGTAAACCCGAACCCTGCGCAAGCGGCATTGATCAAGCGCATTGAAACTGCGATGGCAGCAGGGCTTTGGAGAGAGGAAGGGCTGACCGTAGCACAAATGGCCGCCAAACTAGGAACACAAGAACATCGGCTAAGATCTGCAATCAATCAGGGAATGGGGCACCGCAATTTCACCAGCTTCGTGAATGCATTTCGCATTCATGAGGCCCAAGCAATGCTAGAAAAGCCAGAAATGGTTGAGCGTACAGTGCTCAGCATTGCATTTGACGTTGGTTTCTCTTCGCTCGGGCCATTCAATCGGGCCTTTCGTTCGCAAACAGGCAAGACCCCCACAGAATACCGAAATGAAGCGTTGTTACGAGAGGAATGATCGCTGCTAACGGCCCTTAGCCGACATTCAGCACGGCATCGAAATTCTGCGCGCGCACGCCCGCTTTGCTGACATTCGCTGCAAATGCAAAATCTCGACTTCTGCGAATTCACTAGATGCGGGCTTTTCCGACTTTCCTTTCAATCGATGGAAAGTCAGCTTTACCACGGCGAAGGCTACCGCCTGCACTACGGCGACGCTAGTGAAGCGAGTTAGCACGCAGCGATCCAAATAGTGACTTTACGCGATCTGTCGCCTCGCGCCATCGGTCTATTTCGCTCAAAGGAAGATAAAACGTATAACCCAGTGAGCCCTCAAAGACTTGAGCGTAGCAAACGCGGTCGACGTAAGGACCGTGCAGGCAATACAGGATCAAACGTTGTTCAGTCTGTTCGTCAAATCCCTCGACTATAAGTCTATTTCTCCCCGTCAGGTCGTCAGCGTTCAACTCGTCAGGGTCTGGCATCATAGCGAGAGGTATCGCGTTCTCAGGCACATTTGGTTCACGTGGGTTGTAGATCAGCTCCACTATTTGAGTGATCGAAGGGTGGATGCTGGCTGATTTAGCCAACTGATCATTACGGATCGAAACCCGATCAGTGTAGGCTCTAGGGTTAAACTCTCGCCCGATGGAATACACGTGAGGACCCACGCCGTAGTTGGTGCTCTCGACTTCCCCATTTTTGAGCGCTTCATCAAAGTCTTCGGTAGGGTGACAGGTTGGAACACTCCAATAAAGGTTGGTGCTTTGAACAAACCTCTGTTGGCGTATCGACCAGTGAGCGATCATGGACGTTTCGTCATTATCGCGTTTCAACAGCCCGAGATGTGGGTATGAATCTTTCTTTGGGAGAGTGAAAAAACCTAACTGTTGAACCCCATAAACTGGCCCCGATCCACCAGAGGTTGTTAGGCACCAAGCCTGCCCGTCCGCAAGTTCTTGAGCGTTTGTGATTATTCGATTGGGTTGCTTAGCTCCAACGATTGCGCATACAGCTAAAGTGACGAAGGTAGAAGTGATTGTGATCGCTACTTTTTTCCTTGAAAGCACGAAAACAACGACAGCGATGAACATTGCCAAAACGGCTACCCCAACATCGACATTCACACCCACGGACACACCAGAAAGAACATAGGCAAGCGATATCGTAAGGGCTAAGCTAATACAGCAACCCATGGCGGTTAACGCTGTGACATCAAAGCAATACATAAAACGGTTCTTTGGGCCGATCATTGTATCAATACTCAAGGTTTTTCGCATTGCTGAAACTGCCAGCCTTATGAGTATCGCGAGTGCTACTACGCAGCTAAACAATAGTATTATCGCTACCCCGATGAAGTGGCCCAAGTCTTGGTCAGACCAATGAACGGGTCCTTCGAGGAGCTTTCCCGTTGCATAGGCGGCAATAGAAAGGCCTGCTACTCTCCACATCAGAAACAACGGCAAAAACGCACTGCCTAACCCCAAGAACAGGAAAGCTAGGTAGCAGAAAACAACCAAACTGTGAATCATACTTGAGTCGCCAATGTTCTGATGTGGTTACAACGTAAGATTTTGAAGTATTGTAAAAACTATTTTAGCAAAGCCAGTTAGCAGTTTCTGATTACCACTTGTGCATTTTTTCCCGAATTGAGGAAAGCGGCCATCTAGATGCTTTGCAGCATCGGTTGCTAAGGGCTCATCGCGGACCTCGGAGGCAGCGCGGCATGCTGTGATAAAATTTTCCAGTCAACGTCGGGTTGTCGTTGTAGGCGGGCATGGCGGATCGGAGGATCAACCATGGAAACACCAAACTTACCTGCCATTCGTGCTCTTCGCCCAGCCTGGAACAAAGGACGCATCGTCGGCCAGAAGCGACCGCTGAAACCAAAGCATGTTTGGGCAATCCGAGTTCGCCTCGAGCTTGCCGAAAACCATCGCGATCTTGCGCTCTTCAACATGGCAATCGACAGTAAGCTCCGCGGCTGCGATCTGGTGAAGATGAAGGTCGCCGATGTCATGTCATCGGGTCAGATTAAGGAACGGGCTTCGGTCCTTCAAAGCAAGACGCAGAATCCCGTGCGCTTTGAGATATCAGAAGGCACACGTGCCTCTGTTGAGAAGTGGATGGAAGATGAGCTGATGGTCGGTTCGGAGTACCTTTGGCCCGGCCGATTTCATGAGCGCTTGCACATCTCGACCCGGCAATATGCGCGGATCGTCCGGGACTGGGTTACAGCGATCGGTCTCGAGGCGAGCGCCTATGGCACCCATTCAATGAGGAGAACCAAGGTCACTCAGATCTACAAGAAGACCGGAAACCTACGCGCTGTTCAGCTTCTGCTTGGCCATACTAAGATGGACAGTACAGTCCGGTATCTCGGCGTCGAACTCGAGGATGCCTTAGCAATCGCCGAAGCGATAGAGGTCTAAGGCCAACGGGTCGCTCTCGCGGGGCGGCCCTTTCCGGACCTTCACCCCATAGTCTCCATGCTGCGTCGCAGCCCGTCGAAACTGCCGTTCGCTGCGAGTGCACAATTTATGTGGTGCCCAACCCCACTGTCCAAGTTCATGTCGATTTGAGATGTAGTCACACGTAAACCCACCCCACTGATTCTAGTCAAGAATAGGGGGCGGGAGATTGCTTTGATTCAGAATAAACCGACTTTGGTTTTGGGCTTACACCAGCCATTCGTATTCCGATCCGGAAATGTCCCGGATAGAGTTTCGAACGGTATCAACATCGCTGCCATAGACGGTGCCTATGTAGTTAAACAGTTCACTACCTGACGCGATTGTAACTCCGCCATTCGCGAGCCCAAAAGTCAGGTCATCGATGCTGTTTAGACCATGTGCTTCTAGATCGAGCCAGAGTGTGTCGCCTTCGTCAGCGTTGAAGTCGTGAATAAAAGAAACCACTGAGGTCTCTCCGAAGATAAACGCATCAGCACCCTCGCCTCCGTAGACATGCAAGCCAACACCGTTCATGACGATGGCATCGTCACCTTTGCCTCCTTCCAGACGCGAATTGGTTCCGGCCGTCGCATAAAGGATGTCATTGGCATCTGTGCCGATGAGATTACCTGTACCAGTCTGAAACTCGTAGACGTCACCGTTCGGGCCCATCAAATCGACATCCTTGCTCAAGTCGAACTGGTCAACGTCAACACCGTTTAGAACCGCGATGACTTCACCAGAGCCGCTATGAACAAGATGCGTGCCACCGTTAAAAGCGACCTTGGACAGATGGAGAATGCCTCCTTCCACCAGACCATAGTTTTCCAGATGGATCTGGATCCGGTCGCCTTCGTCAGCACTGAAGTCAAGGATCGTGTTTGTGCCACCTGTCAGAACAAAGGTGTCAGCACCACCACGCCCGGCCAACTCATCATTGCCGCCACCGCTGACAAAGATATTGTCATTGTTGTCGCCATAGATGATGTCATCCTGATCGCTGCCGATGATGTTCTCGATGTCGAAGTGCTTGTCATATTTCATCACTTCGACGTCGGTGCTGTTTTGGTTTTCCCGTTTCATGTGACCATTGAGAACTTCGTAGTATCCATTCTCGGTCAGCTGCATCATGTCCGCAACAATGCCACGATTGGCGTATTGATAAGACACCGTATCGTTGCCGTCCCCACCATAGAAGGTATTGCTGCCGCCACCGCCGATAAAGAGGTCATCGCCCCCAAAGCCCCACAGGACATCGTCGGCTTGTTCGTAATGGTCGATTATACCAGGTGCGTTGGGATCAAGGTTATAACCCGTGATCACGTCACCATAATTGGTCCCAAGCACAAGATCCGTTCCGACATCACCGTTGAATTCCTGACCGCCGAAGGCACCCATCAACAGGAAATTGTTGTCGCCCAACTCTTCCAGAACCCGGGGATCGACATCCAGTTTCTGCTGGTCTTCGAGACCATAGAAGGCGCCGTCTTTACCGACCAAGATTGCACCCGAGATCATCTGGGCAACAAATTGTTCGATGTACTTGCTGGGGAAGGACGTGACACCCTCTCCGAAGATAGCCTCTGAATCTGCAAAGGATATTTCGGCGATCTTGTTGCCCATCTTATCCGTGATGACCAACACAACGTTCGGATTGTGCGCCTCCTCAAAGTAGAAGTCGATGTTGTTTGGATCCTTGATCGGGATCATCAGCTTGTCTTCAAGCGGATTGAAGTCCCGGATCTTTGTCACCATATGCTCGCCTGCTGTTCCGCCGGCGATGGATTCGCTGTCCTTGGACATTCCGAACATATCCGCGATTGTGTTGACCAGCATGACCGCTTTCTTGGCCACCCCAAGTTTTGGCACAAATACCGAGCCGATTGAGAGGATCTGGGCGAGAGTGCCGGGCCAAGCTGGTGCTCCTCCGTCGTTGCCGACTGGAACAACTTCGCTCCCCGTACCGATTACGAATGTATCGGCGCCGTTTCCACCGTACATGTCCGCACCGTTCGGAATACCGAGAAGCTCATCGATAGTGCCGCTAATGCTGACCGTGGGCCCGGAAAAAAGCCAGTCGTCGCCGTCACCGCCGATAAGAATGTCATAGCCGCTTCCGCCGAACAGAATGTCATTTCCGTCGCCGCCATCAATATAGTCATTTCCGGCGCCACCGAAGATAACATCGTCGCCTTCGTTTCCGAACAGCCTGTCATTACCGGAGTACCCATAGATGATGTCGTTCCCGCCACCGCCATAGATCAGGTCATCATGGTCATAGGTATGCTTGATTTCCCCATTGCGCTGATAGTGCAAGGAACCCATACCGTGGATAACGTTGTCGCCATCATTGCCAACGATCTTTGTATAAACAGCCTTTTCGTTGGACTTGACACCGTTTGTCATCACGTTGCTGAAACTGTGCTGACCGTCGGCCATCCAGTATTCGCCATTGGACATAACTTTGTTTACGCTGAGAAAGTACTTGTACTTGTCCAGCTCTGCCCGTCTCGGTGCCCAGCTGTGATCTGCTGGCGGCGGAAGGGTGGTAGAAGACACCGCGCTCGACATTAGGGCAACAAGATCTTCTGACCGCTCTGTCGCTCCCGGGGCTTCGTTGATGTCATCCTCGGAATAGGCCCGATCAAAGGGCAGCGGGAATACCGCGTCCAGATCGATCACGTTTTGTGTCTCAGTGGCATCTTCCAGTACCGGATGCAGAGGTGGAATGACGATCAAGTCTTCCTCCTGAGCTCCGACATCGGTCGAAAGATCTACCAATCCCGCACGAGCGGGCTGGAAGTTTGATTTTTTTACATGTTTCATTTTCTTTCCTCCTGTTTCCTGGATGGTCGACACCCGAGGTTCGGGCCCATACGCATCACAGATCATAGGAAAGATGTGGTTTTTCCGACTGTTGATCTCAACAGCAAAAGGTCTGCTAAGTTGTTACAAAGTATGACAAAAATAGAAACGCAGACCAGAAGAAACCAGTAATCCGGCTGGCGCCGTCAAAGGCCCCAGCCGGTGATTTTGCTTTTCCTTCTGCTTGTCCGGGCGTCTGTTTCGATAGGAACCTCGACGCCCGGGTTTTGGGTGTGCAGCGAGAGATGATCGCTGAGTTTCGCCCCACTTAGGCGACCAGATCGACAAAGAAGCTGTCGGTCGGAACAGGCGTTCCGCAGATGTCTTCGCCGTCCGCGGTCGGAACGATCTCGCACAAAGGCGGCGGGGTCATTTCCATCTCATCCTGCGGAACCTCGGTGCCGCATTTGGGCAGAGGCAGGATCGGGGGTACGGCGATGACGTCGTCACCCTGGTCTAGAACGATCGGATCGAAGGGCAGAGGGGTCACAGCAACCAGATCTTCGCCATCCTGCGGAACCTCGGTGCCACAACGCGGGTCGGGCATGATCGGGGGCACAGCAGTGACGTCTTCACCTTCGCCGGCGGGAACTGCGCCATAGGGAAGTGGAGCGACTGCGACCAAGTCCTCACCATCCTGCGGAACCTCGGTGCCGCATTTGGGCAGAGGCAGGATCGGGGGTACGGCGATGACGTCGTCACCCTGGTCTAGAACGATCGGATCGAAGGGCAGAGGGGTCACAGCAACCAGATCTTCGCCATCCTGGGGCACCGGGGTGCCGCAACGCGGGTCGGGCATGATCGGGGGCACTGCGATGACGTCATCGGCCGCAATTTCGAAGTTTGTATGTGTGTTGATAGTCATTGGTATTCTCCTCATTAAAGTTGGTACTTGGCACCCAAAAATCTGTTAGAAACG
>NZ_JBQFOY010000012.1:0-132170 GCF_056533985.1 Ruegeria sp. E8
ACGGCCTGGCCGCCAATGGCGAAGACGGCAACGGCGCGGTCGAAGCCAAGGTCAAAGCCGAAGTCGCCGAACTCTGCGCGCGCTTCCCTATATATCCAAACCTGTAATCGGTTCGGAACGAATGAAAATGGCGCCTCAGGGGCGCCATTTTTTTAAATCTACTCGGGCCAGTACAAATCCCGCGCCCGAAATCCGCTCAATCCATATTGACGAATGCAGGATTCCGCCGCCTCGCCCAGTTGTTCACGCAACTGCTAACAGCCGATTTGAACCACGTTCAGGCCTCATCGCATAGTCCAGAACCCAAGGTCAGATCAAGCCGCGCCACCACAGAAAGACCAGCAGTAGTGTTGTCAACGCCAGCAAGTTGAATGCCAGTCCTCCCAGCAGACCAAGGAACCACCCCCATCTGCGATCCGCCAGATTGATGGAGCTCAGATGGGCCTGCACCACGTCGGATGCCTTGACCAGTTTGGGGTTATCCAGAACCAGCCTCAATTTGGGATGCGCTGCCATCGCCTCGGCCCGGGCCAGAACCAAAGCCTGTTTGTAGACACGGCGCGGCAGGCGGCGTTTGGCCTTGCGGATCGATGCCTCAAGCGTCTTGTCGCGCACCCCGAGCTTTGCGCGCAGCAACGCCACCGTCTCGGTGATCCTGGTCTGAATGTCTTTGTCCTGCGACATGGGCGGCCTCCTGCGGCGGCAATCTAGCGCCTGCTGCATAGACCCACAATGGGGCTGGCTGTTTCCGGCGCTGGCTAGTATCACGCAATACATGCTGAACACGATCGTACATGGTGATCCGACCGCCCGACCGCCCCTTGTCATCGCACATGGCCTTTATGGATCGGCCCGGAACTGGGGCGTGATAGCCAAACGGCTCTCGGACGAGCGGCAGGTTGTGGCAGTGGATATGCGCAACCATGCCTACAGCGCTTGGGATGCGTGTCATGATTACCCCCATCTGGCGCAGGATATCGCTGAAGTGATTGAGCAAATCGGCGGCAATGCCGATGTGCTTGGTCATTCGATGGGTGGCAAGGCGGCGATGACGCTGGCCCTGCAACACGGCGGCTTGGTGAACAAACTGGTGGTCGCCGACATTGCACCGGTGCAATACACGCACACACAGATTCAGTTCATCGAAGCCATGCGCGCCGTGGATTTTTCGCACGTGACACGCCGTTCCGACGCCGAGCAGCAACTGGCCGAACTGGGCGTCGAGAAGGCTTTGCAAAGCTTTTTCACTCAATCGCTGGACGTAAAGGAAAAGCGCTGGTTGCTGAATCTGGATGTGCTGGCGGATCAGATGCCAAACATCATGGGATTTCCAGAATTGGACGGCCAGTGGGATGGTCCGGCGCTTTTCCTGTCGGGGGGGGCGTCAGACTACGTCCTGCCGGAACATCGCGACAAAATCCGCGCCCTGTTTCCTGGCGCGCGGTTTGCCAAAATCCCAGGCGCCGGGCATTGGCTACATGCCGAAAAACCGCGCGAATTCGAAGCTGCCGTCAGGACGTTTCTGAACGCCTGATCACGCGCCCTGAAAGAGCCGCTTGGCCACCATCCAGGACGCCGGCGCGGCAACTATGGCACCAGCGGCAGCAGCACCAACAATTGCGCTGACGGACACCATTCCGGCCGACAACACGGCGATGACGGCCGAACCAGACAGGGCAGTTGCAATCAGCGAATATAGCATAGCGGCAAGGCGAAACATGGCCGGTAGTTCCTTTTGATAAACTCCGGCCAAATATTTCACGATTCGAATGTGATACGCTTTGATTTGTGTCAGATACAGAATACCTCTGCGTCAGGAATTAGCGATCTCACCGCCGCCATTCACCCAGTCGGCCAAACCTCCTAGGTTGTAGACCTGCTGATACCCCATGTCCTTGAGAAGCTTTCCGGCCAAGGCCGCACGCCCACCCGCCGCGCAATACATAACAATAGGACGATCCTTGCGCAGTTCCGGGTCGTGAGATTGCAGCGCATCATCTGCACGAAACTCCAGCATACTGCGCGGGATATGATGCGCCCCGACAGCGCGACCGGTGGTTTGCAGTTCATTCGCATCGCGAACGTCCAGCAACAGGCCGCCCTGCTCGATCAGAGCCTTCGCCCGAGCCGTATCGATCCGTTCGACCACGGCATTTGCGGCCTCCATCATGTCCTTGACCGTTACCGGCATACAACTTCTCCTTCACGTCACAGCGCAAAGGCTAACATGCAATATTCGGAAGGTGTAGCCGCAACCGGGTCCAACCGCGTCATTGCTCGCGAAACGCGCGCGACATACTGTCTGTCACCGGTTTCGCAATATAGGCGGCAAAGGTCCGCTCTTCAGTCTGGATCATGATTTCGGCGGGCATTCCGGGCGTCGGGACAAACCCGCTGACGCGTTGCAACTCATCCGGAGTCAGCGAGATGCGCGCAAGATAGACTTCTTGCGGAACGCCGGTCGTTTCTTCAAGCAGTGCGTCGGCTGAAATATAGAAAACCTCGCCGTACAGAACGGGGGTCGTGCGCTGGTTCAGCGCGATAAGCCGGACGGTGGCGGTCTGACCTGTGATCACGCTGTCAATTTCGGTACGGGGGATTTGCGCCTCGATAATCAATGGCGCATCCGCAGGCAGGATTTCGGCGATCGGCTCACCCGTTTCGATAACACCGCCGGGCGTGTGGTAATGCAGCCGGACCACCGTTCCTGTCACCGGCGCACGCACCACTGCGCGGTCCAGAACACTGCGGGCCTGACGGGATTTTTCGCGCACACTTTCCAGATCGGCTTCGATCACGCCCAACTCATCCAGCGCGGCTTCGCGATAGGCAGATCGGGTGCGCGTGATCTGTTCTTCGTATTTCAACAGCATCTGATTGATTTCGGCAGCTTCGGCCTGCAAACGGGCCTGTTGCCCTTCGGCTTCGGCCTGTACGCGTCGGATGGTGTTCAACTCACCTTTGCGGACAAGGCCTTTTTCGAACAGCTGACTCTTGGCCTCATATTCTTCCTGCAGAATATCGGCCCGCCTGGTCATGCTGTCGAGCTGAGCTTCAAACCCGCTTGACCGGATTTTCAGTGCTTCCATGTTGCGCTCCAAAAGCGCCACGTCATTCAACAACGTCTTGCGCGACACATCAAAGCTGAGCTTTTGTCCATCGAGAATAGCCATGACTTCGACATCGTCGGACGCATCGATCAGGCCCTGAGAGAATACCAGACGGTCCCGTTCCCCATACTCCGCCAACAACCGTTCGGTCATGGCCTGAAGACGCAGTTTGCGGATAAACAGCTCGCGCTCATTGGCCTGGGCCGAGGTCTGGTCCAGCGTCATCAGCACCTGACCGGCCTGAACCGACTGGCCTTCTGCAACCTTGATATCTTCGATGATACCGCCTTCAAGATGTTGGACAATCTTGTTGCGACCCGTCGCGACAAAACTACCCTGCGCAATAACGGCAGCGGCTAGTGGGGCGCTGAAGGACCAGAGACCGAAGCCGCCAAAACACACAACCAGCATGACCATGCCTAAGACTATCAGCCGGTTGATCGAGCGCGGAACCTCGGCATACCAAACTTCCGGTTCATTGGCAGAGTTCTTCACAGGTACGAGGTCATTCATGGTCAGCCCCCCTGCTGGCCTTCAATTCCGGTCTGTTTGCGCGGCGCGTTGATCTGCTGCAGAACCTGATCGCGCTGTCCGAACAAGGCCACGCGCCCGTCGGTCAGCAACATGATCTTGTCGACCGCATTCAACAGCGTCGGCTTCTGCGTAATGACAACCACAGTGATCTTGCTTTCGCGCGCCTGTTCAATGGCACGCGCCAGCGCCTTGTCCCCGGCGACGTCGAGGTTCGAGTTCGGCTCATCCAGCACAACCATTTTCGGGTCGCCAAAGAAGGCCCGCGCCAGTGCGATGCGTTGTTTCTGCCCACCCGACAACGGCGAGCCATCGGCGGCCACTACGGTCTCATATCCCTGCGGCAGGGTTGCGATCATGTTGTGCACGTCGGCCAGAACGGCAGCGTCGTGGATCTGTTCGTCGGTGGCGTCCGCCCGCATCCGGCCGATATTGTCCTTGATCGTACCGGGGAATAGCTGAACGTCCTGCGGCAGGTAGCCGATGCTTTCCCCAAACTGGCGCGGGTCCCAATTGCGGATATCCATCAGGTCGAGCCGTACGCTACCCGACGTGGGCAGAATGGACCCGACAAGCGTTTTCCCAAGCGTGGTTTTGCCCGCGCCGGAATTGCCGATGATGGCCAGCGTTTCTCCGGGGATGAGCGAGAATGTAATCCCGTTCAGAACCACGCGCTTGGTTCCACCGGGCACATAGAGCAACCGTTCCACATCCAACCGACCTTCGGGGCGCGGCAGGCGCAGTTTTTCGTATTGCAGGGCCGAGGTCGACAGCAACGCCTTGATCCGCCCATAGGCTCCGCGTGTCAGCAGGTAACTGTTCCACCCCTCGATCGAACCTTCGATAGGCGCAAAGGCACGTCCCGCGATGATCGAAGCAGCAATCACCATGCCACCCGTGATCTCGCCTTGCAGGGCCAAATATGCACCCCAGCCCAGAATACCGATTTGGGTCAGCAGACGAACCCCGCGCGAGATTGCTGCGAAAATCACGTTGCGGTCCTGCGCACGCACCTGCCATGTCAGCGATTGGGCGGTGTCGCGCCCCCAGATCCGAACAGCTTCGGGTATCATGGCCAGTGCGTTGATGATCTGACTGTTGCGCGACATCGAATCCAGATGCAGGTTCGCCATGGATTGCGCCTTGTTCGCCTTGGCAAACGGTTTGGCGGTCATTTTCTGGTTGATCAGCGCAATCGTCATCAAGATCAGCGCGGTAACCACGACGATCATGCCCAGTTGCGGGTGAACCAGGAAGATCATCAGGATGAACAGAGGCGCAAAGGGTACATCCAGAAACGAGATCAATGTGCCCGAGACCAGAAAGCCGCGCAGTTGCTGCAAGTCCCCAAGCGTCTGATACTCGCGCCCGTTTCCATGCAACGACGCATGCGCGGCCGCGCTCAGCACTGGCGCACCCAACCGGGCCGCCACCTCAACGCCGGTTCGCATGAGCATAAACCGTCGCACTGCATCAAAGGCCGACTGAAAGATCACCGCCCCGGCGACGATTGTGGTCAGCATGATCAGCGTATCCAGAGACCGGCTGGTCAGAACCCGGTCGCTGATCTGAAACAGGTAGATCGGGATTGCCAGGATCAGGATGTTGGTGGCGCATGTCAGCACCAGAACAAACGCCAGATTACGCCAGATCGCCCGGGTCGAAACGCGCAGGGTACGCTGGAAATCTTCGGGCGGGGTGCGTTTGTGGAAGGTTTGGGGTGGCCCGTTCCCATCACCGCCGCCGGTCTTCGTTTGCAGCAGTGGCTGGTTTGCCTTGGCCTCGATCGTGGTGCCCATGCCGTTCTCGCCGGATGCGCGCGCAGAGGGGGTCTTGCGCGCAGTCGATTTTCCGGCGGATGCCGGATCCGGGCCATCAGCGGCGGCCACCCCATCGCCACCACCCGCCGGGTCTTTGTCTTGCGCGGGCTGCGGCTGTGCGCGCCGATGGGGAGTATCGGCGCGCCGTTGTTCGCGTGAGTGTTGTTGGTCTTCGGATGACTTAAGCTCTGCGGTTTCAACCGTCTGGTTTCGATCTGGTTCCGGCACGCGCATCTCCTGCGTCAGGTGCAGCCGTGTTTTCACCCGCGGTGCCCGTGCCGTTTCGCCTACTCCACCGTCAGCGCTCTGACGCTGCGGGCCCAAACCGCCTTGCCTGTCCAAAGGGCTGGAAAAGAGTGGACGGCGCGACGAGAATACAATCGACATCTACAAACCTTCTGGTCACTCGGTAAAAATTCGGGAAGTCAGGCCAGCAAGGTTTGCAGGCCGTCATCTTGCGTTTCTGTCTCGGTGGGTGGTGCGTTCAGTGCCGTTGCCGCATCGGGTTGCGGGATAGACATGTCATCCATGATGGCAGCGATTGCCTCGTTGGCCATCGTGGTGATTTCTTCGTTATCAGGAACGTCGATCAGGCTGGCCTGGTGCAACAGAAGATCGGAATAAGATCCGTCAGCAGCCATGATGGTCGAATCCACACCCATCTTTGTCAGGCTCGCGCTGTTCAGCAACGCGTTGCTGCCTGCGACAACTTCGGTCTCGGCGGCATGAGGGCCGGACAGGTCAATTTCATCCTGATCCAGCATCTTGGTGACCTGTTCAAAGATGTTCACCTGCATCAGATCCCCGTCGATCTTGAGCACTCGCAACTGCTCCATCCCGGCGAACATGGGATCGTTGAGCAGCGCATCCTCCAGCGCGTCCATATCTGATTGCTGAAGCGCCATGGCGTCAGAAAGGTTCTGCTGCATGTCCTGATGAACATCTTCGCCTATCGTTTTGACAGTCGCTTCATTCATCAGCAGATTTGCATCCTCCCCGGCCATCTCTCCGGGTGTTCCGCCGCTGATAATATCGTCGTCCATCAGGGCAATGGTCTGATGCAACAAATCGACGGAAATCATGTTCCCACCGACCATGATCAGATCATAGAAGCTGCCCAGTTGCACGATATCGGTGATATTGAACAACTCGTTATCGCCCAGCGCATACAGGGTCGATGCTGCCGAAATCTCGGTCTGGATGTTGTCGATGTCCGTGGCGTCGATGACTTGCTTGACGAAGTTCGCCACAACCAAATCACCGTGTACCCAATCGACAACGACGTAGGCGGGTTGCTCGTCGGTGCCTGAGGTATTTGCAAGCCACGGGGCCTCTCTGCCTTCGACTTCGATTGTCGACGTTTGAATCACATCAGTGCCACTGCCCGTACCTGGTGCGCCCACATCCCAATCCGACACAACCGCAACCTGGCTGATGGCCGTCAGGCTGATCGCCTGCCCACCGACAGCGATATAGGGGGCATCAACCCACCCGACGGATGCAGCGACCGCATTGATCGCAAGGTTGCCTCCGGTCACGACCATGTGTCCATCGTCAAAATCGGGATCCTTGGATTGATCCCATTCCTCCGGAAGCACAACCTCTGCTTCGTTTTCGCCTGCTTCTTCGGGCTGATGGAACGCAGGCAGAAGATCCTTCCATACCGGCGCCTCGGCCACGTATTCGCCATTGACGATCACACCCATCGCGTCATCGCCATGGAACTGATGCACCGTAACGCCGTCCATTTCCGCAATTGCCGGGTTCAGCATCGACTGGGCCAGCGCCTCGACCATTTCAACCGATTTGTAATCCGCGAGTGAAAATGACGGGGATGCCGTGGCATGGAACGACAGCGCCATCTCCAGCATCTGTTCGCCTTCTGCCATCAAGGCCTCGGTGTCGCGAAAATCCCCTTCACCGACCGTATCGTTGTCGTTCATGACGACCTTTTGCACGGTGTAGGTCATTGCCGACCCTAGTGGCACGGTATCTGGTCGCAAGATGATCAGCTCGGCGCTGGAAGACGGGCCGGATACGGTATCCGGAACAAATCGTACGGATTCTGCGCTGTCGCCATTTAGAATAATGACGGATTCATGAACGGGCCCAATAGGTGTGGACGGCAACGGCAGTTCGGGTTGAGAAGGGATGAAATTGAAGGGCAGAGCCTTATACTCGCCCGCGGGGATGTCTAAATCCGCCTTGATGTTAATCGAAGCGGGTTCCTCCAGTCCTTCAACTTCGGCTTTTCGCCTCAGAGCGGTGAACTCCTCGTACTGATCTCTCAGCCGGGCCTGTTCGATCGTAAGCTCAAAAGTTCCAACAAAATGCGCGATCGTTTCCGTAATACTGTCAAGGGCCATGTTGGTTATCCTTTTTTCCCGCCGCGGCCTGAAATTTCCGCTTTGGGGTCAGATGGGCCGGGGCCGCGTTTTACGGCCCCGGCGTTTTCAAAAATTTGCGGGGCTCGAAAATGCGAGCCCCGCTTTGTGACTTATACGTCCGTGTCGTCACTTGCAGACGAGACACTCATCGAACCACCAACCATGGTCGTATCGACTGAGTTACCAAGAACATTGGCACCCATGATGATCGACTGGTTGAAGGCCGAGGTGTCGACCACTGCGGCAGCCGAAGCATAGGACTCGCCGGTCACGATACCATCGCCACCATTGTTCGCGCCCCAGGCACCGCCATTGCCGCCAGCGCCGCCGTCACCTGAATAGGCACCTGCCGCGCTACCGGCAGAGATCATGCCACCCCAGGTGTCGCCACTGGTTGCGGTGCCCATCGAGCCCCCGCTGTTTCCACCGTTCGAAGCGGATGCGCCGCCAGCACCACCGGCACCTGAATCGGCTGCACCAGTTGCGTCGCCCGATCCAGCCGATGTGGCATCATTGTCCGAGCTGCCCGCACCGCCGTAACCGGCGATTGCATCGGCCATACTGTCAGCGGAACCGTTCGTGTCGGCTTCTCCGAAGATATCTGCGGCTCCACCTCCACCTGCGGTATTGGCGGCATCGGCAGATCCGGCACCGTTACCGGTAGACGTGGATGTCGGGGTGGTGGTGCCACCTGCTCCGCCGTCACCGTCTGCTGCCGATGTTCCGGTTCCCGCTGCATCCGCTGCGCCGTCGGCCGTATTCGTACCGCCGTCACCGCCACTGCCGTCGGTATTCTGGTCAGTGCTGGCTGCACCGTTCACGTCGCCTGGGCTCTGATCGATGTCTGGCCCGCTGGCCGACTGATCGCCAACGCCCTGTGCGTCAGAATCCGCGTCTGCGGTTCCACCGGAACCATCGCCGCCCGAGCCATCGCCAGCCGTTCCGTCACCGCCGGTACCATCACCGCCGTTTCCGTCACCGCCGTTTCCGTCGCCGCCTTCGCCAGCTTCGGCATCAACCATGCCCAGCTGTTCCTGCAGCTCCATGATGGCTGCTTCGAGCATCGCCGCAAAACCGCCTTCACCATCACCACCAGTGCCGTCACCGCCGGTACCATCACCGCCTGTGCCGTCACCACCGGATCCGTCACCACCAGTGCCGTCACCACCCGAGCCATCGGCCGAGCTGTCTGCACCGCTGTCAGCGGAGCCTTCCGCACCATTGCTGCCTGCGGTGGCGTCATTTGCTTCAGTGGTGCTGTCGCCACTGTTCGAGGCCGAACCGTCGGTCGATGCATCACCGTCACCGCCATCCGCGCCAGAGGCATCTACAGCGTTATCTGCAGTACCGGTGCCAGTTCCGGTCGAGTCGGAATCGCTGTCACCACCATCGGCGTTGCCGGATGCGTTCGAACCCGAAAGACCCAGACCAAGACCCAGGCCAAACGAATCTGCGCTGCCGCCCGCTCCGCCGGTTCCATCACCGTCGGTGCTCGAGCTACCGTCGTTGTCCGAAGACGAGCTACTGTCAGCTGCTCCGCCTTCACCGCCAGAGCTATCGCCATATGATCCGGCACCAGACAGACCCAAGCCAATGCTTGCGTTGCTTGCTTCGCCGGACGTACCACCTTCTCCACCGCTGGAGTCGGCATCCGCACTGCCGGTATCGCCACCTTCGGACCAGGCCTCGCTACCCGTTGTTGATGAATCGGCTGCGCCACCATAGCTGGTGCCGCCGTCACCCGAGTTTCCGCCCCTGGCGTCTGTGCTGATACCTTCGGCAGCAGAGGCTGTACCGCCGTTGGCGTCGCCATTCTGATTGAAGTCAGCATTGTTCGATACGGTCGGTGAATCGAGCGTATCGTCGTCACTCAGGCTGGCCACCTGGTTGTTGACAGCATTCATTGCTGTACCGGCACCATCCATTGAGATGTCCAGGTTCATGTCATCGCCCGGATCATAGGTCAGATCGCGACCAGCAGTGATCACGTCACCCACTGTCGCTGAATCGCCAAGATCGAGATCAACCTGATCATCGTCGCGCGGAATCCACTCGCCGCCACCAAAATCGATATTGATTGCGTTGTTGTTGGAGTTGTCGTTGCTGTCATCGCCGGCATCAAGCGTCTGAGACTGATCCTGACCTTGATCCTGACCCTGGTCCTGGCCCTGGTCCTGGCCTTGATCCTGACCCTGTTCTTGACCTTGGTCCTGACCCTGGTCCTGGCCCTGATCATTAGAGTTGTCTACATTCTGGTCCTGCTGTTGCTGTTGCGCTGTCAGGTCGGCCTCGACGAGAGCCTCATCTACCTGAATTTCAACATCCACCGGAGCATCCAGATTTTCGACATTAATTTCGTCGACGGTCGTTACATTGGTATTGTTTACATTACGTCTCATAACAAAATCCCATTTCTGGAACGCCAGACCGCCATTCATCTACAAAGCGGCATCAGGCGTGATTGAAACAAAAACCCACACGCAGCGACAAACGCGCTGAATGCGGTCTATGGTCGTTTCTTTGGGGCCACCTCCTTTCCCGGCTAAGCCGAAAAACGCGACCGCTCTCAATCAATGCTGTAATACGCAAGGTTGCGGGCGCGTCAGGAACAGACACTTCGACAATTGAAGCCCGGTCATGTTTGCAGCGACTCCGGCTCGCGACTAGCTAACTGAAAGTTCAGTTGCATTTATCATACTGTTTTTATTGTTTATTTTAGCGATTCAGTAATTTACTGACGGGTCGAAGAAGAAAGTTCTAAACAAAGAAAGTCTCAAAAAAATTAATGCAATTGTTTCCAACAGTTACACAAAAACAAATGAAAAAACCTAAACGATAGTTCTATAACTTTGCTGCTCGAACTATACCGTCTGGTTGTGGAAATTCACGTTTTCAGCTACACTAAAACGTACATAATTCTTTGATTAGTTAACTATTTTCACCCGTCTAATACTTTTTAAAAACGCTATTTCCGGTTAACCCCATTTTGTGAGGGAACATAATGAGTGTGTCTTTGAACAATGGAACTGCCGATCAGAGTCTTTATTCACAGGGTTTTTCGATTGCTTTCCTTGGAAAGGAATTATTCTACTCAAATCAAACCTTAAGAAGCGTCCAGACCGAGTTTGGAGTCAGCGCCCTGCGCTTCGAAACGCTCGAAGCAATGTGTGAACATGTTCCCGGCGGCGAAAGGATCGTCGTCGTAGATCAAATGCTGATCGAAGATCTGTTGGCACGCCCTACGGCCTATACCGAAAGTACAGGATCCGGCTGTCTGGCCTTTGCCTATCGCAAAGAGGAATCGGCCCGGCACATGTTCGAAAATTGGGATCGCCCGCAATTCGGAGACGTTGGTTTCTTGCCGATGAACGTTGCGCCGGACGCATGGCGTGCCATTCTCAGGTTGCTGATGCACGAAGAACTGTACCTTCCCAGCTTTCTGGCCGACTGTGTTTCGCCCCCGTGTCAGAGCGCGCCAGAATCCCCTAGGCTGCCCGAGCCTGCTGCACCGAACGGCGTTGACCGACACGCCCAATTCTCCAAGCTGACGCGTCGTGAGAAACAGGTTCTGCAACTGGTCTCGCAAGGCAAAAGCAACAAGCTGATCGCAGCCAAGCTGGGCATCACGGAACACACGGTCAAGCTTCACATGCACAACGTTGTCGGCAAGATCGGTGTCAGCAACCGGACTGCCGCCGCTCATTTCTATTTCGAGGTTGCGCCTCATGAGGCGCAGCAGACCGCCTTTGACTGATCCGTTCGAAGTCCGGTTTGACCGCCTGATCCTTTTGGTCGGCAGGCTGAACTACATGTGGACCAATACCGAAAGCCTATTGATCCACCTGATAGCCGGCCTGACCGAAACGTCGAAAGACGTGGCGGTCATCATTTTCCTGACATTGAACACAACACGCGCGCGTATCGATCTGGTCGAACGTCTGGCCAAAATGGAAGGTCGCCCGGCCGAGGTCCGCGACCCGATCCTCGAGCACACACAACGGCTGGCCAAGCTTTCGGGCATTCGCAACAAATACAACCATTGCATCTACTCCTTCGACCCGGAAAGCGGAAACCCGAAAACAATCCTCATGCGGATTGCCGATCGCAAAACCGACATCAAACTTGGCCGCGAAGATACGGTCGATGACGAGGCCCTGCGCGAGATCGAAGCGATCGTTGATCGGCTGTCAGCGGCCAACCGAGACATTTGGAAACTGATCCGCCAATTGGGGTATCCGGTTTAAGTTGCGCCCGAAGCATTTTTTCAATGTAAAAAATCGCACATTCGGCAAAACCCGCGCAGGCCGATGCAGATTTTTCAGGTGTCTTTGATTGGTGCGGGCGGTGGGACTCGAACCCACACGGGCATACGCCCTTCAGATTTTAAGTCCAATTTGGTGTGGTACGGACGACGGGACTCGAACCCGTAAGCCATTGACGGCGAGGGATTTTAAGTCCCTTGTGTATACCAATTCCACCACGTCCGCATGTCACTCTGTCACCATTGTCACCAGTTTTGTCACCAACGATGGCACTTGCGCCAATTACCCAACTTTTTTCCCGTTAGCCAGAGCAATGTTGCTCATTAATGCCAAGAAATCTAACCTGCAATTTCATCGTTAGTATTTTGGAATGCAAATGAAAACTGAAAGTCGTGAACCAATGCTGCCCGATTACTCCATAAGCATTGAGGTTGAAGGAAAAAAGCGCAAGCGGATCAAACTAGATCTTTCTACTGTTGAGACCGCGATCCTCGGTGAACTCACGGCGAACTGGGCTTACCTGGAGCACGCGATTTTTGTAGCCACAGCGATTGCCGCCGAACAAGCTGGCGTCGGTTTACCTGCCGACGCAGTACATGACTCCTTCAAAAGGAGGTTCAAAGCGTTTCAGGAAATCCTCAATAAGCACCGGTCGAAAGTTGAATATTCATCAGTACTCCAAGGATTGGTCAGCAAAATTGCCAACCTTCAAACACATAGGCACAGGATAACTCACGGAATTTGGTCATACTCCAGGGGCGACGCTCGAAAAATTATCGGTTCGAGCTTTCGTCCGGGGCGAGAATTTGAACATCCCTATGATCACAAACGATTAGTCGAGCTTGCTGACGAAATTGCGGAAGTCAACTTTTGGCTTACATACCCTAACGGCGAATGGCTTCCATCTGGCTCGGAAAACTACGCCTATGTTCACCGCTCGCTGCTCATGCCTGATGAGGACAGAGAACGTTTGTATCCAGAATTTAGAACGTTTACTGCTTCCCCGTTCGTAAAAAAAGACGAACAAGAATGAACCAACTGGTTCCCGAAATATCCCGTATTGGAGTCACTTCCGGAAAGAAAAGAGTTAGGATTGCGCAGACTCTTCTTTAACCTTTTTGTGCATCAATCGAACTACTTAGCTCAAATTTGATCCGGTACACATATCAGATCTGTTCAGATTTTAAGTCTGATATGTCTACCATTCCATCACGCCCGCACGGCGCGGCCCCTTCGGGCCCTGCAATTTCCTTACAAGCACAACGGAATGATAACAATGTGCTTTGATGCAGCTGAGCCAGGAATTTGCGGCTTGAATGCAGGCAACCCGACCGGACGACTGCTCGCCTGCGCGAAAAGGGAGCGGCCTTGCCCCTCCCCTGTTCAGACATCACATGCCCAGCGCTTCTTTGTACATTTCCAACACAGCCTCTTCCTCGGCAATGTCGTCCTTGTCGCGCTTGCGCAGCGCGATCACCTTGCGCATGACTTTGGTGTCGTAGCCGCGCGCTTTGGCTTCGGCCATGACTTCTTTCTGCTGCTCTGCCAGATCCTTTTTCTCCGCATCCAGACGCTCGAACCGTTCGATGAACTGGCGCAACTCGCCTGCGGTCACGCGATAGTTGGCGGCGGCCTGATCTTCGGTGATGTCTTCCATATGCGTCTCTCCCAAAGGCTGAAAATCTGATGCAGGTTGCCGGATACAGTGCTGCCGCCCGGGTCGCAAGCACCCAATCCCCAAGCGCCCTTGTACGACCTGTTCCGATCCGTTAAGCGCGGGGGCAGTTCACGAGGAAATGTGGGGCACCATGTTCGAATTCATCACCTGGGGCGGTGCGGCCCTGTCTCTGGCCGGGCTCGCCGGTCTGGTCTGGTGTATTCTTCGCGTGATGAAAGCGCGCAAGGCCGGTTTGTCGGATGACGAATTGCGCGCGACCGTTCAGGGCGTATTGCCCTGGAACCTGGCCTCATTGTTCCTGTCGGTCATTGGATTGATGCTGGTCATCCTCGGGATCTCCTTCGGATGACCGTTTGATTCAGATCGGCAAGTTATCAAACTGCGCTTCAATCGCGTCATCACATAATGCGGCGTCCAGACGTCGCAGACGGGACGGCACATGCATCCCCTGCTGTCGCATTCGGTCGACAACCTTGCTAACACTCGGCTGAAGCGCCAAACGCGTTTCCAGGCACGCATTCCTGAGCTTTTGTTCAAGTTGCTCAGCTTCGGAATAAAGACCATTTGCTGTCATAATATCCTCCCAAGTGTTGCCAGTATTCCAGATATAGGTAACGGGAATAAGACCCGAAAAAATTAACCTGGAATTGTGCGGGATATTGCCTGCAAAAATCGTGATTTCGGCAATCCGGCGCGAATGGATTAAAGTTTAAGCCAAATTAATGGTGAATGCCTTGACCGGCATCAAATACAGATTGCCGGTTGTATCACATTCCAATTTACATATATGATGCAAGCAACCAAGACGGAGGAAAAAATGACACCCGCAGTGAAAGCCTTTTTTGACGATCAGACCTTCACTGTGTCCTACGTTGTTCACGAACCTCAGGGGCGTGCCTGCGCCATCATCGACAGTGTTTTGGATTTCGATCATGCCTCGGGGCGGACGGCGACGACGTCGGCAGATCAGATCATCGATTATGTGCGCAGTAACGATTTCAAGGTCGAATGGGTTCTGGAAAGCCATGTCCACGCCGATCACCTGTCTGCTGCCCCCTACCTGCAACAGGAACTGGGCGGCAAAATCGGAATTGGCGCGCAGATCGTTACCGTGCAGGACACCTTTGGCAAGGTTTTCAACGAAGGAACCGAGTTCCAGCGCGATGGCAGTCAGTTCGATGCGCTGTTCTCGGAAGGCGACAGCTTTCATATCGGCCAGATGCGCGGCGATGTACTGCACACCCCGGGACATACCCCGGCCTGCCTGACCTATGTGATTGGGGACGCCGCATTTGTGGGTGACACGCTGTTCATGCCCGATTTCGGAACTGCGCGCTGCGATTTTCCTGGAGGGTCGTCAGCCACGCTGTTCGAATCCATCCAGAAAATCCTGTCACTGCCGGACGAAACACGCATCTATGTCGGACACGACTACAAAGCGCCGGGCCGCGACGAATACGCATGGGAAACGACGGTAGGCGAACAAAAGGCGCTTAACGTTCATATCGGCCAAGGGCGCAGCATCGAAGAATTCGTGGAGATGCGCGACGCGCGGGACGCGACCCTGGCCATGCCGCGCCTGATTCTGCCCTCGCTGCAAGTGAATATGCGGGCAGGACAGATGCCTCCGGCGGATGAGGAAGGTGATGTCTTTCTGAAACTGCCGATCAACAAGCTCTGACGCAGGGCAATTCAGTTCAAAAGGAAACTGCCACATGAACATCGAGTGGATTTTGGGGCTGTGCGGCGGTCTGCTGATTGGCCTGGGCGGCGCTGTGTACCTGCTTGGAAATGGCCGGATCATGGGCGCGAGCGGCATTCTTGGCGGTCTTGTCGACGGCAGTGCCCGCGACACACTGGCCGAGCGGTTGGCCTTCATTGCGGGGCTTATCGGAATGCCGCTGCTGCTGCGCCCGCTGATCGCGCCCGAGGTCCAAACGCATCTGACCCACAATTTGGGCATTGTTGTAGTGGCCGGCCTGCTTGTCGGCGTCGGCACACGTATTGCCAATGGCTGCACCTCGGGTCACGGGGTGTGCGGCATCTCTCGGTTTTCGCTGCGCGGCATTGTGGCCACCGTTTTCTATATCCTCGCCGGGGGCGTAACGCTCGTCCTGCTGCGCCATGTTTGGGGGCTGATCTGATGCGCCTTTTCATTGCTCTGCTCGCCGGATCACTGTTTGGTGCCGGATTGTTGATCTCGGGCATGACAGACACGACAAAAGTTCAGGGCTGGCTGGATGTTTTCGGAAATTGGGACCCGACACTGGCCTTTGTGATGGGCGGGGCCATCCTGCCGATGCTTTTAGCCTGGAGGATAACGACCGGGCGCAAAGCCCTGACCGGCAACAATTTTCCTTCGCCCGCAAAACCTGAAGTAGATCGTCGACTGGTCGTGGGTTCGGTCCTGTTCGGAATGGGCTGGGGGTTGGCCGGACTGTGCCCCGGGCCCGCAATGGCCTCACTGAGTTATGGCGGGTTCGGTGGTTTGGTCTTTCTGGCCGCGATGGCTGCGGGCATGTTCGTGGCGCCACCGCTGAGCGCGCAACTGGACAGAGCTGCAAACGCGGCCTAAGGAATTAGCATGGAGATTCGACCGATCACCCCCCGCTATTCAGTCTCGCCACAGATCACTGTCGAGGACGTCCCGGCAATTGCCGCGGCTGGCTTCGTCAAGGTGATTTGCAACCGGCCCAATGTGGAAGTTCCCGCGATCATGCAATCGGACGCGATCGGTGAAGCCGTGCGCGCGGCGGGTATGGAATACGAGGTGCTGGAGCTGACCCACCAGACCATGACACCAGAGAATGTGCAGCGGCAGCGCGATATGGCCGAAGGCTGCACCGGCCCGGTTCTGGCCTATTGCGCCTCGGGCACGCGGTGTTCTGTAGTCTGGGCGCTTGGCCAATGCGACCACATGAGTACGGACGACATTCTGAGCGCGACAACAAATGCCGGGTATCAACTGGAAAACCTGCGCCCGGCCCTGGACCACATCCGCAGCAAAGCAGACTGATCCTTAATCACTACCGCTGTTTAAATTGGCTGTGTCCAGACCAGCCAATTGCGAAATCTCCGCGACCATACGCTCGGAATCATCCAATAGAAGCTCGCTGTCCACTGGCTCGAACGCCTCAGCCCGAGGCATCAGATCGTCCGCGCTGACAACTGGCTCATCCAGATGATCCTGCGACTGCGTTCTCCCCCTGCTCTCAATAAATTCCTGCGCGTCAGCCCCCGACAAGGCAGGCGGGAGCGCATGTTCGTTCAAACGAACCGCGCGCAGACCGCCGCACTGACCAAGGCGGCCGACGCCCGTTCTTGCCCGGTCGATGGTCAATATCTCGGTTCGGTCCAGTCGAGCACCGCGCAAGGGCAATACACTTCCGGTTTGCATCGCTGACAGTTCGGATAATGGCACCGACATCCGACACAAAACGGCATTCAACTCAGCCCGGACAACGCCTGATGACTGCTCAATTCGCGGCCCGGCTGGTTCCGTGATTTCCTCGGCGTTGTCCAAAACAACAGGATGGTCTGGAAGAAAGATTGCAATTTGCCCCTGCCGAACCCCGTTCGCCAGATCAGCTGTCAGATCAAAGACGCGATAGGCATCCTCGGACATGGCCAACGACAAGCTGCGCGCATCCTCTGCCCGCGCCGAAAACTCAAGTCCCGTCAGCCAAACATGATCGACCGCGGCATCAACCAAACCAGCGGACAAGGTCAGCGCGGCTTCGATAAATGGTGCCACCATGGCCGCGTCCGTGTCGGTGAAGGCCCTTGGGTCGGGGTCGCCGGGCAGCACTTCGCCGATCGTCTGGGTTTGCACAATTGTGGATACCACCTGTGGGTCCAGACATACCGCAGCGCGGCCTTCCGGACCGTCAAACACCAACAGCAGCCAATCCTGACCCATGGTGTCGGCCAGATCTTCCCGAGAGCGGCTGGACTGCTTGGCCCCGATAACCGCCAGGGGCAGGTTCAGCTGGTCGCCCGCCGCCCGTGCAAATCCCAAACGCATCGCCCGCAAGATCGAACGCGGGCGATCCCCCAGGTCTTTTTGTCCGGCAGACAGTTTACGCGCCAAAGCGGCGCTGACGGTTTGTGACATGATGCCTGATCACCAATTGTTCCAGCAACTGGCAACCGGTTTAACGTGCCGAGCGTTACGAAGTTCTTTACAGCCGTGTCACTGCGCAGCCTGCTGAAAGGCCAGCGGCAAGCTGACCCGGAACGCCGCACCGCCCTGTCCGGGCAGATAGGTGATCTCGCCCCCCAGCCGCTGCATGATTTCCCGACAGATGGCCAGCCCCAGACCCGCGCCACCAGCCTTGTCGACGCCGACGCGGGCGAATTTTTCAAACACCATCGAGCGAGCGCCGGGCGGAATACCGCTGCCATTGTCGATGAAATCCACGATGACCCGACCGCCAACATCGTGGGCTGAAATGATCAATACCGGCTCGTCCGCGTCGCAATATTTTTGTGCGTTCGAGATCAGGTTGATGAACACCTGCCCCAACCGGTCCAGATCTGTATGAAGGGGAATACGTTCCGCCGTAAAGGTCCGCCGGACAGTGATTTTCCGGTCGGCCCCGGCCAACGCGCTGGATACGGCACGATCCAGAACCGAACGCAGACTGTCATCGCTGAGGTTCAGGTTGACCTGCCCGTTTTCAAGAACGCTCAAGTCCAGCAAATCGTCCAGAAGCCGGGTCAGACGCAACGCCTCATCATGGATGATCGCGGCATAGCGGGTCTGTTCTTCGCTGCTCAGGCCTTCCGTGTCGCGCATGATCTCGGAAAACGCCCGGATCGAGGTCATCGGCGTGCGCAATTCGTGGCTGACCTGACTCAGGAAGCTGTCCTTTTGCTCGGAAATCTGCGTGAGCTTGGTGTTCGCTTCGCGCAGTTGACGCGCCGTGCGGCTGAGTTCCGACGATTTCTCTTCCAACTGACCGGAGTATTCCAGCAGCTGCGCCGATTCATCCGCCACCGCCAGCAAATCTTCAACCGAAACCGATGATCCCCCCACGATCTGACCGATCATCGCATGCGCTGTCGCCGTGCCAACCGACCCGCTCAACTCTCGTTCCAGACGGTTGAGAAAACCCGGCGTCGGCTCCGGCAGGTGCGAGCGGCTACCCTGTTCTTCTGCCTCGGCCTGAAAGAACGCCTGCGCGGGACCGGTGCCCAGAATACGCTGGGTCATGATCATCAGGTCTTCGCTTTGCGCCACCGAGCCGGACCAGCCCCGGGGCGAGACCGAGTGATCGAACACATTGACGAACTGCGCGCCCTGCAAACGCTCCAGCGGGCTGGGAAAGCTCAGCAGAGAGGCCACGCAAAAGGCAATCGTATTCAGCGACAGCGACCACATCACTGTGTGGACCATGGGGTCGATCCCTTCGATCCCGAACAGAGCCTGAGGGCGCAGCCAACTGAGGCCAAACAGCCCGTTCTGCAACACGGTATCGGGCATCCACGCCCCGCCCATTCCGGGCAACAGTAGCGTGTATATCCACAGCACAAAGCCAACAGTCAGACCAACCAGAGCCCCGGTTCGAGTTGCCCCCCGCCAAAACAGCCCACCGACCAGAGCGGGCAGAATCTGCGAGATACCGGCAAATGCAATCAGCCCGATCGAAGCCAGCGCCGCACCACCACCGGACAGCCGGTAATAGAAATACCCCAACGCCATGATGGCCGCGATTGACACGCGGCGCGCCATCAAAACGATATTGCGCACATCCCCCGAAACCGACCCCGTGCCTTCATGCGTATTCAGCCAGATGGGCATAACCACATGGTTCGACACCATCGTCGACAGGGCCATGGCGCTGACGATGACCATCGAGGTCGCAGACGAAAACCCACCGATAAAGGACAGCATAGCCAACCAGTCATTGCCCTGCGACAGCGGCACAGTCAGCACGAACAGGTCGGGATTGGCACCTTCCGGCAGCAGATCCAGACCAACGACCGCAATGGGCACGACAAACAGGCTCATCAACAGCAGATAAAGCGGAAAAGCCCAGGCCGCGGTTCTAAGGTGGCCCTCATCATCGTTTTCCACCACCATCACCTGAAACATACGCGGGAGGCAGATGAAGGCGGCAGCAGACAGAAAGATAAAGGTCGTCCAGCGCCCGGCATCGACATTCCATTGCCCGATTTCCGAGGCGTCGATCCGCTCCATCATCGGGCCAATGCCACCGGCAACGCCCCACACCACGAACACGCCCACGGCGATCAGCGCGAACAGTTTGACAACGGCTTCCACGGCAATGGCCGTGACCACGCCATGGTGGCGTTCATTCACGTCCAGATTGCGCGTCCCGAAGAGAATGGCAAAAACGGCCAGCCCGGCAGCGACCCAGAATACGCTGGAGCCTTCGCGATACAGACCCGATGGGTCGGCTTCGGCAAAGATCGAAAAAGACAATGTGATCGATTGCAGTTGCAGCGCGATGTAGGGTGTTCCGCCAAGCACCGCCAGAATGGTGACGCATACAGCCAGCGTGTTCGACTTGCCATAGCGTGATGACAGCAGGTCGGCGATTGAGGTCACCCTCTGACTACGTCCAACCCGCACCAGCTTGCGCAATCCCCACCACCAGCTGACCATCACCAGCGTCGGCCCCAGGTAAATGGTGACAAACTCCAACCCGGATCGCGCAGCGTTGCCCACCGCGCCATAGAACGTCCAAGCCGTACAATAAATCGACAGCGACAACGTATAGATCAGAGGTGAGCGCAGCCACTTGCCCCGCCCCGCCGCAGCCATGCGATCAGCGGCAAAGGCCACCGCAAACAGAAAGACGACATAGCCAAGGCAAACCAGGATCAGAACGTTGATTGTGGCCATCACTCTGCGCCCGCGTCACGTTCCTCGCGCGCGCTCATGCGGCGGGCAGCAAGGCCAAAGATCAGCCCGACCAGGATCAACGCGCCCCAGCAGACGAAGATGTAAGACATTGCCGAAGACAAAGGGACGGCCGCATCCCCACTGGATCGGTCTGGCCAAAGCAATGGAAGCGCCAACAGCGCCGCCCCCAAGAAGGGCAAAAGCCGCGCGGCATCCGTCAGCCTGCGGCGGCGATAGCTTTGACGTTCCAGAAAAAGCGAGGACCTTGTGCCCGGCGGTTTGTCCTTGTTGCCCTCGCCAGACATCATAATCGTGTCGCCTGCGCGTGAAGATCCCGCACCGCCGTCAGCACTTCGGCATTTGAAAACGGCTTGGTCATGAAACGGCTGACGCCCGCGTTTTCGGCCATCTCGCGGTCACGCGATTGCCCGCGCGCCGTCAGCATCAAAACCGGCAAGCCTGCCAGTTCTTCCATCTTTCTGATATCCTTAAGAATATCCATGCCGCTTTTGCCTGGCAGCATGACGTCCAGAATGACCAGATCAGGCTGTGCCCCCTGAATCACCTGAACGGCATCCGATCCATCGCCATGCGTATCGACCTGCCAGCCCTCACGGGTCAGCAGGAACCGGATTGCCTCGGCAATGTTCGGCTCGTCCTCGATCAACAGAACCTTACGGCTCATATTTTCATTTCCTCCCCTAACCGGCCTTCCATCCCGGGACCGGTCCCCGTCAGATTAAGCGCTCTGCCGGGAAAGTGTCAAAAACCTTCGCTCAGAATCGACGGCTCGCGGCGGGCTTTGCATGCATCGCTGGGACAGACGCGGCAATTCGGCCCGACCTCGGTGATCGGTGTGCTCTTTGAAACTTCTTTCACCGGACGAATGAGCATGACCGAGCGATAAGCGGGCTCCTGATCGTATCCCGACACCGTATGAGGCCAGGCATAAGCAAAACACTCGAACTCAGCCGAGGCCCGCCCCATCTGAACCACCCGTTTGCGCACGGGAACCAACGGGCGGCTCAATGCCGTAAACAACGGCCATAGCGGACAAACCTCGCCATGTCTTGGCAAGGCAAAACCCGGAATTGACTTGAGAAACAATATACTGCCGGACGCATCGCACAACGCCATGCCGGCGGGTCGCGTCAACCTTTCATCAGGCAAAAACGCAAGCCGTCTGAGCACGGCAGCAACATCAACCGAGAACTGATGCGCCAGTTCAACCGGGTCAGGCTCGCCGTCCTGTAACATCGATCTGAGGGCATCCATCGGCAAAGCCCGCGCATCCGCACGACACATCTTAAGAACCTCACGTGCCACCGTTCGCGCGGCCGGCGTGTTCAGAGCGCTCAAATCAACGGCATCGATATCTTCCCCTTCTTCCAATTCCGGAAACCTGTACCCACGTGTGTCAAAGAAAGCTTCGACCTCCTCAAGCGGAACACCGCGCGGATCCACGGACGAGTCGCTTTCGTCCAGAAATGTCACCAGCGCCTTTGAACTGCCTGCCAACCGCTCTGCATCCTGATGCAGGTTCTTGTGAAATCGCTCGCGCCATTCGGCTTCGATGTCTTCAGTATCCGCAAGAATGGCCGCCGTTGACCGAATCGCGGCCGCGGTGGACAGCACTTCGTGCATAGAAGCCGCCAAATGAGGGTCGTGGGTCAGGCGGTCTGAAAGAATCTCGACAGTCCGCTCAAGCGACACAACCCGGCGATGCATCTGCGCAAGAACCCCGGCCCATCCGGGAAAGCGCCCGGCAAACTCCTCCAACCCGTCCACTTCGGCCTGCTGCCCGACCGCATCATCTGCCGCCTCTCGCAAGGCCGACACAAGTGTCGCCTCAATCCCCTGGGTCAGGACAGAAGGTTCAACCGACAACGCCGACGCAATGTCCACCAGCAACTTGCCCCCGATCCGGCGGCGGTTGTGTTCGATCAGGTTCAGATAAGACGCGGAAATTCCAGCCATTCGCGCCAGTTCTGCCTGCCGCAGCCCTGCGATCTGCCGCCGCTCGCGAATGCGGCTTCCTGTCAACATATCGCGCATATTCGCAATTCTCTGATTTTGATCATCATTTGTTTTCAGAACATACTATAAATTACGGCAAGTTAATCATGGATTTTCAGATCAGATTTACAACTTTCACAGCTTCGGCGGGTAACCAGCGCCGGAACCGTGCCTCTTTGGTTACAAGAAATCGCGTCCCCCCTTCATTTCCGCGTGGTTTCCCGGCACGATATACGAATGAGTGACCCCGCCTTTGAATATGCGCCCATAGGGCTTGTTGAACTGGAAAACCGGATCATCCGGCGCTGCAATCTGCAATTCGCACGTACCTTCGGCGGAGAGGAAGCCGAGTACCGCAACATGCCCTTGCTGCACCTCTATCCATCAGTGGCCGATTGGGAGAGGATCGGGCAACGCAGCCTTCAGGTAATGCGTGACACGGGATACTACACCGATGAGCGCGTCATGCGCCGGCGCAATGGTGATCTGTTCTGGTGCCGCGCCCGTGGCAGATCCCTCACCCCTGATGACCCATTCCGCCATGGAATCTGGAGCTTTTCCGACATCTCGGAAGAACGCCCAATTGTCGAATTGACCGTTCGTGAACGCGAAGTCGCGATACTGTCCTGCCGCGGCCTGTCCGCCAAGGAAATCGGCGTCGAACTTGGGCTGAGTTACCGCACGATCGAAGCCTATCGCGCGCGCCTGCTTGAGAAATTCGGCGCACGCAAATTGCCCGAACTTGTCGCCAAACTGTCAGGGATGCCCCTCTGACCCGAGCAACCCTTTAAATTATGCAGGAATCCCGCCCACGATGGTGCGAGTCGGCGCTTTTCATGCACGGCTGCTTGGCCTATAACCCTGCGTAATTTGATCAGAGCCCGCAGAAAACAGACGGGCCAAAGGGGAACCGTCGAGGACACTCATGACAGATACCAAACACGAAGCGGATGTGGCGTTCATCAAGGCTCTGGCCGAATTGCTGCGCGAAAACGACCTGACCGAACTGGAAGTCATGCGCGAATATGGCGACGATGATAGCCTGAATGTCCGCGTCAGCCGGATGACACAGACTGCCGCCGCTCCGGTTCAGGTTGCGGTACCTGCTGCAGCACCGGCCCCTGTGGCTGCTCCGGCGGCTGCTCCGGCTGCGGCCGAAGCCCCTGCGGCGCAGGAAGACCCGGCCAGCCATCCTGGTGCTGTGACCTCGCCCATGGTTGGTACGGTTTACATGCAGCCCGAGCCCGGCGCGCCAGCATTCATTTCGGTGGGCGCATCGGTGTCCGAAGGCGACACGCTGCTGATCGTCGAAGCGATGAAAACCATGAACCACATCCACGCCCCCAAGTCGGGCGCGATCAAGCGCATTCTGGTCGGCGACGGCGACGCTGTGGAATTCGGCACCCCTCTGGTCATCATCGAGTAAGGCGGGCCCATGTTCGACAAGATCCTGATTGCCAACCGAGGCGAGATTGCCCTGCGCGTCATCCGCGCCGCGCGCGAGATGGGGATTAAGACGGTCGCCGTCCATTCCACCGCCGACAGCGACGCGATGCATGTACGTATGGCCGACGAATCGGTCTGCATCGGACCTCCGCCCAGCCCGCAAAGCTATCTGTCGGTGCCCGCGATCATCTCGGCCTGTGAAATCACCGGCGCCCAGGCGATCCACCCCGGCTACGGCTTCCTGTCCGAAAACGCGGAATTCGTGCAGATCGTCGAAGATCACGGCATCACCTTCATCGGCCCCACCGCCGAGCACATCCGTGTCATGGGCGACAAGATCACCGCCAAGGATACGATGAAGGAACTGGGCGTGCCTTGCGTGCCGGGGTCCGATGGCGGCGTTCCGACGCTGGAAGACGCCAAACGCATCGGTGAGGAATTCGGCTATCCTGTCATCATCAAGGCCACCGCTGGCGGCGGCGGGCGCGGCATGAAAGTCGCGCAGACCGCTGATGAGATGGAAAGCGCCTTCATGACCGCGCGTGCCGAGGGCAAAGCTGCCTTTGGCAATGACGAGGTCTATATCGAGAAATACCTGACCACGCCGCGCCATATCGAGATTCAGGTCTTTGGTGACGGCAAAGGTAAGGCGGTCCATCTGGGCGAACGCGATTGCTCGCTGCAGCGTCGTCACCAGAAAGTGTTTGAAGAGGCCCCCGGCCCCTGCATCACCCCTGAAGAACGCGCCAAGATCGGAAAGATTTGCGCCGACGCAGTCGCCAAGATCAACTATATCGGCGCGGGCACCATCGAGTTCCTTTATGAGAATGGTGAGTTCTATTTCATCGAAATGAACACCCGTCTTCAGGTGGAACACCCCGTCACCGAAGGCATCTTCGGCGTCGATCTGGTCCGCGAACAAATCCTGGTCGCCGCTGGAGAGGACATGTCGTTTGGTCAGGACGATCTGGAGATCAACGGCCACGCCATTGAGGTTCGGATCAACGCCGAAAAGCTACCCAACTTCTCGCCCTGCCCCGGCAAGATTACCGCGTATCACGCGCCGGGTGGTCTGGGCGTGCGGATGGATTCAGCCCTCTATGACGGCTACTCGATCCCGCCCTACTACGACTCTCTGATCGCCAAGCTGATCGTTCAGGGTCGCGACCGGGCCGAAGCACTGGCGCGTCTTGAGCGCGCTCTGGGAGAGTTGATTGTCGACGGTATCGACACCACGGTTCCACTGTTCCACGCCCTGCTGCAGGAACCTGATCTGCACAGCGGCGAATACAACATCCACTGGCTGGAGCGTTGGCTTGCGGAGCATATGGAACAATAACCCTGTAGGATCGGAGGGCACGTGCCCTCCGGTTCACTCGTACCCGACATGAGCTTGTCCCCCGAACTTCTGCTGCATGGGTATTCCATCGGCATCTTTCCGATGGCCGAACATCGCGATGATCCCGAACTATTCTGGGTCGACCCAAAGTTTCGCGGGATTTTTCCACTGGACGGGTTCCACATCTCACGCAGCCTTTCACGACGAATTCGAAATTGCGGTTTCGAAATTTCGATCGATCAGGATTTTTCTGGTGTCGTCGATGGTTGCGCTGACCGGGCCGACACATGGATCAATGCCGAACTGCACGACCTCTATCGTCAGCTACACCGAACAGGCCATGCGCATTCGCTGGAGGTTTGGGACAACACCACACTTGTGGGTGGCGTCTACGGCGTGACCCTAGGGGCCGCCTTCTTTGGTGAAAGCATGTTTTCACGACGCACAGACGCCTCGAAAATCGCCCTTGCCTACCTTGTGGACCGCCTGCGGCAAACCGGGTTTCACCTGTTTGACACGCAGTTCCTGACCGCGCATCTGGCCTCGTTGGGTGCCATCGAAATCCCGCGCAGCGCTTACAAGAAAGAGCTGGAAGAGGCCCTGAATCTCAGCGCCGATTTCACGGCGCCACTCAATCAATCCGCAGCGGGCGTGATACAGCGAATGACCCAAACGTCATAACGCGCGTGATCCAAAGCGTTCAGAGCGGGTGACGTCGCGATCATCCAGCCATCAAACAACTGATCTGCCTTGCCGGTCTCCCAGATGGTCAGATAGGCAAACGCATCGCCGGTCGGGTTGTCTACAGGATAGCGGCAATCACCCAGGGCGACATCCAGTCCAAAAACAGCTTCGGTCTGGCCGGTCCGCATTTCGACGTCGACGGTCTGACCACTGACTTTATCCAGCCCACGCAGCATTGCACCGGGGCCGGATTGAACCTTCTGCTGCGCGGCTGCACCGCTGCCTGTCAACAACAGGGCAATCAAAGCAGCGCGCATCATTCGCCGCCATCCCCAGCCACGAATTTGACTAGAAGCGAGATCAGGCTGACCGCGCCCTGCGTATCCTCAATCTCGTCACCCGGATCGAAGAAAAACGGTGATCCGCCGGGCATAACCTCGACAAAATTGCCCCCCAACAACCCTTCCGAAGAAATCACAACAGCGCTGTCGTCCGGCACCAGAATCCCGTCGGCAATTGTAAAAGTCGTGTCCGCGCGGTAGGTATCGGGGTTTAGACTGACACCCGTCACGGTTCCGATCTTGACACCGGCAAGGCGCACATCCGTGCCGACACCCACACCTTCCAGCGACCTGAAAGACGCGCCCAACTCGTAACCAGCGGCACCTTGCGACAAGCCGGTCGATTGGCTGGCGTAAACGCCAAATGCCAGGGCACCGGCCAATACGACGCCGCCGACAAGAACTTCGGTCCAGTTATGGGTCGACATTTTCGCCTCGTTTATTCCGGGCTCCAGGCCTCATAGTCCTTGCGCTCAACCGGCTCTGCGCGACGCAGCGATCCGGCAGGAGCATAGGCCAGCGCAGTGCCGGTCAGGTTTTCCTGATGTGGTTTTTCCCAGGATTTATGCGGCAGCGGTTTATCCGTCGGGGGTTCATCCCAGGTACGATGCAACCAGCCATGCCATTCCGGATCAACCCGGCTGGCTTCGGCCTCGCCATTGAAAATCACCCAACGCTTGCTGTCATCGGCGTTGCGATAGAACACGTTGCCTTCATTGTCTTCGCCCACTTTCACGCCTTTGCGCGCAGTGTAGATCTGAGTATTCAAAGTCGACCCGTTCCACCAGGTCACGGCTCGCAAAAGACTGTTCAGGATTCCCATCGGGTGCCTCCGGCATTTCGTCGACGAAAGGTATGGACCAAAGGCTCGCCAAGGTCCAGTGCCCCATAACCCGCCTGCGTCACTCAGGCAAAAAGGCGGTCACTTCGATCTCGATCCTGAACTTCGGATCGATCAAACCGCATTCGATCATTGTCGCCGCCGGTGGGTTGGCTCCAAAGGTCTCGGCCAGGATCGGCCAGCACGGTTCGAATTCGCTGCGATCCTGTAACATGTAGGTGACCCGAACCACGTCCTCAAATCCTGCGCCCGTGTCTTTCAAAGCCTTTTCGATGACGGCAAGCGCCGACCGGCATTGCTCGACCACACCTTCACCCTGTCCGACTGTGCCGGCCACGTGAACCCAGCCGCCCGCGACAACTGCGCGGCAGTACCCTACTTTTGCCTCGAACTCACTTCCCGTGGAAATGCGTTGAATCGCCATGATCCGTCACCTTTGATGTTTGAAAACTAAAAAGCCTCAACGCCTGAATGAAAATGCGTCCGTGGCGCGAACGAAAGATCCCCAGTTTATCTGGCTAAAAACACCTCGGGGGAGGCGCCCGAAGGGCGACGGGGGCAGAGCCCCCCTTAACCGATCTTACCCAGCCGACACCGATTCCGGAGCAGCGTCTGCATAGATGAACAGCGGCTGCGACTCCGAGGTCACCGCTTCTTCGTTCACCACAACTTCGCTGACATTCTTCATACCCGGCAATTCGAACATGGTATCCAGCAGAATATCTTCCAGGATCGACCGCAGACCCCGTGCACCGGTTTTGCGCTCGATGGCCTTCTTGGAAATCGCTTTCAGAGCATCATCCGTGAAGTCGAGTTCCACATCTTCCAGTTCGAACAAGCGCTGATACTGCTTGACCAAAGCGTTCTTGGGTTTGGTCAGGATGGTAACCAGCGCATCTTCGTCCAGATCCTCCAGCGTCGCCAGAACCGGCAAACGGCCGACGAATTCCGGGATCAGACCAAATTTAAGCAGGTCTTCGGGCTCCAGATCTTTGAATATCTCGCCCACACCGCGATCATCATTGTCGCGCACATCAGCCCCAAAGCCCATGGCCGAGCCCTTGCCACGCTGCGCAATGATCTTGTCCAGCCCCGCAAAGGCCCCACCGCAGATGAACAGGATATTGGTGGTATCCACCTGCAGGAACTCCTGCTGCGGATGCTTGCGCCCGCCTTGCGGCGGAACACTTGCCACAGTCCCTTCCATCAGCTTCAACAGAGCCTGCTGTACGCCCTCACCCGACACATCGCGTGTGATCGAGGGGTTTTCGGACTTGCGGGTAATCTTGTCGACCTCGTCGATGTAAACGATGCCGCGTTGCGCGCGTTCGACGTTGTACTCGCTGGCCTGCAACAGCTTGAGGATGATGTTTTCCACATCTTCACCCACGTAACCGGCTTCGGTCAGCGTGGTGGCATCTGCCATGGTAAACGGAACGTCCAGAATACGCGCCAGCGTCTGTGCCAGAAGCGTCTTGCCGCAGCCGGTGGGTCCGATCAACAGGATATTCGACTTTGCCAGCTCGATATCGCTGCCCGCTTTCTGCGCATGGTTCAGACGCTTGTAGTGGTTGTGAACCGCAACCGACAAAACACGCTTTGCGGTGGCTTGACCGATCACGTAATCGTCCAGAACCTCGCAGATGTCTTTGGGTGTTGGGACACCGTCAGACGACTTCAGCCCGCTGGCCTTGGTCTCTTCACGGATGATGTCCATGCACAGCTCAACACATTCATCACAGATGAAAACGGTCGGGCCCGCGATCAGCTTACGAACTTCATGCTGGCTTTTGCCGCAGAAGCTGCAGTAGAGCGTGTTTTTCCCGTCGCCGCCTGAATTCGTCGCCATGATCTACCTTTCGGGCTTCGTCCCTGCCCCCAGTTTCCGGGAGCGCTTACACCTGTTTGTGCAGCTTAGGCCAGCACTCTGGCGGCTACAATCTCAAAATGACCCCCGCGCCGGTGGCGCGGGGACTTGGCCTCAGGCCTCTTCCGTGTCCATTTTCGCACGGTTTTCAACGATTTCGTCGATGTGACCCCAGTCTTTCGCTTCTTCCGGGCTCATGAAATTGTCGCGATCCAGTGCCTTTTCAACCGCCTTTTTCGTTTGCCCGGTATGGCGCACATAGATGTCATACAGGCGATCTTTCAGCTTTTGCGTCTCGGCCGCGTGAATCATGATGTCGCTGGCCTGGCCTTGGTATCCGCCGCTGGGCTGATGCACCATGATACGGCTGTTGGGCAGCGAAAAGCGCATTCCTTTTTCACCACCGGCCAGCAGAACGGATCCCATCGAAGCCGCCTGACCGATCACCAACGTCGAACATTTCGGCTTGATGTACTGCATTGTGTCGTAAATCGACAAACCACTGGTCACCACGCCGCCGGGCGAATTGATGTAGATCGAGATTTCCTTGTTCGGGTTTTCCGCCTCGAGGTGCAGCAATTGTGCCACAACAAGGTGGCTCATCCCGTCATGAATCGGGCCGTTGATGAAGATGATCCGCTCTTTCAGCAGGCGGGAGAAAATATCATAAGCGCGCTCGCCCCGGCTGGTCTGCTCAACGACCATGGGAACAAGCGTATTCATGTAGGTATCTACGGGATCGAACATTCGTAACCTGCCTGTTTTGCTATGGATCGGGACAATATCCCAACAAGTGTTACCTGAGTCTTAGTGTCGGCTACGAGAGGCTGCAAGGGGGGGCGAGTGAGAACGCTGACTGAATGTGGATCGGGCTCAAACCGAAGTTGGATTCCAGTATTGTTTCCGGGCAGGATCAAGCGACGAGTTCTTAACGCGGTCCGCTGACACTTCGCTTACGGGGAAAATCAACAATGGTTCCCCTTTCGTTTATCACGGTATTTTGATTCATGCATATAGTAATAAATGTACGAAACATGTACTGAAGGAGTTCGCACTCACAGCACTTCTCGCTATGGAAACAACACCCGGCCAACGGGTTCGCAAGGAATACAATCGATGGCCCTTCCCCAGCTGTCTCAAGACATGTCACAAGAAGATTTCGACCGCATGGTCAATAACGCAACGCGCGCGTCCAATTTCCTCAAGGCAATAAGCCATGAAGGCCGATTGATGATCTTGTGCCACCTTGTGTCCGGCGAAAAATCCGTCACGGAATTGGAAGAGCTTTTATCCGCAAGACAAGCCGCTGTTTCACAACAGCTTTCCCGCTTACGGCTGGAAGGGCTGGTCACGCCCCGCAGGGAAGGCAAAGCCATCTACTACCGTCTTGCTGACGACCGTCCGCGCCGCATGCTCGAAGTCGTCTACGAGTTGTTCTGCGGAAATGACGCGGCCTGACACTGGTTCGGTCAGCGGAATGATGCTACCGAAATGTGATCGAGCATCAAGGAGACGAACATGATCCGCGTAATTCTGATTGGCCTGAGCCTGTTTGCACTGACCGCCTGTGAAACCGCGAAAGGTGCCGGCAAGGATATCGAAAAGGCCGGGGACGCCATCCAGAGTGCCGCTACGGATGTGCAGGAAAGCCTGTAAGCCCCCTATCTTGCGGCAATCGCAGAGCACAGCGCAAGATATGGTTGCGAAAGCCATCAGAACAAGGTAATCTTTGCCCTACAGGTGCATAGACGCGGCATTGCATCATCTGACGCTAAATCGGGGCTCTTTTGCACACGCAGAAGAGCCCCGTTCCCTTTCGGCAGGGGTGAGTGGTAGCCTGTATGAAACCGAAATCCGGCAAAGGAAAAGGCGTCAGGTGCGCAGACGCGGTCTTTGCATGCATCCTTTCGGACACTCCTGACGCCTTACCGGGTCGACGCGGCCCGAAGACCACCCCGATCCAGTTGCCCCAGCCCCCTAAGAGACTGCAGCTGCCGCTCAGCACCCGAAGGGACATCGCAGCGTGCATCGGCCTTCTGAGAAGGTGGCCATCCGACCTGAGCAAGACACTCACGCTCGGCTGATCACCCACCGGTAAGCCATTGCAGTTCAACGCAAATCCTAAGATCTGTTCTCTCTGCCAAGACCCCCGGGCCTTTGCGTTCCACCTTAAGTTCCGAAGAACCTGTGCGGTGATCAGACTGTTGCATTGCGCCCCGTTTCGGACAAGAAAATAGCACTGCAGCATGAAAATTAGCCGGGGATAACCTGTTAGTATCTGGCGGGAAATCTTTGTGGATAATCCGAGAAAATTCGAATCCACGTATGTTTGAACCGGGAAATGTACAGACCTTGGTCAAACGCCCATTTTTTGCCCGATGCTGCAGGAGCAAAGGTCACCGCACGGTCCTTTTGACGAATATTGCGGGGTTTGTACCACCCTCAGCCCCCTGATCTTTCGAATCGTACACACGGAGATTCGCCGATGCGCTGCACTATTTCCTACGCCCGCGCCCATCTGGGCACGCTGGTCACCCGCGCTCAGGACCCGCGCGAGGTGATCATTCTGACCCGTCACGGTAAACCGCTGGCCGCCCTCGTCTCGATCACCGAGGCGAACCGGATCTGGAATTTGCAGGATGATGACGAGATCGGATGGAAACATCCGTTGTCGGGCATTCGCGGGATGTGGTCGAGGGGACGCAACATCCCCGGAATGGAACCTGGGCCGGACGGTAATTATGTCACCGCGCGCGAGGCCGCGCTGAAGGTCCGCGAGATCCAGATGACCCGTGCCGAGGAACGCCGCATTCTTGCGCGGGGTGGTCTGGATCCTGTCGCAGGCGGTGAACTGGCCGCCCGGCCCGTCTCCTCCCTGTGGAGACGCTGGTTCCGTTTGCTGAGAAGCGGTCCGACCCGATCGGGGTAACCTACTAAACTCTGCCGCAGTCTTGGATCAACGGCAGTCCGTACCCCCTACATTCCGACCGGGCCGGACACGCTTCAGTTCACCTGACGTTCCAGAACAGTGCTGTAGGTCGTTCCGTTCCGCAGGCTACGGAAATCGGCATAGATCTTGCCGTCCTCATACCGCGCATCGATCAACGCATTGGCGCCGATCACCAGCGGTGAGGTTTCAACGATGCCGATAGAGCCCGAGCCATCAAGGCTGATGGTTCCGGTGGCCTCGTATTCATTCCATTCGGTATCGCCATCGCGGCGCCACTTGCTGGGACCCCAAAAGACGTTGTCTTCCTGAATCTGCACATCCAGCATCCATTCGGCCTGATTGAACCGGGGCTCATCGCCTTTGTAGTAATGGCTGGGCTGAACGGTCGTGTAAGACCCCAGCCAAGTACCGCGCAGGTCAGGCGTGGTATCGGCCAGCGCGGCCGTTCCAAGGGTGAGGGTCGTGGCCAAAGCGGCTGCTCCGGCAGTCATGTATCTGGTCATGGGCTCTCTCCTTCTGTCTGGTTAACAGATTGGGAGGGCGCGTAGCGGATGCAACTTACCTAAAGTAAACTTCACGAACCGTTCAGGTTCAACCGCGCGACCCAACCGGCGCAAACCGGCGGATCGCCTTTTTCCTTCCCACACCTGTCTAGTCGAAATAGAAAAGGGGAAGCGAAACCCTGTTCCAACCGACAGAGATAAAGCCAGCAGACACGAATGCGCTTTCCCAAGAGAAAACATCGAGCATTCAAAAGTGCCGTCCGGCGTTTCCGAAGCGAGTTTTCACAGTTTGTGCTGGAACAAAGCGGATACGAGGTTCTTTGCGGACCGATGAAAGGCTTTCGCTTTACCGAGAAAGCGTTCTGGGGTGGGCATTCTGACACCGCCACGAAAATCTTCGGCCTCTATGAACAGCAAAATCTGGGGATTCTAAGCAACTCGGACAAAACCGTTCTGGTGGATATCGGCGCAGGGGACGGCTTTTGGGGCGTGGGCCTCGTGTCCACCGGCAAATTCGAGAAAAGCGGGTGCTTTGAGGTTTCGGCCAAAGGCCGCGAGGTCATCCGAGAGACGGCGGAGCATAACGGTGTTGGCGACCGCGTGGCCGTTTTTGGCGACGCGCTTGAAAACACCGTCGAGAATATCGCGACCGTTGCCCCAGATCCCCGTGACATTTTCTTTCTGATCGACATCGAAGGCGTGGAATTCAGCCTGCTGACTGAAGATTTTCTGACGCAGTATCGCCAATCGGAATTCCTGATCGAACTGCACCCACAGATGGTAGAGAACGGCCCCGCCAAGCTGAAAGCCATCGAGGATTTTTGCCAGCAATATTTTCACGTTACCCATGTGGACGGCAGTGTCCGCGATACCTCTGAGATGGATGAAATCCTCAAACTGGGGGACGATTTCAAATGGCCTATCCTGTCGGAAGGGCGCGGTTTTCCGATGCAGTGGCTGCATCTGGTGCCGCGCGGCTAAGGGCGGTCTTCAACGGGTGACCGACAAAACAATCAGCCACTTACGGCCCACGGGCGCGAGGGGCGTTCTGGAATTCGTCCAGTGGACGGGTTCCGCCGAAAAGGGGCGTAGACCAGTTCAGACGAAAGAGGCGATCAGCAGCACCAGCCCGATCAGGCCGAGCAACCCGTGAGACATCAGCTTGAGGGCTTTCATATTCTTCTTCTTGATGCCCCGCGCGTAGTGGGTTTGCGCGAAATCCCTATCGATATCGTCCCGCAGGCTTTCCAGATCGTCCAGGGCCGAACCACCTGCCACAACGCCATAGATGGTGACGGCGATGACCAGGATGGCCTGTGCCAGAGCGTAACCGTCAGACGCAAAGCTGATGATGGCGGCGATGCCCACGAAGCTGAACAGCGTTGTCCGCATGATGACGTGATATTCCTGAAACCGGTTGATGGCATATTGCGCCCGAAGTTGCGGGTCCATGACAATTCCCCCTGTTTATCAATTGATTGGAATGGGGGGAGTGTATCACCGTTTGTGGTGTTTCCGAAATTCGAGCATCCACCCACAACCGTAGGGCGGGCTGAAGGCTACCCTACAGTCGATCAGCAAAGATGGGGGCCGCGACCGACCGAGGGGGTCAGCGGCGTCTCGGGATTCGTCCAGTGGACGAATTCAGCCGCGAACGGGCGGAGCCCCGGGGCGCAAACGCGCCGCCCGTTTTGCCGGAGGCAAACCTACGGTTTGACGGGGGTCGATCAGCACGGCCCGGCGGTGCCGCCGGGCGAGTAACCACCTGATAGAAAGAAACGCCTCCATAGTGTTAACTGGTTTCCATCGGATAGAAAAAAACGTGAGCAAAACCTATTCACTTCTCGCCCAAAGTGTTTAGAGTTTTCGCAGTACAATCTTAAAAAGATTTTTGAATGGACTACGCATACTACTACGCTTTGAACAATGAAGCTCGCAAACGCACCGTCGAAAGCATCAACAAGAGGTTGTTGCGCAGCGGAGGTATCAAACACTGGGACAAGTTGACGCTGTGTTCAATCGTTGGTGATGAAGTAGGCGATGCATTTAAATTTGCCGCTGAGGAATGGCCAAAGCACTACGGCAACGAGACTCACAGCGGATTCCCAGAAAGCTGGGAGAGCCTTTATTTTCGGTATCGCCCCGGAAAAGACCTTTTCGAACTAGCGATTTGGCAAGAAGTCGAAGATGTGCAGGTATTAGTGGCGCTCGCGCTGGGCAATCCGTCTCACGCAAGAACCCACCTCACCGTTAAGTGGGTTGAAAGGTTTTTCGGGCATAACTACCTAGCAGGGAGAGCGTTGTGGCCGATTTTGACTTGCGCAGAGGAGTATGCAAAACTTCTTGGAGCGGAAAGGGTTCTCATCAAAGACCCTGTTGACTCGAATAAATACGAAAGATACGGGTACGCGCCATATTGCCACCCTAATGTTGCTTATGGTGGTGATTACTATGGAAAGGAACTGAACCAATGACGGATCAAGTTATCGAGAAAGCGCACGTGGTGTCGGATGATGTCATGGCCAGCATTCTTGCGGCTATGGCTCGCATTGAACGCGTCCCTTCTTCTGCCACACTAATTGACAGTATTCCTGACGAAGAATGGCACTCAGAGGAAGTGTCTGAGTGGAACATTGTTGCTGGCTCAACAGATGTTGACGAAGCCGATGCGGCAGACGACTTCGACGCGGAGATTCCCGCAGTCGCGTGAATTCTTGCGCGCCAATAAATCGGGCGCCGCAATCTCATCATCAAACGACCAAAAGGCGAGCATCAATGCCTCGCCTTTTTTGATTTCTATCGGCAGAAATTTTTTTAAATAACATGCAGTTGGCTACGCCAACCGCTTTCGCCCACCCGCCTCAAAAATGAACAGCTTTTAGCTGTCCATTTTCAATGCAGAGATGAATGCCTCCTGCGGGATATCCACCTTCCCGAATTGGCGCATCTTCTTCTTACCCGCCTTCTGCTTGTCCAGCAGCTTGCGTTTCCGCGTGGCGTCGCCTCCGTAGCATTTCGCGGTCACGTCCTTGCGCAGGGCGCTCAGGGTCTCGCGGGCGATGACCTTGCCTCCGATGGCGGCCTGGATCGGGATTTTGAACATGTGGCGCGGGATCAGGTCCTTGAGCTTTTCGCACATCGCGCGGCCCCGCATCTCGGCCCGGTCGCGGTGAACCATGGTCGACAGCGCGTCGACCGGCTCGTCATTCACCAGCACCGACATCTTGACCAGATTGTCCTCGGTATAACCGGTCATCTGGTAGTCGAACGAGGCATAGCCCTTGGTCACCGATTTCAGGCGGTCGTAGAAGTCAAAGACAACCTCGTTCAGCGGCAGGTCATAGACGACCATGGCTCGGCTGCCTGCATAGGTCAGGTCCAGCTGGATGCCGCGGCGGTCCTGGCAGAGTTTCAACACGTCGCCGAGGAATTCATCCGGCACCAGAATAGTCGCCTTGATGCGCGGCTCCTCGATATGGTCAACCTTGGACGGGTCGGGCATGTCGGCGGGGTTGTGCAGCTCGATCATCTCGCCGTCTTTCATGTAGACGTGATAGATCACCGACGGCGCGGTGGTGATGAGCTCGATGTCATATTCGCGTTCGATGCGGTCGCGGATGACCTCAAGGTGCAGCAGGCCCAGGAAGCCGCAGCGGAAGCCAAAGCCAAGGGCTGCCGAGGTTTCCATTTCAAAGCTGAAAGAGGCGTCGTTGAGGGCCAGCTTGTCGATCGCATCGCGCAGGTCTTCGAATTCGGCTGAGTCCACGGGGAAGAGACCACAGAACACCACCGGCTGCGCGGGCTTGAAGCCCGGCAGGGCCTCTTCCGTACCGTTGCGGTCATTGGTGATGGTGTCACCGACGCGGGTGTCGCGGACCTGTTTGATCGAAGCCGTCAGAAAACCGATCTCGCCGGGACCGAGGCTGTCAACCATCTCCATCTCGGGGCGGAAGACGCCGACACGGTCGACATGGTGCAGGGTGTTGTTCGACATGAACTTGACCCGCATTCCCTTTTTCAGCGTGCCGTCCATGATGCGGACCAGGACGATGACACCGAGATAGGCGTCGTACCACGAATCCACCAGCATCGCCTTGAGCGGCGCGTCCAGAGTGCCCTGCGGCGCGGGCAGATGGGTGACGATGGATTCCAGCGTCTCATGGATGCCCTGCCCGGTTTTGGCGGAGACCTGAATGGCGTCGGTCGCGTCGATGCCGATCACATCCTCGATCTGTTCAGCCACGCGGTCACAATCGGAGGCAGGCAGGTCGATCTTGTTCAGCACCGGCACGATCTCATGATCGGCGTCGATGGCTTGGTACACATTCGCCAGCGTCTGCGCCTCGACCCCCTGGGTCGAGTCCACAACCAGCAGAGAACCTTCGACCGCGCGCATCGAGCGGCTGACTTCATAGGCAAAGTCCACGTGGCCGGGGGTGTCGATCAGGTTCAGCACGTATGCCTCGCCATTGTCGGCGGTATAGTCGATGCGAACCGTGTTGGCCTTGATGGTGATGCCGCGTTCCCGCTCGATATCCATGCTGTCGAGCAGCTGTTCCTTCATGTCGCGATCCTTGACGGTTCCGGTCTCTTGAATGAGCCGGTCAGCAAGGGTGGATTTGCCATGGTCGATATGCGCGACGATGGAGAAATTGCGGATATGAGCGAGGTCTGTCATGGGTTGGGGATATGTAGAGGAATCGTGGTTTGGTCAATAGAAACGAGACAGAGTTTCGGTACCTTGTTTGATAAGCATTAGTAGGGCAGTCGGGAACGGTCACTTATTAGAGGTGTGCATGGTCGATCTGACAAATCCGGATAAGGTCCAAGAGTGGGTCAACAAACTTGAGGTCAAAACTGGGTTATCATTCGTTGCTCGCATGATGCTTAGAGAGCTGCCTTGTGTGTTTTCGCTTCGAGACCAATATGTTGACGGTTGTGATCTGAGACAACTTTTCTTGATTTGCCTAAGATCAAATATTGTTTGCGGAGTTGAGAGCGTGTTGCAAATACCAAAGACAAGCACCGAATTCGCAACAGCCTCCTTTGATCATGTCAACCATGCATGGGGTGGTATATCCATCGCCACCAAACTATCGGGCGATTTACAATCGGCAGCCTTTGACGCAACCAAAGTTACACAGCGCGCGCTTAGGATTTCTAGTTACAGCCACGCGGACTCAAAAACAGCCTTGGCCGGGGCACTCGGTGCCATTCACGAATTTTATTTCGACACATCCGCTCTCGCTGCGGATATTGATACCCTCACAGCAACACATACTGATTCAAAGCAACTATTTGCGACAGAGCTTTGGGATTGCAAAGCGCCAGCACAGGAAGATCAACGAATACAAGAATTTTTAGAAGGAAGCATGGGAACACCATGGGAGTTTTGGGCTGATTGGTATGAGGGAATGCTGAAGGGTGAACCGTTGGACTGGGAGTTACAGCGGCGGGTTGCTTTGATTGGCAATAGTGTTTGGAACGTAGGCCCAGAAGCCGTTGCCGAAAAAATCGAACAAATTCAGGCTCGGTGGGAAGTCGAGAAAGCCTTATCGGACACTAAAGACAGCCTGACGGTTCGAGGATCTGCGCGTCACGGTATCGGAGGCAACAATCCTCCTGAGAGCATTGAAGACGAACTCTTGCCTGAGTCCGTAACCTTCATCTGGGAAGCCACCGAAGAACTCTCGACGGCTATGGAAGAGGAAAACCCTGGTCGCGAGTGGGTGGAAGCAATTCTGGCTAAGTTGAAAGCTGGCTTTCTAGCACTCGCCAAATGGCTTGGACGAAAAGTCGATCTTGCCGTGGATACGGCCATTGTAACAGCTATCAAACAAGGCGTGCGGTTGGCGGGCGGTTACTATGCGCTCGACAAGCTGATCAAAGCCATCGAAGACTGGCTGCCGCACTTACACTGACCGGTGCCGGGCTGAAGCCCGGCCTACGGGGGGAATGTATCGTTTCCGGCTCGTGTATTCACTTTTTCGCAACGTATGATTGATCCGCGCGCCCGTTTGATTCATACTCCAGCGCAGACTGAGAGGGGCGCAAGACCCCTCCGGGCAGGCAAAAAACGAGGCTCGAGTATGAAACAGTTCCTCTTAATCGCATTTTGTGCGGCATCGCTGACAGCGGTGGCTCCGGTCGTGGACGCGGCTCAGATCAAGCGGGCGTGTCTGGCGTCAGATCGGTCCGCCGCAACGCGGGATCGGTGCAGTTGCATTCAGCGTGTGGCCAATCAGGCGCTTACCCGCAGCGATCAGAAGACCGTGGCCAAGTGGTTTACCGACCCCCATCAGGCGCAGGAGTTGAAGATGTCGCAGACCGCGCGCGATGATGCGCTGTGGGATCGGTATCAGAACTTTGGCCAGATGGCGCAGGCGATCTGCAGCTAAGCCATTCAGAACGCTTGACCTGATCCACGCTGCGCCCCAGAAAGGCGCAGCGAAAGGGATGTTGCATGGTGATGAAAGGGCTGACCCTGCGGGGCCTTGAGGTGTTCGAGGCTTTGGCGCGGACGGGATCGGTGGCGCAGGCCGCCGAGATCACCGGGCTCAGCCAGCCATCCGTTTCTCAACAATTGCGCAATCTGGAAAAGGCACTGGGCACCGAGTTGGTGGACCACGGGCGGCGGCCGATGCGTCTGACGCAGGCCGGGCGCAGCTTTCTGGCGCGGGCCGAGGCGGTTCTGGCCGAGCTGCAAATGGCGCAGAGCGAATTGTCGGTCATGGATCTGGGGCATCTGACCACGTTGTCCATCGGGTTGATCGACGATTTCGACAACGACCTGACGCCACGGCTGGCCACTTTGCTGGCCGACAGCCTGACCCGGTCAAATTTCAAGCTGATCACCTTGTCGAGCCTCGATCTGTTCGGGGCTTTGGCCGAGCAACGCCTGCATATGGCGGTCACCGCCCATAGCGGCGAGGTGCTGGAGGGCGTGGTCGAGTACCCTCTGGTGCGTGATCCGTTCATTCTGGTGGCGCCGCAAGGCTCGGGTGGAGTCGAGGCCACGCAGGAGGCACTGCCGTTTTTGCGATACGCGCGCGAGCAACTGATCAGCCGCCAGATCGAGGCGCATCTTGCCCGCGGGTCGCGAGAGTTCGAGGAACGGTTCGAGATCGGCTCGCATATGGCGCTGATGGCGATGGTCGCGCGGGGTCTGGGCTGGACGATCACGACGCCGCTGGGCTTCATGCGGGCGGCGCGGTTCCATGAGGGGCTGGAGGCCTACCCGGCACCGTTCGGAGATTTCTCGCGCAGTATATCGCTGTTGGCCCGCACGGACTGGTCCGATCAGGTACCGCAGGAGGTCGCGGGCATGACAAGGCGTCTGATGCAGAAACAGATCGTGGACCCGGCGCTGGCGAAACTGCCCTGGCTGAGCGGATCATTGCGGGTGATCGGCGGTTAACCGTCCAGATGCGCGGCAAGCCCTTCGACCGCCGCTTCGATCAGGTCCAGAGCGCCATCGAAATCCCGCGTGTAATACGGGTCAGGCACATGATCCGCACCGGTTTCAGGGGCGAAATCAGTCAGCAGGCGCACCGGGGTGTCGTTGCCTTTGGGTCGCAGATCTTCGATATCCGCGATGTTGTTGGCGTCCATGCCGATAACCAGGTCGAACCGGTTGAAATCGGCAGCGGTGAACTGGCGCGCGCGCAGGTCGCCAAGGTCGATCCCCCGGCTCATTGCCGCCGCTTGCATCGGGCCATAGGGCGGGTTGCCCGCATGCCAGCCCATGGTTCCGGCGCTATCGGTTGCGTGATGCGGCGCGCGGGCGCGAAAGACGCCTTCGGCAGCGGGGGACCGGCAGATATTGCCCAGACAGACAAAGAGGATACGGTGTGTCATGCACCAAGCTGTACCGCGCGGAGGGGAAATGGAAAAGATCGTCATTCTGACCGGAGCCGGAATTTCGGCCGAAAGCGGGCTGAGTACCTTTCGCGACGAAGGCGGATTGTGGGCGCAGCACCGGATCGAGGATGTCGCGACACCGGAAGGTTTCGCGCGTGACCCCGCTCTGGTTCAGGGGTTTTACAATGCCCGCCGCGTTCAGGCCGCCAAGGTTCAGCCCAATGCCGCACACGAAGCGCTGGCCCGGTTGCAACAGAACTGGCCCGGAGAGGTGGTGATTGTCACCCAGAATGTGGACAGCCTGCATGAAGCGGGCGGCGCGCGGGATGTCATCCACATGCACGGAACTTTGGCGGGCGCGTTATGTGCCGCCTGCGGTAACCGCTGGACCGCCCCGCCCGAGATGGCGGTTGAGGAACCCTGCCCCGCCTGTGCGCAGCCCACCGCCCGGCCCGATGTGGTCTGGTTCGGCGAGATGCCCTATCACATGGACGCGATTTATGATCATCTGGCCAGCGCGTCGCTTTTTGCTGCCATCGGAACCTCTGGTCAGGTTTATCCGGCGGCGGCGTTTGTACACGAAGCTCAGGCGGTGGGCGCGCGAACGGTCGAGATCAATCTGGAACCGACGCCGGGCGCATCCGGGTTTGACGAACGTGTTATTGGCAAGGCGACGCAGACAGTGCCGCAATGGGTCGACCAACTGCTTGCGCGGCACTCTTAAGCTACAGACAACGCTTGCTTAATTTGTTTAAACTATCTCCGAAACGACTGGAGGACGAGCCATGACTGATCAAGACCCCCGGACCGGTGAAATTCTGGATGACGGCAGCATGGCCGGGCGCGACATGCTGGGCGCGCAGCTTTCCGGCCTGTGGTGGACCTTTCTGCTGCGTGGGATCTTGGCCGGGCTTGTCGGTATCGCTGCCCTGTTCTGGCCGTCGGGCAGCATCGCGGTGCTATTGCGGCTGGTCGGCGTGCTGCTGATCCTCGACGGTGGCCTGACGCTTTTGGGGGTCGGGCGGCGCGGCGTGTTGGGCGGCGCTGCCATCGGGGCGCTTTTGATAGGGCTGATCCTGCTGATCTGGCCAGAGGGGACGGTCAAACTCGCCTTCTTCTTGTTGGGTGCTTGGGCGCTGATCATCGGAATCGGATCATTGGCGGCATCCGGGCAAATGCATGAGAGAGACCCGCAGCGTGGTTCCATGCGCGTTTCCGGCTTTGTCGCACTAATCGTCGGGCTGATTCTGATGATCTGGCCTGCTGTCGCGCTTGTGGCTTTGGGATGGGGCATCGCCTTTTCAGCTTTGGCCATTGCAGCCGTCATGTTCTGGCTGGCGTCCCGGTTCCGTCACGCGGGCGACCGTGTCGGCATGAAAACCATCAACAAGTAGCACCGGAAACAGCCACGAAGAAAACAGGCCGGGCAAAGCCCGGCCTGACGCGTGGATGACGGCCGCAGCGCGGCCCGAAGACAGGCGTCGTCTTAGTGCGAATGCGCCCCGTGGCCGCCTTTGTCCTTACGCTCCAGATCGACGGGGATTTCGATCTCGACCTCACCGGCCTTTTCAAAGATCAGCGTCACCGGAACCATGGCGTCCTGTTCGAACGGCGCGGACAGGCCCATGAACATCACGTGGTCTCCGCCACGTTGCAGCATGTGGGTCTCACCCGCGGGGATGGCAAAGCCTTCTTCGACATGCACCATCGAAGCCACGCCGTTGTCATCGACCTTGTGGGTATGCAGCTCGACCCGGGCCGCGGCGTCCGAGGTCACGCTGATCAGGCGGTCGTCTGTATCGCCGTGATTCTGGATCATCATGAACGCCGCGCCGGCTTTGGCGGATTTGCCCGAGGACCGGGCATAGGCGTCATCGACCTTGATGGTGCCTTCGGCAAAGGCGGGAATGGCCAGGGCCACAGCGGCCAGAGATGCGAGCAGAGTAGTTTTGAGGGACATAGCGCCTCTCCTGTTTAGTAGGTTTGAAAAGATTGGGTTTTCAAACCGGTACAGGCGGGGCGCGCGCCGGCGCGCCGGAGGCTGGCAAGGTGATCTGGTTGCCCAGGCGCCGCAGCGGTGCGGGCTGAGCCAGTTCTGGCGCGGTCGGCATAGGAGGATGGGCGACGGCAATCGCGCCCATGAGAGACAGCGCATAGTCCGGGCAGTAATGCGGCGGCGCGGTCGGTTGCCCGTCTTCGTCCATGTAGACAACAACCGGCCCGGTGCCCGTGCACAGCACCATTTGACCCACGGCCTTGTCCATGCCCCGCGACATGGCAACACCCTGCCCGGTCAGAACCAGGAGCAGGGATAGGAAAACAGGCAAATATTTTACTATGGCAGGTCTCATACTGACCCGGGTATAGGTCAGTCATCAGAGTGGCTTCAAGCGCCAAAGGGTCGCGCTTGAAGCTGATCTCAGTAGTCTATTCCCGGTCTTTTCACCTTGCTTGTATTGAAGCTGGTGTGGGACCGGTTCACCCTGCGCTGCATCCGCGTACAAGCCGAAATTGCCTTGCGAAAGATCGCGGCCAGAAACAGGAAAAGGTAGAAACTTTTTAACGTCATAATTTGGCCCCCGCCTGATGAGTGGCTGTGACGTTAGGTCAGATGCAAAACTCTGTATGTGAAGAAGTTCACCAATAGGGAAAAATAATTTCGTAATTGAGAACAATGCCGGGCGACTGGGATCGTCTGACAAAGAAAAAGCCCTGCACCACAAGGGTACAGGGCCTGAAATACGGTAAGCGAAAAGGCTTAGGCCGAGGCTTGTGCCTTGGCGATTTCCTTTTTCACTTTCAGCGCGTTTGCCGACAGCTCTTCGTCCTTGGCTTTGGCCAGGAACGCGTCCAGACCACCGCGGTGGTCAACCGAACGCAGGGCGGCTGCCGAGATACGCAGCTTTACACCGCGGCCCAGAGTCTCGGACTGCAGGGTAACGTCGTTCAGGTTCGGCAGGAAACGACGTTTGGTTTTGTTGTTGGCGTGGCTGACATTGTTGCCAGTCATCGGGCCTTTTCCGGTCAGTTCGCAACGGCGCGACATGGTTTCTTCCTTTGTTTCTGGAGGCCGGGCTTGAAACCCTCGGCCAAATCACAAGGGGCGCAACCCGAAGTCGCGCCCGAAAACTGGTTGGATGCGTGTAGTGGGAATCGCCGGAAGGGTCAAGACGGGCAGCGCGAAATCTTTAACTTTACGCCTGTGATGGAAATGGCCCTGACGGGCCATGCCGCTGGCAGGAGTATTTGGGAAAAGATGAAGGCGCATCAGCCGAGGGTGGCCAGCATCCGTTCGGCAGCGACCGCCGGGCTCAGGCGGCCTTCGGCAACTTCCGTATTGAGGCGCTCCATCTCGGCCCGGGCTTGCGTGGTTTCCAGCCGGGCGAGAAGGGTATGCCGGACTTCCTGATTGAACCAGTAACATGCCTGTGCGGCGCGATTGGCCTCCCACTGTTGGTTGTCGCGGCGCCATTGGGTCAGCGACTGCATCTCATCCCAGGCTTGTTCCAGCCCATGTTCTTCGACCGCCGATACGGTCATCGCCTTGGGGAAGCCTTCGGGATCCTGAGGGCGTTTGCGCAGCAGGCGCAGGGCACCGGCATAGTCGGCGCAGGTGCGGGTGGCGGTGGCCTTGAGGTCTCCGTCCGCCTTGTTGACCAGAATCATGTCGGCCATCTCCATGATGCCGCGTTTGACGCCCTGCAACTCGTCTCCGCCAGCCGGAGCCAGGAGCAGCAGGAACAGATCCGACAATTCGGAGACCACCGTCTCGGACTGGCCGACGCCGACGGTTTCGATCAGCACGACATCGAAGCCCGCGGCCTCGCACAGGGCGATGGCCTCACGGGTGCGGCGGGCCACACCGCCAAGATGGCTTTGGCTGGGGGAGGGGCGGATGAAGGCGTTTTTTTCACGGCTCAGCCGTTCCATCCGGGTCTTGTCGCCAAGAATCGAGCCACCCGAGCGGGCCGAACTGGGATCGACCGCCAGAACCGCGACGCGCAGCCCCTGCCCTGTCAACATCATACCGAAGCTTTCGATGAAGGTGGATTTGCCCACGCCCGGGGTACCAGACAAACCGATCCGCAGCGCCTGACGCCCCGATCCGGCAAGCTGGGCCAAAAGCTCGCTGGCTTGCGCCCGATGATCGGCGCGGTTGCTTTCGACCAGAGTAATCGCGCGCGCCAGCGCCCGGCGCTCGCCCTTCAATATCCTGTCGCTGAGGCTGTCTGTCTGCATTCTTGTCCCGATCTTTGAGGCAGGAATAGTTGCCGTGGTCCGGGGGTGTTTGTCCAGACCAGAGTCGGCGGGAAATGCGATCAAAGCAAAAGCTGCGGCATTTCGTGTGCCTCGTGGTGCGTGCGGGCTTTCCGTTTAGGGTTTTGGCTGCAAATTCATCGACTGGTTTCTTGGGCCAGCGCGGGAACTGGACGCCACCTGCATGATGGCGGATAAGGGCCAGATGACGATACGCCTGCCCATCGACGACGCCATTCCCGACCTGCTGGACACTCTGCGTGCGCATGGGCGCGCTGTGCTGCAGGCCCCGCCCGGTGCAGGCAAGACTACGCGGGTGCCTCTGGCGATGCTCGAGGCGGGTCTGTGTGACGGCAGGATCGTCATGCTGGAACCCCGGCGGCTGGCGGCGCGGGCCGCCGCCGAGCGGATGGCGGACACTCTGGGTGAACGCGCGGGCCAGACCGTCGGCTACCGGGTGCGGGGCGATGCGAAAGTGTCAAAGGACACAAGGATCGAGGTGGTGACCGAGGGCATTCTGACCCGGATGCTGCAATCCGACCCGGACCTGCCCGGTATCAGCGCCGTGATTTTCGATGAATTCCACGAACGTTCACTGAACGCCGATCTGGGGTTGGCCTTGTGCCTTGAGGTAACCGGCGCGTTGCGGGACGATCTGATCCTGCTGGCCATGTCCGCGACGCTGGATGCTGACCCCGTTGGACGCTTGATGGCGGCCCCGCTGGTCACCTCAGAAGGCCGCAGCTTTCCGGTGGAAACGCGTTGGCTGGATCGCCCCTTGGCAGCCCAAGCACGGCGACTGGATGCTTTGATTGATCTGGTTGCGCAAGCCGAGCGCGAAACCCGCGCGACAGGCGGCGGCATATTGGTTTTCCTGCCCGGTGAGGGTGAGATTCGCCGCGCTGAGGCCGCATTGAATGGGCGATTGCCCGAGCGTTGTACGGTGCGCCCGTTGTTCGGTGCCATGCCTTTTGCAGCCCAGCGGGCGGCGATTGCACCAGCGGAACACGGCCGCAAGGTGGTGCTGGCGACGTCGATTGCCGAGACCTCTCTGACCATTCCCGACATCCGGGTGGTCGTGGACATGGGGCAGGCACGGCGGGCCCGGTTTGATCCGGGATCGGGCATGTCCCGGCTGGTGACCGAACGGGTGACTCGGGCCGAGGCCACGCAGCGCGCGGGTCGAGCGGGGCGTGTGGCCGAGGGGGTATGTTATCGGCTTTGGTCGAAGGGGGAGGAAGGCGCGCTGGCCGCCTATCCGCCTGCCGAGATCGAGGCGGCGGATTTGACCGGGCTGGCGCTGGAACTGGCCCTGTGGGGCGCTGACGCCGCTGATCTGGCCTTTCTGACCCCACCGCCCGAAGGTACGATGGCCGAGGCGCGGGCTTTGCTGACAATGCTGGGCGCGCTGGACGGAAAGGGGCGGATCACCGACCATGGGCGGGCGTTGGCGGCGCTGCCGTTGCATCCCCGGTTGGGACATATGCTAGTGCGTGCCGGGCCAGACGCTGCGCCTCTGGCCGCGTTGATGGCCGAGCGAGACCCCCTACGCGGCGCGCCGGTGGATATCGCCTTGCGGCAAGAGGCGTTGCGGGATGTGCGGGCCTTTCAGCGCAACCGGGTCTGGCAGGTCAATATAGGGGCCGTGGATCGGATCAATGCCGAAGCCAAACGGTTGCGGAAACAGTCAGGGGGTACATCCGATGATCTGAGCCCGGCCGCCATGGCCGCCCTCGCCTATCCCGACCGCATCGGGCAGCGGCGCAAGGGCGATGCGCCGCGCTATGTGCTGTCGGGTGGTAAAGGTGTTGTTCTGGACAGCGGCGACACATTGGCCAACGCCCCGTTTCTGGTCGTCACCGACACCGATGGCAACCCGCGTGAGGCGAAGGTTCGGATGGCGACCCAGATCACGGAACGGGACATCCGCGATCTGTTCGCGGATCAGGTCGATTGGGTCGAGACCTGCGCCTGGTCTAAACGCGAGCGGCGCGTTGTGTCGCGGCAGCAGGAACGGTTCGGGGCAATCACTCTGGATGACCGCATCTGGAAGGACGTACCGGATGACGCCGTAGCGCGGGCGATGCTGGACGGGGTGCGCGACCTGGGCTTGCGGCTGGACGGTGCCGCCGCGCGACTGGCGGCCCGGGTCGAGCTGGTGCGCGCCGATGGGGTTGATCTGCCCGATTTCTCGGTCGAGGGCCTGATGGCCGCGTTGGAGGACTGGCTGCTGCCGATGCTGTCGGGTGTCAAAAGTGTAGAGGACTGGAAGAAGTTCAACCTGCTGCCCGCCCTGCGTGCGCGGCTGGATTGGGCGCAGACGCAGGAGTTGGATCGCCGCGCACCGGGATCGTTTGAAACGCCTCTGGGGCGTAAGGTGCCGATAGATTACAGCGCCGCGGTGCCCGAAATCTCGGTCCGGTTGCAGGAGGTGTTCGGCGTGACCCGACACCCGGCGATTGGTGGTCAGCCATTGAAAATCACTCTGTTATCGCCGGCTCAACGTCCAATCCAGATCACCCGTGACCTTCCGGGTTTCTGGGCGGGATCTTATGCGGATGTGCGCAAGGACATGCGGGCGCAATACCCCAAACACCCCTGGCCCGAAGACCCGACGCAAGCCGACCCGACGCTGAGGGCCAAGCGCAGGCGCGGCTAGAATTCCGATCAAGGTCGCAGATGCGACCGAAACCCCACAACGTGCTTAATGCTACATGAAAAACCCTTCACAATCAGCCGAATCCGGAAGGTATAATTGAAATTCACCTTTTCGACTGTTATGTCGCGCCAGCTTTGAAGGCAGGGATTGGATTGACGAGCCTGTGATGACTGCATGGTTGCGAAATATCTGGGAGGAGGTCGGCAGACCTCTGTTCCTGCGCCCCCGTCGGGTGCAGTTTGCAGCCCTGTGCACGCGCTTCAACGAGGGTCGGGAAGAGGTTTTGCTGATCACCAGCCGCGATACAGGACGCTGGATCATCCCGAAAGGCTGGCCAATCGACGGGCTGGATGGTGCGGAAACCGCCTTGCAGGAGGCCTGGGAAGAAGCCGGAGTGCGCGCGGACGCGGTTCACAATGATCCGGTCGGCCATTTCACCTATGACAAGATCCTCAAGGACGGATCGGCGCAACCGGTTCTGACCACGGTCTATCGGGTTGCGGTGCGCGCCCTGGCCAAAGACTTTCCCGAAGTTGACCAGCGTGAACGCCATTGGTTTTCACCGGATGAAGCGGCAACGAAGGTGCAGGAACCTGAATTGCAGGCGTTGCTGCACCGAATGTAACGAGTTCGCAACAATTTGATGAAACCCAGCTTGCGACGGCAGCGGGAAACCGTTAGCTGCGTGCGATCTTCCAATATCTGACCAAGCCGATGTCTGACACAAACCCAAAGCCGCGCTGGCAGGCGCTGGACAGCGACCTGCACCGAATTTCCCGCGTCGAGACCGCCAATATCCATGTCGCACGCCCGTTGCTGGCGCCGGGGATCGCGCTGGCCTTCATGGCGCTGGCGGGGCTGACGGCGGCCGTTCTGATCGGTCAGGCCGATGGCAGCTATATCGTCGTCGCGGCAGCCGCGTTCGGGGCCTATATGGCGATCAATATCGGCGCCAATGACGTGGCCAACAACATGGGGCCTGCGGTGGGTGCGAATGCGCTGACCATGGGCGGTGCCATCCTGATTGCCGCCATCGCCGAAAGTGCGGGCGCTTTGCTGGCGGGGGGCGATGTGGTCTCGACCATTTCAAAGGGGATCATCGACCCGACCTCGGTACAGAACAGCAATGTGTTCATCTGGGCCATGATGGCAGCGCTGATTTCATCGGCCATGTGGGTCAACCTGGCAACCTGGGTCGGCGCGCCGGTGTCCACCACGCATTCGGTCGTGGGCGGGGTCATGGGGGCCGGGATTGCAGCGGCGGGCCTGAGCGCGGTGAGTTGGGGCACGATGAGCGCGATTGCGGCCAGTTGGGTGATCTCACCGGTGCTGGGGGGCATGATTGCCGCCGGTTTTCTGGCGCTGATCAAGGCCAAGATCCAGTATCAGGACGACAAGATTGCCGCGGCGCGCAAATGGGTGCCCATCCTTGTGGCGGTGATGGCGGGCGCCTTTGCCACCTATCTGTCCGTCAAAGGATTAAAGCGGATCGTGAAAATCGATCTTGAGATGGCGCTGTTGATCGGCTTGGGCGCAGGGCTGTTGGCCTGGTCCGTTACCGTCCCTTGGGTCCGGCGCAAATCCGAGGGGCTTGAGAACCGCACCCGGTCGCTGAAAACCCTGTTTGGCCTGCCGCTTGTGATCTCGGCCACGTTCCTGAGTTTCGCCCATGGCGCCAATGATGTGGCCAACGCAGTCGGTCCGCTGGCGGCGATTGTTCACGCGGCAGAATTTGGCGATTTCGCCTCGAAGGTTTCAATCCCGCTTTGGGTGATGATCATCGGTGCGTTCGGGATCTCGTTCGGTCTGTTCCTGTTCGGCCCCAAGCTGATCCGTATGGTGGGCAGCCAGATCACCAAGCTGAACCCGATGCGCGCCTTTTGCGTGGCGCTGTCGGCGGCGATCACGGTTATTGTGGCCAGTTGGCTGGGCCTGCCGGTCAGTTCGACCCATATTGCTGTGGGCGCGGTCTTTGGCGTCGGCTTTTACCGCGAATGGCATTCCGAGCGTCGGCGCAAGCAGGCGAACCGTCAGCGCACTCCAGCCCAAAGACTGGCCCCCGAAGAACACCGTCGTCGCAAGCTGGTTCGGCGGTCGCATTTCATGACCATCGTCGCGGCCTGGGTTGTGACGGTGCCCGCCGCTGCAACCATGTCGGCCGTAATTTACTGGATGCTGACCGCATTCTCGTGAAGGAGAGGGTCAGAGCCTGATCAATTCCGGTGAAAGCGGATGATCGGGCGCGTGTTTGATCAGGTCGGACACCTGCGTACAGATCGGGGTGGGTATTCCGGTTTCATGGCCCAACCGAATGATATGACCTTGCAGGCTGTCGATTTCCGTTTGCCGCTCGGCCATCAGATCATAGGCCATCGAGGTGCGCGCACTGGGATCGATGGTCAGCATCCGGGCTGCGATCCGGGTGAACAGCGGGGTCGGCAGGCGCAGGATATGCGGAGTCATCCAGGCCGGGAGCGGCGTGGTCGAAGCCACGGGATGCCCCGCCGCCTTGAGAACGGACAGCGCCTCGGCCATCTGATCTGCCATGAGGTTACGCCAGTCACGGTTCATCAGCTGATCCACGAGCGTCAGGCCGGACAAGGCATTGAGGGCGTTGTTCAGATTGATCACCAGCTTGCCCCATTGCACGGCCTCGATCTGGTCGCTGGAGATAACGGGCAAATCCGGGCTACTCAGCCGTGCGGCCAGATCGCCGGGGCCGTTCTGAATGATGATCTCGCCCGATGTGGCCCGGTGATAGGTGGCGGGGCCGTTTGGCACCACGTTGAACGGAACCATACCGGCGCGCACATCGCGCCCCGGCAAGGCCTCACGCAAAGTCGCGGCAGCTTCGATCCCGTTTTGCCAGGACAGGATCGGGGCATCCTGCGACACAAAGCGCTCGATTTGCTCGGCCATGTCTGCGGTTGCACCCGATTTGACAGTGACGATGACCAGTTCGGCCTGATCCAGACAGGCCGGATCTTTGCTAAGCGTCAGGTCCCCGGCCGGAACCGTGTAATCAAGGCCATCAAAGTCGGTGACCGTCAGCCCGTGCTCTCGGATCGGGTCCAGCACACGGGCGCGGCCCAGCAGTGTCACGGCATGGCCCGCGCGGGCCAGCAAAGCACCACAGTAACAGCCGATGCTGCCCGCGCCTGCGAGGACAAGTTTCATGATACCCCCTTCGGTACACCGAAAGGATCACCCCAAACGGGCCGATACACAAGCCCACCCGCAAGGGTCGTTGACTACCTGCGCGCCAGCCGGGGTTTTGTGCGCTCAAGCTCTTCGGAAATAGGGATAAATTCCTGATCGTCCCCGGGCGGCAGATGGAAGGTACCATTGGCCCAATCGGCGCTTTTCCACTCACGCGTCGCGGTTTCGATCTTTTCCTTCGAGGATGAGACGAAGTTCCACCAGATATACCGATCCTCGTTCAGGGTCGCACCGCCCAGCAGCATCAGTCGCGCGCCCAGAGGTCCCGCCTTGACCGACAGCCTGTCACCGGGGCGGAATACCATCATGCGGCCTTCGTCAAACCTATCGCCTGCGATCTCGACTGAGCCTTGCGTGACATAGACGCCGCGATCCTCGTGATCGTCGGGCAGCGGGAAAGCGGCACCGGGCTCAAGCTGCACGTCCAGATAGAAGGTCTCGGACAACATGGTGACGGGGCTGGTTTCGCCATAGGCGGACCCGAGGATCAGCCGGGCGCTGACGCCTGCATCCTGAAGATGCGGCAGCGCGGCCTGTTTGTGATGTTCGAAATCGGGGGCCATATCCTCATGCGCTTCGGGCAAGGCGATCCAGGTCTGGATGCCAAACAGGCTGTGTTTCTTGCCGCGTGTCTCGTCGCTGGTGCGCTCGGAATGGGTCACGCCACGCCCTGCGACCATCCAGTTGACCTCGCCGGGATAAATCATCTGATGGGTGCCGAGGCTGTCGCGGTGCTCGAACTCACCCTGATAGAGGTAGGTGACAGTGCCCAGCCCGATATGCGGGTGGGGGCGCACGTCAATTCCACCTTCGGTGATGAATTCAGCGGGCCCCATCTGATCGAAGAAGATGAACGGGCCGACCAACTGCCGTTTCACCGAAGGCAGTGCGCGACGCACCTCGAACCCGCCGAGATCGCGGGCACGCGGGATGATCAGCGTGTCCAGCGCCGGGTTTTCCGAGACGCAGTCAGGATTGTGGGTCGGGTTCCAACTCATTTCAGCACTCCCTTCATTGCAGATGGCCGGGGCCAATCTTCGTTCGGCCATGCAAGAGATAGCCGTATTTTCCGGTATATAAAGTGCAAAAACGCACAGAACGGGTGCGGTGCCGGTCCGATTATCGGGGCCAGAGTTGGGGGAAAAAGGGTCCGTCGATCCGGTCGCCCTCGCCATAGCCTGCCGCCACGAATTGCGCGCGTTCATCCTTGGCCCAGTCGCCACGGTATCGGATGACACCATCCGGCGCGGTCATGCGAAGGGTGAAGCGGCGCACCGTTTCCGACGGGGTGGTTGAGGACAGCCCGCCATGCAGCGTTCGCATGTCGAAGAAAATGCAATCCCCAAGCTCCAGATCCCATTGCAGCAAGTCATACGCGCCGGGGTCTGCATTGACGTCAGGTGGCGGGTGATAGGTCTGACCGGCCACTTCGGTGGGCTGATAGCTGGGATGCCCATCGGCAAAGCGCACGCGCATGAACAGTTTGTTCCACAGGTGTGAGCCTTTCACGAAAGCGATGCCGTTTTCTTTGGTCACCGACTCCAGCGGTAGCCAAAGAACGCACATCGTGCCTTCGAAATCGAAATAGGAAAGATCCTGATGGAAGGGCGGGCGCGAGGTTGAACCGGCCTCGCGAAGAAACCAATTGTCCATGACAAGGTTGATGGACGGTGCCCCCAGCAACCCGGCGGCAAGCGGCGCGCAGGGCGAATTGTGAACGAATTCGGTGAATTGGGGGATTTTGTTCCACGCCCAGTAATCCTCGAAATAGCCGGGGGCGTTTGGGTCTTTGGTGTGGCGGGTGAAATTGTCGGTCGGATTGTCAAGGTCGGCGTCGATGCCTGCACCAAGCAGCGACAGCCAATCAGGCGAGAATTTTGACCGCAGAACAACGGCCCCCTCGCGCTGGAACGCGGCGATGTCTTCGGCTGAGACCTGATCCGTTTGCGTCATGGCACGACCTTTCGATTCAGACACCATGAGCGCAAGCTTCGCACCTTGAAGAACGAAACGTCAAAGAGTTTCGGTTTTGCCACCCCTGTCCATCTCACAGAAACGTGAGTGTGGGCTTTTGTGAACCCGGACGCCTCGGAATCTGCCGGAACCATGCTATCTTGGTTATCGGTATCGGACCGAACGTGATTGCGGATTGGAGGTTTCTCGATGACTGACGCGTTGCTCTCCCGTCGTTCTTTGATCATCCAAGGGGTCGCCGTTGTGGCAACCGGGGCCTCGGGGCTTGTGGTACCAGCACGCGCGAGCGGGCTTGCGCCGACACCTTCGATGCGGGGTGGGGCCAACAACTATCGGCCCGGCGCGCCAATCGTGGAACGGATCGGTGGCGGTGGGTTCTGGATGACCGGCACGGTGCGGCGCGCAGGCGATGGTGCGCCCCTGCCCGGCCAGCGCATTCAGATCTGGGCGCATACCACCGAGGGGCACGAGCGCGATCCGCAAAGCCATGGCGCGACGTTGACGGATGCGAAGGGTGAGTTCCGGCTAGAGATGCCGCAAATCGTGCCCGCCTTTGGTCAGCCGCACGGGCATCTGGCTTATGACAGCGGGGAGTTCGAGACCGTGTTCCTGCGCCCGGTGATGTCCAGTTCCACGGACAAAACACTGGCCGCCCATTTCGTGTTGCTGCCGCTCTGATCGCGGTGATCCGAGCCTGTCTCATCTGGGCAGCCCTGATCGCCGTTCTGGTGGTTCCGCTGATTGCTGCGGCGCTTAGTCCCTATCTGGCGTGGCGCGACCCTGTTTACATCCTCGCGGGATTTGCCGGGGTTCTGAGCATGGGGCTTTTGTTGCTGCAACCGTTGCTGGCGGGCAGAGATCTGCCGGGTTTGTCCGTTATGACAAGCAGACGCGCCCACCGTTGGGTGGGTCTGACTCTGGTGTTGGCCATTTTGGTCCACGTCATCGGGTTGTGGATCACCAGCCCACCGGATGTGGTGGATGCCTTGTTGTTCGTATCCCCGACACCTTTCTCGGCCTGGGGCGTCATCGCAATGTGGGCGGCTTTTGCGGCGGCCTTTTTGGGCGTCTTCCGCCAACGTCTGAACTTGCGGTTTCGTATTTGGCGGCTTAGCCATACCGGGCTGGCCTCGGTGACGATTGTCGGCAGTGTCGTTCACGCCATGCTGATCGAAGGCACGATGGAGATCATGACCAAAACCGCGCTTTGCGTTCTGGTTCTGTTGGCGAGTGTTCGGACACTCGCCAAGCTGAAGGTGTGGAATATCCGTCGGCGCGCTTAGACGCCAAGGCACCAGCGCATGACCGCCTTTTGCGCGTGCAGGCGGTTCTCGGCCTCATCGAAGATGACCGAGTTGGGGCCGTCCATGACCTCGGACGTGGCCTCTTCCTCGCGGTGGGCGGGCAGGCAGTGCATGAACAACGCATCGGGTTTGGCGTGCGACATGAGTTCGGTGTTGACTTGATAGGGACGCAGCAGGTTGTGGCGGCGTTCCTTTGCGGATTGGGAATCGTGCATCGAGACCCAGGTATCCGCCACCACCAGATCGGCACCTTCGACAGCTTTGAACGGATCGCGTTCCACCACGATTTGCGAACCCTTCTGGCGCGCGAAGCCCATGAATTCTTCCTCGGGGTCAAATTGCGCGGGGCCGGTGAAGGTCAGGTTGAACCCGAACTGGCCTGCGGCGTGCAGGAACGAGGCGCAGACATTGTTGCCGTCGCCGGTCCAGACCACCTTTTTGCCCGCGATGGGGCCGCGGTGTTCCTCGAACGTGAGCACATCGGCCATGATCTGGCAGGGATGGGTGCGGTCGGTCAGACCGTTGATAACGGGCACGTCCGAGTATTCCGCCATCTCGGTCAGAATGGTCTCATCAAAGGTCCGGATCATGATCATGTCGACATAGCGCGACAGGACGCGGGCGGTGTCGGCGATGGTTTCGCCATGGCCCAGCTGCATGTCCTTGCCGGACAGCACCATGGTCTGCCCGCCCATCTGGCGGACGCCGACGTCAAAAGACACCCGAGTTCGGGTTGAGGGTTTTTCGAAAATCAACGCGACCATACGGTCTTTCAGTGGCTGATCTTCGTCCAGAGCGGCCTTGGGACGGCCCAGACGCGCCTGTTTCATCGCGCCTGCCTGATCGATCATGGCCCGCAGGTCGGTGGCATCGGTTTTATGGATGTCGAGGAAATGGTTCATTTTGCTTCGCTTTTGACTGATGGCGGGTGGGGGCCAGCCCCCACACCCCCGGAGTATTTGGGAAAAGATGAAGCTCAGGCAGTTGCGAGCTGGGTTTCGACCTGCCTGGCGGTTTTGTCGAGGCGGATCATGGCTTGTGCGATGTCATCCTCGGTCAGTGTCAGCGGCGGCAGCAGGCGGATCAAGTTGTCCGCAGCGGGGACGGTGATGACCTCGTTGTCATAACCCGCATTGACCACGTCGATATTGGCTGGCTTGCATTTCAGGCCCAGCATCAGGCCGGCGCCGCGGACTTCTTCGAACACCTCGGGGTGATCCGCGATCAGACCTTCGAGTTTTTGGCGCAGCAGGCCCGCCTTACGGTTGACGCCTTCGAGGAAGGCGGGCGTTGCGACCTGATCCAATACCGCGCAACCGACAGCACAGCCCAGCGGGTTGCCGCCATAGGTCGAGCCATGGGTGCCCGCAGTCATGCCGCTTGCCGCGTCCTCGGTGGCGAGTACAGCGCCCAAAGGGAAGCCGCCGCCGATGCCTTTGGCGATCATCATGATGTCCGGGGTGATCCCTGCCCATTCATGGGCAAAGAGCTTGCCGGTCCGACCGACGCCACATTGCACCTCGTCAAGGATCAGCAGCAGCCCGTTGTCGTCGCAGATCTGGCGCAGCGCTTTGAGCACGGCATCGGGTACGGGGCGGATGCCGCCTTCGCCCTGGATCGGCTCGATCAGGATGGCGGCGGTCTTGCCGGTGATGGCGTTGGTCACGCCGTCGAGATCTCCGAAGGTCAGGTGCACAAAGCCGGGCAGTAGCGGGCCGAAGCCTTTGGTCATCTTTTCCGATCCGGCTGCGGCGATGCCTGCCGATGACCGGCCGTGGAAGGAGCCGTCGAAGGTTATGATCTCGACCCGCTCGGGCTGGCCTTTGTCATAGAAGTACTTGCGAGCCATTTTCACAGCCAGTTCGCAGGATTCCGTACCGGAGTTGGTGAAAAAGACCGTGTCGGCAAAGGTGTGCTCGACCAGCTTGTCGGCCAGCGCCTGCTGCTGCGGGATGTTGTAGAGGTTCGAGACATGCCACAGCGCGTGGGCCTGCTCCGTCAGCGCATTCACCAACGCCGGATGGGCGTGGCCCAGCGCGTTCACAGCGATACCCGCGCCAAGGTCCAGAAAACGTCGGCCATCCGCTTCGGTCAGCCAGGCGCCTTCGCCCTTCACAAATGTCAGGGGCGCGCGATTATAGGTCGGCAGAACGGACGGGATCATCGGATCATCCTTTTCAGGTAGCTTGAGCCCAAGTGAGTGATACACCGGGGCCGGGTTCGTCAACTGATTTGGTGGGAATTGCGCGGATTTGGACAGCGCAAAGGATCAAACGGGCCGGTTACGCGGTCAGGCGTCGGCGTCGAAGGCGCAGGATATGAGCGTGTTTGATCATGACGCGCCGTATAGCGGGGTGTGTGCGATCTGGGAAGCCCGAAATTCGCTGCCACTGAAAAAACGGATCACGTACATATTTATCGCTTGCCATCTGACACGCACTGGCGCACCGGTGGCCTATGACACCCCCGCGCCATAACCCACCCCTAGCTGCTTTGTTGATCCTGGCCGCCAGCGCTTTGCTTGCCGGAACGACTCTGTTGGCCAAGGCGCTGGGAACGGACGAGTTGGGCCCCGCGCTGCACCCGATGCAGATCAGCCATGGGCGGTTTCTTTTTGCGTTTCTTGTCATCGTTTCGGCCGTTGGCATCCTGCGCCCGCGCCTGAGCCGCCCTCATTGGGGGTTACATGTGGGGCGGACGAGTTTTGGCTGGCTGGGGATCACGTTGATGTTCGCCTCGGTGGCATTCATCCCGATCGCGGATGCCACGGCGATTTCCTTTCTGAACCCGGTTTTTGCGATGATGCTGGCGATCCCGTTGCTGAAAGAGGGCGTTGGCCCGTGGCGCTGGCTGGCCGCAGGGGTGGCGCTGGCCGGGGCGCTGGTGCTGCTGCGCCCGACGCCTGCGAGTTTCCAGCCCGCCGCATTGCTGGCACTGACGGCGGCCGTGGTGATCGGGATGGAGCTGATTTTCATCAAGAAACTCTCGGGTCGGGAAATCCCGATCCAGATTCTGTTGATCAACAACACGATGGGGCTGACCATCGCCTCGGTCGCGGTGAGTTTCGTGTTTCAGGCCCCGACCCCGGCGCAATGGGCCGGGCTGGCAGGAATTGGTGTTCTGATGGCCTGTGCGCAAGCGTGTTTCGTCAACGGCATGGCGCGGGCGGATGCCTCGTTCGTGGCGCCGATCAGCTATGCGACTCTGATCTTCGCGGCGTTTTACGATTTCGCCATTTTCGGTGTGATCCCGGACGAAATCAGCATGATCGGGTCGGCCATTATTCTGACCGGTGGCTTGATTCTGGTCTGGCGCGAGGCGCGGGCGCGTCAGGTTTGAAGGTGCAAGTATTTGTCACCATCGGCTAAAGGTAACTTTCTCTCTGGCGGTGATAGCTTAGGCCTTGAGGCGATAGCCCGTCCGCAACATCTGCCAGGTCGCCGCGCCGACCAGCAGCGTAGCCCCGGTGCAGACAACGATGCCCAGCCAGGGTGAACTGTCCGACACGCCGATCATGCCATGGCGCAGCCCGTCGATCAGGTAAAAAAACGGGTTCACGTGGCTCAGGCGGTTCAGCACCGGCGGTAGCGCCTGAACCGAGTAGAACGTGCCCGACAGGAAGGCCAGCGGTGTAACGACGAAATTGGTAATGGCCGCCATCTGGTCAAACTTGTTGGCGAAAATCCCGGCAAACAGGCCCAGCGCGCCCATGAACGCCCCACCGAGCACGACAAAGATCAGGGCGATCAGCGGGCGTTGCGGCACAATCCCAAGAACCAGCGCCAGCGCGGCGGCGACAACAAAGGCGATCAGCACACCGCGCGCGATGCCGCCCGCAAGATAGCCAAGCAGAATTTCCAGCGGCGACAGCGGCGGCATCAATGTGTCGACGATATTACCCTGCACCTTGGCAATCACCATCGAGGAGGAGGTATTGGCAAAGGCGTTCTGGATCACGGTCATCATCATGATCCCCGGTGCCAGAAAGGTCAGGAACGGAACGCCCATGACATCCGGTCGTCCCGGACCGATGGCAATGTTGAAGATCAGCAGGAACAGCCCCGCCGTCACCAGCGGTGCCAAAAGGGTCTGCGTCCACACGGACAGAAACCGCAGCGTCTCGCGCTGGGCCAGCGTATAGAGGCCCATCCAGTTGACCGCTCCGAAACGGCGTTCGTTCTGTTCTGCGTGAATCTGCATCATCTGCCCCATACCTGATTCGAAGACAGCTTGTAACTCGGGCCGCAGTGTTTAGAATAGGGGGCTGAGACGAATTCCCAAGGCGGCCCGAATCCGGGGCCGCTTTCCGCTTTTGAAAGGCAAATGATGTCCTGGACTGACGAGCGTGTAGAGCTGCTGAAGAAGATGTGGGGCGAGGGCCAGTCGGCCAGCCAAATCGCCAAGGAACTGGGTGGCGTGACCCGCAACGCGGTGATCGGCAAGGTTCACCGTCTGGGCCTGTCCAACCGCGCAACCGGCGCGACCCCGGCCAAGTCTGAACCCAAGGAAAAACCGGCACCCGCGCCCAAGGCCGAGGCCAAGCCAAAGCCCGCGCCCAAGACCGAACCGGCGCGCCCGGCCCCTGCCCCGGCAGCCGAGGCGAAACCCGCCGTTCCGGCCCGTCGTCAGATCATCCCGGCTGGTCAGCCGTTGCCGCCGCAACCGTCGGCCAACGAGATCAGCCCCGAGGCGCTGGCCAAGGTCAACGAGGTCGAGAAGAAGGCCAAGAAGCTGACACTGATGGAACTGACCGAGAAAACCTGCAAATGGCCGGTGGGCGACCCCGCGACCGAGGATTTCTGGTTCTGCGGCCTGCCGGTTGAGGCGGGCAAGCCCTATTGCGAGGCGCATGTGGGCGTGGCCTTCCAGCCCATGAGCTCGCGCCGCGACCGGCGGCGGTGATTGGGATCACTGGAACCTAAATCATTTCTATTGAACGTGAAAAGGGTGCGGGTGCTTCGTCACGCCTCTTGCCGGACGCGTTGCATAGACAGGATCGGCGCAAGGCGTAACTAGCTCGGACAAGGAAAACACCCTCGCTGAAAGCTGCGAGGGTGTTTTAGTTCGGAGCGTCGGCTGTGCGGACAAAGTCGACATTCAGCTCGTATCAATGAACGACTGTTTTCCGGTTCTGGAGCATTAATTGATACCGGATATCAACCTTTAATGACCACGTCATTTACGGCTTTTGGATACTCAGTAATAGCCTCCAAACCATCCTCGGTTATGATGAAACTGTCGCCGACCTGCGCGCGAAAGTCACCGACTGAAACCGACCCGTCAACTGCCAAAACCATCCCCGGTTGCAGAATTGTACGGTCTCCAGTGACCAATTGCGGTTTCTCCAAAAAACTGAACCCGGTTCCACGACCGCACCGGAAAGGGTACTCAAACCCCGCGTTTTGAATAACCTCGGCATAGGCCGCGTGCACAGTTTCCGCAGCGACGCCGGGGCGTAGAGCGCCCAGTGCGGCACGTTGGCTTGCGACGGCGACCTCGTAAATCTCTGCCTGTCGCTGGTCGGCAACTTCGCCTATCCAGAACGTGCGATCAAATCCTAGTTTGAAGCGGTGGAAGTTTGTCATCCCACAAAAGCACAGAAAAACCGGCTCACCATGGCGCATGATGCGCGTGGTGGCACGGTGATGCGTTTTGGTGATCGTTTCGCCCGACGCCATGATCTGCAGGAAATGGGTGTTCGGAGACATATCCGCGTCATCGTAATGATCAGTCAGTAGCTGGGCTGCCTTTCGCGTGCCCGCCTGAGATGTCGCCAGGGCGACTTCAAATTCCGGCACCCCATGCCCAATGGCCGAGCGTCCTGCCGCCATCATTGCCATTGCTACCTGCCCCGCATGGCGGGCAAGTTGCAGTTCTTCGGCGGATTTTATTATGCGCATGTCAGAAAGGATCGATGTCACGTTTGACTGCTGATCGGATGACACCAACGAATCAACAAAGGCACGCACCTGCGGTGGCATATAGTCTGGTTCAATTCCGATATTTTTCGCACCCTTCAGCGCATCGGGCAGTTCGGCCCGCCATTCATCTCCCTTTCCGTCATTCCAAGCAGCGATCCGGTCAACCTTCGCCGTTGAAAGAGCGGTGTTGAGGTCGATCGTCGGCGTAATCAAAAGGCATTCATCTTCCCGAGAGACAACGAGTATAGTTGGGCGACCAAACTCCATGTGCAGGTAGTCGTAGTAGCCGGTCAGATAATAGACATTGTCGTCATCAGTAATCAGAGCAACATCCATTCCGACCTCTTGCATGTGCTTGCGAAATTGGTGAATCCGTTGAGCATGCATCTTCCGTCACCTTCATGAATGGTTTCGTCGAACGGTAGAACGCGATTTACCAAGGGTCCAGAATTACGGGACAGCACAATTTTGCAAAGAAAGCGAAAATTTTCCATCGGAGAGATTAGCCCGTGACCTTTTGCGGAACCTCCCGAACCCGATCTTCGTCCGCCACGCAGCGCTCGTTACTTTGGGCTCGAACCTGACACTGAGGTGTCGGTTACCTTGGAGCCGCTGGTACATGATCAGCCTTTCACTGCGCCGGATGCGACGGCAGGTTCGGCATCGGCACCCAGCCCGGTAGTTCATCCGGCGAGACGGAGACATGCAGCTTTTCGGACCGGTCCTTGCCCACCCTGCGATGCTTGCGCAGCAGGAAAATTTTGCCCCAGCCGCGCCATGTGCCAACCGAGGGCGCATGAACATCGACAGGGAACCGGTCGCGCCACCCTTCGGGCAGGGGCAGGCCATGCAGTTCGGCCTTGTCCAGCATCCAGATCAGGGAAATGTTGCTCAGCGGGCGGGCCTGTTCGAACCCGTTCAACTGCCCGCCGACATCGCCATGGGTGCCGCGGAACCAGACCTGTTCGACGTGGCCCTTGAACTCGGGGGTACATTTCCACAAGACCGGCTCGAACACTTCGCGCGTCTCGTCCAGCCCCATGGCGTGATAGCCGTGGCGGGTGGCGGGGCCAAGCTGGTGGTTGTGGAAGGAATGACGTTCCTCGGCCCAGCGCCAAAGTAGCGGCAGGCGCAGGCCCAACGCCTTGACCGTATCCCAGACACCGATCATTTCGATCGCCACATCCTCGTGACAGAAGGCCTGCCGGAATTCTGCCGCTGCCTTGCCGTTGGCGGCACATTCATAGTGGCGATAAGCTTGTTTGATGTTGCGAACGGTGGCGTGTTCGGCCTTGAGCAAACCAATCGCATCAATCACGCCCGCAAGGCTGCGTACCCCGTAGGCACCGCGTGAATACCCGATGAAATAGATGCGGTCGCCGGGTTTATAGCGGGACGCCAAATAGCCATAGGCGCGGCGAATCTGGCGGTTGATCCCTCGCCCCATCATCACATCCAGCGAGGACTTCCAGCTTTCCCATTGCACACCGGATTCGTAGAACACCGAGACCTTGCTGCCCATCTCGCGGCACAGGTGGTATGTCTGACCTGCATGGGTTTCGAACCCCTGCTCCAGCGTCGACATGGTTCCGTCCAGGATAATGACATGGCTGACGGGTTCGCGGTGAACCGACTCGGCGGAATGTTCGGACCGCAAGGGCCGTCCGAGCCATCCCAGTACCTTTCTACTCAGCCGCGACAGAACCATGCGTCAGCAATTCCCATACTCTGTGAGGTGTGAAAGGCATATCCGCCTGCCGCACCCCGTGATCCCAAAGCGCGTCCTGAACCGCGTTTGCCACAGCGGCCAGCGCGCCCACTGTACCGGCTTCTCCGCACCCTTTCATCCCCATCGGGTTCGAGGTTGACGGAACCGGCACCGAGGTAAACTTAATCATGGGTATGTCCGCCGCACGGGGCAAGGCGTAATCCATAAACGAAGCTGTGAGCAGTTGCCCATGTGCATCGTGCACCACATGTTCATTCAGCGCCTGACCGATGCCCTGCACCACCCCGCCATGCACCTGCCCTTCGGCCAGCATCGGGTTGATAAGATTACCGAAATCGTCAACCACCGTATAGCGATCCACCCGCGCTTCGCCGGTGTAAGAATCGATCACAACCTCGGCAACATGCGCGCCATTGGGATAGCTTCGGGCATCAAGATTGGCGCGGGCCTCATGCTGTAGCAGATCCATGCGCCCGTCGGCGCGCGCCATCTCGGCCGCCTCGGTCAGGGTCGGCGTCAGGTTGGACCCCGGCGCGCGGAATGTCTCGTGGTCAAAACTCACATCACTTTCCTCGACCCCCATCTTATCGGCGAGATAAGGCGTGAATGCGGCGATCATTTTGTCAATCGTGGCCAGAGTGGCCGTGCTTTGCACCGTAACCGAGCGTGATCCGCCGGTGCCGCCGCCATGGGAGAGCCGGTCGGTATCGCCCTGAATAACGGTGATTTTGTCCACAGGGATGCCGGTCTGGTCGGACAGGAAATGAGCGTAAACCGTCTCATGCCCCTGCCCGTTCGATTGTGTTCCGACACAAAGGTTCACCGTGCCATCCTCGCAAAACTCGACCTTCGAGTTTTCGGAAGGGTCCCCCAATATACTTTCGATATAGTAACAAAGGCCCTGCCCGCGGATCAGGCCAAGCTCGGCATCCGCCGCTTTGCGGGCCTCAAAGCCGATGGTCTGGCCAGCAGCGCGATTGAGGATCATGTCGAAATCGCCGACATCATAGGTTTCGCCCGTGGCGGAGGTGTAAGGAAAATCGCCGGGGCGGATGAAGTTCTTGCGCCGCAACTCCCACGGGTCAACGCCCAGCTCACGCGCTGCACGGTCCATCACGCGTTCCAGAACATAGATCGCCTCGGGCCGTCCGGCACCGCGATAGGCATCCACCTGCGTTGTGTTGGTATAAAACCCCTCGACCCGCAGATAGGTGGTTTGCACGTCATACACACCCATCAGCACCTTGCTGAACAGGCTTGTCTGGATCGCCTGCCCGAAATGGCTGTTATAGGCACCAAGGTTCACCTTGCTGTGGACCCGATACGCGGTGATGCGATGATCGGCGTCAAAGGCCAGTTCGGCCAGCGAGGTCAGGTCTCGGCCGTGGTGGTCGGACAGCATCGCCTCGGACCGGTCGGACATCCAGTGAACTGGTTGGCCCAGTTTCATCGCGGCCACTGCAACGCAGAAATATTCGGGATACGGCATCACCTTCATACCGAACCCGCCACCCACATCCGGAGTGGTGACGCGAATGTCGTCGGCATCGAGTTTCAGCTTTTGCACCAGTTGAGCTTTCATTGCCCAAACGCCCTGCCCGCCATAGGAAAAATGCAAACGACCGTTGGACCAATCCGCCTGACACCCGCGCGGTTCCAGTGAGCTGATGATGACCCTGTTGTCCTGCACGTTCAGCGATACGGTATGTGCGGCGGCCTGAAAGGCGGCCTCGGTGGCGGTTTCATCGCCCAGCCCCCAATCAAAGGAGCGATTGTCGGGCGCTTCGGGGTGCAACGGTTCGCCCCCTGCATCCACGTCCAGTTTGGCGAGGCGTTCGTCGGTGTCCATCCAGATCATCTCAACCGCGTCCTGCGCCTGAATCAGCGTGTCCGCGATAACCACTGCCACCGGCTCACCCACAAAGCGCACGCGATCCTTGGCCAGCATGTGCCGGTCCGGAGCGGCGGCTTTGGACCCATCGCGGTTCTGCAAAACGGCAGCGTTCAGCACCGTGTCGATCCCCGTGGTTGCCAGATCATCCAGTGTCATGACCAGCCGCACCCCGTCAGCGGCCCGTGCTGCGTCAAGGTCAAGCGAGATGATATCTCCATGGGCCACTGTGCTGCGAAAGAAGGCGGCATGCAGCGCGTTTTCCGGCACATCGTCATCCATGTAGCGCCCCTGCCCGGTCAGGAACCGTTGATCCTCGGTCCGTTTGACCGGCTGGCTTTTGCCGAACTTTTCCATGGGATGCTCCTGTCGCTGCCTCGGTGGCGACACTAGCCCTGCGCCCGCTTAAGTCCAGCGCCTTGCACGAAGCTGTGTGGCGACACCGATGTCGTAAACGGGATTGCGGGAAGCTGAACAGGGTCCGTAGGCTGGTTTTGGACACAACCTTTTGGAGGTCATTTATGCCCGAACCCATTCCCCTGACTCAGGGCCGTCTGGATGCCCTATCGGTCGAAGCCTACTGGCAGGATGGGTTTGCTTTTCCTATCCCGGTCTTTTCATCGGAAGAAACAGCCCAATTCCGCGCCGAGCTGGAGCAGATCGAGGACACCTGGCGCGAGGCTGACCTGCCGCTGCCGCTGACCATGTACAAGCGCCTGAACGCCCATGTGGTGATGCCGCTGGTGGCACGCATCGCGCTGGACCCAAGGGTTCTGGACGTCGTCGAAGGCGTTCTGGGGCCGGATTTGCTGTTGTGGTCTGCCGAACTGTTCATCAAAGAGCCGCGCACAAAGCAGGTGGTCGGGATGCATCAGGACCTGACCTATTGGGGCATGGGCGAAACGCCTGACCAGATGACCGCATGGATCGCATTGTCCCCCGCCACGGTTGCCAGCGGCTGCATGGATTTTGTCAAAGGCAGTCACAAAAACCCGATCCTGCCGCATAACGACACATTTTCGGACAACAACCTGCTGTCGCGGGGGCAGGAGGTTGCCGTCGATGTGGCGGACGACGACAAGACTCATATCGAATTGCAACCGGGCCAGATGTCTCTGCACCATGGTCTGACAATCCATGGCTCGGGGCCCAATACCTCGGATGATCGACGGATCGGTCTGGCGATCCGCTATCTGAACCCGAACGCACAGCAAAAGGTGGCGGACCGCGACTATGCCGTTTTGGCGCGTGGCGAAGATCGGGTTGGGAATTTCATCCACATCGATACGCCGACAGAGCTGTTTTCGGCACAGGCGTTGGAGCTGCACGCCCGTATCCGGGAAGATCAGGCCAAGGCAATGGCGCATGGGGCCGCACAAAGCACCCGCCTGTACGAAGCAGCGGTGTCCAACACGACGTGAAACCGGAGTTTGTCACCGTGCAGACCCTTCCCCTTTTGCCATCCATTCGCTATTGCAAGCGCTGACCCGAATTTGTTGACGCAGGACGCATCCCATGGCGATGGAAAAGACATTCAACGCGGCCGAGGCCGAGGCCCGCATTTATGAGGCCTGGGAACAGGCCGGAGCCTTCAAGGCAGGCGCGAACAAATCGCGCGACGAAAGCTTTACCATCATGATCCCGCCGCCCAACGTGACGGGTGCGCTGCATGTGGGTCATGCGTTCAACAACACCTTGCAGGACATCCTGATCCGCTGGCACCGCATGCGCGGCTTTGACACGCTGTGGCAGCCCGGGCAGGACCACGCGGGCATCGCGACGCAGATGCAGGTCGAGAAAATGCTGGCTGCGACGCAGCAGCCGGGTCGTCGGGAATTGGGCCGCGAGAAATTCCTCGAGAAAGTCTGGGAATGGAAGGGCGAATACGGCGGCACGATCATTGAACAGCTGAAGCGTCTGGGGTCCTCCTGCGATTGGTCGCGCAACGCTTTCACCATGGCGGGTGCGGCAGGTGATCCGCGCACGGGGCATGAGAATTCTGCGAATTTCCATGACGCGGTAATCAAGGTCTTCGTCGATATGTACGAAAAGGGCCTGATCTATCGCGGCAAGCGGCTGGTCAACTGGGACCCGCATTTCGAAACTGCGATCTCGGACCTTGAGGTCGAGAATATCGAAGTCGCGGGCCACATGTGGCACTTCAAGTACCCCTTGGCCGGCGGTGAGACATATGAGTATTTGGAAAAAGATGAAGATGGGAATGTGATCTTCCGCGAGGAACGCGATTACATTTCGATCGCCACGACCCGCCCCGAAACCATGCTGGGTGACGGTGCAGTTGCGGTTCATCCGTCGGATGAGCGCTATGCGCCAATCGTCGGGAAACTCTGCGAAATCCCGGTAGGGCCGAAAGAACATCGCCGCCAGATTCCGATCATTACCGATGACTACCCCGATCCCGAATTCGGCTCGGGCGCGGTGAAGATAACCGGCGCGCATGACTTCAACGACAACATGGTCGCCAAGCGCGGCGGCATTCCGATGTACCGCCTGATGGACACCAAGGGCGCGATGCGGGCCGATGGCGCGCCCTACGCAGAAGAAGCGAACAAGGCACAGGAATACGCGCGTGGGCGTGAGTTCACCGAGAACGAGATTGACGCGATCAACCTGATCCCCGATCACCTGCGGGGCCTCGACCGGTTCGAGGCACGGGCGAAGGTGGTTGAAGAGATCACTGCTGACGGTCTGGCCGTCATGACCCGCGCGGATGACCCGCGTTTGGGATCGACCGCTTTGAAGCCCGAACACGAAGGTGCCGACAAGCTGGTCCCGTTGGTCGAGAGCAAACCGATCATGCAGCCGTTCGGCGACCGCTCGAAAGTGGTGATCGAGCCGATGTTCACCGACCAGTGGTTCGTCGACGCCGCCAAAGTCGTCGGCCCTGCGCTGGATGCGGTCAAGGACGGCACCGTTAAGATCATCCCCGAGTCGGGCGAGAAGACCTATTACCATTGGCTGGAGAATATCGAGCCCTGGTGCATCTCGCGCCAGCTGTGGTGGGGGCATCAGATTCCGGTTTGGTATGGCCTCGACCTGTCCGCCGACGACTTCATCGACGACGAGAATGACGGCGACCTTGATCTGGTCGAGATGGGCCGTTTGCTGAACGAAGGCGGCATGCTGCACCGTGGCAATGTCATGGAGTGCGCAGCGAGCCTTGAGGCCGTTACCGAGAAATTCCTCGACGACAACGCAAACATTCCCAGCCCGCTGAGCCACGCGACAGTCATCGAAGTCGCCGACAAGCAGGAAGCGATCCATCAATTCGCCGAAAGCCTTGCTCAGTACGCAATCGAACAGGACCCGACCAAGCTGGTCTATCCGGTCTGGCGCGACCCCGACGTCCTCGACACATGGTTCTCCTCCGGCCTCTGGCCTATCGGCACGCTGGGCTGGCCCGAGCAGACCGAGGAGCTGGAGCGCTACTTCCCCACGGACGTTCTGATCACCGGCTTCGACATCCTGTTCTTCTGGGTCGCCCGGATGATGATGATGCAACTGGCCGTGGTCGATCAGATCCCGTTCCACACCGTCTACCTGCACCAGCTCGTCCGCGATGAGAAGGGCAAGAAGATGTCCAAGACCACCGGCAACGTCATTGATCCGCTTGAGATCGTTGACGAATTCGGTGCTGACGCGCTGCGGTTCACCAACGCCTCGATGGCGGCGATTGGTGGCGTGCTGAAACTGTCCCGCGAGCGCATCACCGGCTATCGCAACTTCGGCACCAAGCTGTGGAACGCCGTCCGCTTTGCCGAGATGAACGAGGTCTTCACCGACGCCGTCCCGCAACTGGACGTGGCCGACCTGAAACCCAAAGCCGCCGTGAACCGCTGGATCATCGGCGAAACCGCCCGCGTGCGGGAAGAGGTCGACGCGGCGCTGGAAAGCTATCGTTTCAACGACGCGGCCAACGGGCTCTATGCATTCGTCTGGGGCAAAGTCTGCGACTGGTATGTGGAACTGTCCAAACCCCTACTGCAAGGCGACAACGCCGAGGCGCAGGCCGAGACCCGCGCCACTATGCGCTGGGTACTGGATCAGTGCATGGTCCTGCTGCACCCAATAATGCCCTTCATCACCGAAGAGCTCTGGGGCCTGACAGGCAACCGCGCGAAAATGGTCGTCCACGCCGACTGGCCGACCTACGCCGCTGCTGACCTGATCGACGCGGATGCGGATCGTGAGATGAACTGGGTGATTTCGGTGATCGAAAACACTCGCTCTGCCCGTGCGCAGATGCGGGTTCCGGCTGGCCTCTACGTGCCGATGCTGGTGACCGAGATCGATGCCAACGGCCAAGCCGCCTGGGACCGCAACGAGGCGCTGATCAAACGACTGGCGCGGATCGATAGCCTGACATCGGCGGATGAGCTGCCCAAAGGCACCATCTCGATTGCCGCCCCCGGCGCGTCCTTCGGCCTGCCGCTGGCGGATATCATCGACATAGGCGCAGAAAAGGAACGGCTGGAGAAAGCCAAAGGCAAACTGGCCAAAGAGCTGGGAGGCCTGCGCGGACGCCTGAACAACCCGAAATTTGTGGCCTCGGCCCCGGAAGAGGTTGTGGAAGAGGCCAAAGCCAACCTCGCCGCCCGCGAAGAAGAAGAGGCGAAACTGAACGAGGCGTTGGCCCGTCTGGCCGAAATCGCCTGATCTTCATCTTTTTCCAAATACTCAAATCCCGAACCCCGCCGCACACGCAACGGCGGGGTTTTCTTTTGCACGTTAGGACCTTGCCCGCCCCTGCCCCGGCTTGTTAGCAATCGGCAAAAGCAATCTTCCGAGGTCGGCATGACGCGCACAGCCCCACCGCTCCAGACAGTTTCGACCGGTCTGGTCGTCGCCATCGTCGGCTTCTTCAGTTCCTTCCCGATCGTCTTGCAGGGGTTGGCGGCGATGGGCGCTTCCCCGGCCCAGGCGGCGTCCGGTCTGATGATGGCGGCCATTGCCATGGGCCTGACCGCCATTGTGCTGAGCCTGTGGTACCACCAGCCGATCAGCGTGGCCTGGTCCACGCCCGGGGCGGCTTTGCTGGCCGTTTCCGCAACACCTGCGCTTGGGTTCGCTGAGGCGACGGGCGCGTTCCTCTGCGCGGGAGCACTGACCGTGCTGGCCGGGCTCTGGCGACCATTGGGACGGTTGGCTGCGGCGATACCCACAACGTTGGCGCAAGCCATGTTGGGGGGCGTTTTGCTGCCGCTCTGCATCCTGCCGTTCAAAGCCGCAGTCGAGCTGCCATGGCAAGCCCTTCCAGTGATCCTGACATGGTTCATCGCAGGCCGGATCAATCGTCTGTTCGCCGTACCAGCGGCGGTTGTCGCGGCGGCCGTCGTCGTGGTGTTGAATGCCGGGGATGCGTCCTTGGCGCCGGTGCAGTGGGTCGCGGCACCGGTCTGGATCACGCCCAGCTTCTCTGTGGCCTCAATCATCGGGATCGCCGTTCCGCTGTTCATCGTGACCATGGCAACCCAGAACATCCCCGGCATCGCGGTGATGCGCAGCTTTGGCTATACGCCCCAAACGGGCAACCTGTTCTCGTCCGTAGGCGTCTCCAGCATCCTGTCCTCTCCGTTCGGCGCACCCGCCACCTGTCTGGCTGCAATCACCGCTGCGATGTGTTCGAACGAGGACAGCCATCCGGACACTTCACAGCGCTATTGGTCCGCCGTGATGGGCGGCGTGTTCTATTGCCTGTTCGGCGTGTTCGCGGTGGCAATCACCGGGTTCGCCATTCATGCTGATCCGCTGCTGATGGGTACGCTGACTGGCATTGCCTTGATCGGGGTGATGGCCAATGCCACCTCAGCCGCGCTCGAGGTTCCTGCCGAGCGCGAAGCGGCCATCCTGACCTTTGCCATCACAGCCTCGGGCATCACTGCGTTTGGACTGGGTGCTGCGGTCTGGGGTCTGCTAACTGGCGGAATTGCATATCTGGTGACACAGCGCGTCAGATAGCCGGTTTCATCCCCATTTCGAACCACGTATGATGAACGCATGTTCGGAGCGTTAGGAAAACTGGTCGAACGCCAGATCAAGAAAGCTCAGGCCGAGGGTCAATTGCAGGGTTTGGAGGGCGAAGGCCAACCGCTGCCCGACCGATCCTCGGAAGCGATGAGTGACCCAGCCATCGCCGCCGGTCATCGCATCATGGCACAGGCTGGCGTTTTGCCAGAAGAATTCGACATCAAGAAACAGCTCGATTCAGCGCGCCAGAACTATTCAGCCCTGACTGACCCGGCCGAGCGCAAGGCCGCAATGACCCGCATCGCCGACCTGGAGATGCGCTACAACATGGCCCGCGATGCAAGACGGGCCTTTATGCGTTAATCGTGGTGCAAGAAAGCGCGGCTCGAAACTGAAACAGAGTTTTTTGATGGGTCTTTTGTGTTAGCAAACTGATACCCGTCTGCTTGATGCACCGGCCCGAATTCCAAGCCGCGTCGCGCGGCTTGAGTGCAGAATTCTGCTACATCCGGCACATCGAAAACCAGTTTCACAGCCACCTGCCCCTCTCGAGCGCCCTTGGCTGCAGAGTGCAGCAGAAGATGTACGCCACCAGATTTTGGAACCAGTTCCACGATCCGATCACCCGGATTTCGCAAGACAGCGTAGCCAAAATGCGTTTCATAGAACGCCGCCATCTCGTCCATGCGCTTGGTGTACAACACCAGACGTGTAATTGCAGGAAAGGCGGTCATTTGAACTCGGGCTTCCGGCCCTGCATCTGTGCCATCACGACCTCCATTTGATCCGGCTTGCCGATCAGTTCCACTTGTTCGGCAGATTCCGCCATCAGAACCTCGGCGCGAGCTTGAGATTCAGCGACTTCGATCAGGCGCTTGGCAGCGCGTATGGCCGAGGGGCTTTGACCAGCGATGTTTTCGGCAATGGCCAGCGCCTCGGTCAGTGGATCATCCGATAGCTGCGTGACAAGGCCCCATTCCGCAGCCTGCGGGGCACCGATCGGTCGGGCCGTATAAGTCAGCAGGCGCAGTACATCCGAACGGACCAGCCGGGGAAGCAGGACCATGCCGCCCATGTCCGGGATGATGCCCCATTTCATCTCCATCACGGCCAGTTTCGCCTCGGGGTGCGCAATGCGAACATCCGCGCCCAGCGCGATTTGCAGACCGCCGCCATAGGCCACACCCTGAATGGCGCAGATCACCGGGACAGGGACACGACGCCAGATCAGCGCCAGTTCCTGCATCTCGTTGGCGTCTTCATGGCTGCGGGCCATCAGCCATTCGGTTGGATCGATATGGGCCATCTTGGCAAAGCTTGCCATGTCGAGCCCGGCGCAAAAGCTTTTGCCTTCACCCGAAAGGACCACGGCGCGGGCGTTCGAGGCGGCAACCTCCTGCCCGGCGGACAGCAGCGCCTTGATCATCGCGTCATCCAGCGCGTTCATCTTGTCACCACGGGTCAAAGTGACATGGGCTACGTGATCTTGGTAGGTGACGGATACGCGTGACATGGGGGACCTCCCGAAATTCAATTGTGGCAACCATGCCCGGCCCGGCTGTCGAATACCACTGCGACGTCAGGGCAAATCGCTGACAGGCATCCGCCCGAACCAAGGGGAGTCGAGGGTCATGATGTAGAGCTGATCGCCGACGATCTTGCCGCCTGTTGTGATGCCCATGCGGCCCTGCGGGTCCTGCACCGTGCGCAGGATGGTGCCGTTGCCATCGAACTGAACCATCATGCCGCGATGAATCGGTGCCGGGCGCACGGCCGGGCCCAGTCGCCAGATCACCTTGCGCAGGAACGGGTATGGCATCAGCGCCTCGGACGGGACTCGCGGGCTGGCGAAAGCCATCCAGTAGGTGCCATCGCCCTGTGCTTCGATGTTGTCGGGATAGCCGGGCAGGTTTTCCAGCAGGATCTCTTGCTGACCGGCTTTCGGTCCGGTCAGCCACAGCTTATGCACCCGCGCACGACCGGTTTCCGCGATCAGCAGAAAGTCTTCATCCGGTGAAAGGGCAACGCCGTTGGTGTAGACAAATCCTTCGGCAATCTTCTCGGTGGTGCCGTCAGGTGTGTGGCGGGCGACGTAGCCTGTATCGGACTGCTCCCAAATGGTCAGGACCGAGGTCGGCTTGGTCCCGCCCATGGTTTCCGGGTCAAACCGGTCAGAGGAGTTCGAGAAATAGATCGTGCCATCCTGCGCCACGTCCAGTTGGTTGGCATAGATCACCGGGGCGCCGTTGATGTCTGCAACCACAGGTTCCAACGTACCCGGGCCAGTCCAGCGCATCACGCCCCGAAAGCTGTCGGCGATGTAAAGCGCGCCATCAGGTCCGGCCTTGAGGCCCAGAGGACGTCCGCCAAGTTGGTCGACCTCAACAGGTTCAGCCCCGTCGATGCGGTAGAGGGTGCCTGACAGGCTGGTCGTGTAGATTGTGCCGTCGGGCATGACGGCAATGTCTTCCGGGCCGACCTCATCCCCCGGCAAGTGGATCAGCTGGGCCGCGTCCAGCGCCGTGTTTTCTGCAAAATCCCCCGTGAAACCGGCGTCTTCTGGCATCTCGGCAGCGACGGGCGCGACCGGCACGGGCCAGAACAGAAGGTAGGCAAATCCGAAAAGAAGTATGGCCAAGAGAATGCGCATTTGCGCTCCTATATTTCAAATCTTTCCCAGCGCGCCCAAAACGTGGTGCGCGCTTGCTCAATGATCGGGCTTGGGGTTATCTGCGAACATGACCGGACCTCGATACACCCCGCTTGCCCAATCCCTGCCCGCCACCGTGCCCTTTGTGGGCCCCGAAACGCAAGAGCGTCAAAGGGGTGCACCGTTTGTGACGCGTCTGGGTGCGAATGAAAGCGTGTTTGGCCCCTCACCCCGCGCCATTGAGGCGATGGCGCAGGCGGCGCCCGATATCTGGATGTATGGCGACCCCGAGAACCATGATCTGCGCCATGCGCTGGCAGATCATCATGGAGTGGCGCCAGAGAATATCGTTGTGGGTGAAGGGATTGACGGGCTTCTGGGTTATCTGGTGCGTCTGATCGTCGGACCCGGAGATGCCGTTGTCACCTCGGACGGGGCCTATCCGACCTTCAACTATCACGTGGCGGGGTACGGTGGCGAACTTCACAAGGTGCCTTACTCGGGCGATCACGAAGACCCGGCAGCCCTGTTTGCCAAGGCGGCTGAGGTTGATGCCAAGCTGGTGTATCTGGCCAACCCGGACAATCCGATGGGAAGCTGGCATTCCGGCGCGGATATTGTGGCTGCAATGGACGCGCTGCCGGACGGATGCCTGCTGGTTCTGGATGAGGCTTATGTCGAATGCGCACCGGAAGGAACGGCGGCACCGGTCAGCGCTGATGACCCTCGGGTGATCCGGATGCGGACCTTCTCGAAGGTCTATGGCATGGCGGGTGCGCGGGTTGGCTATGCCTTGGGTGCGCCGGAACTGATCGCAGCTTTCAACAAAGTGCGCAATCATTTCGGCATGAACCGCGCAGCGCAGGCCGGGGCTTTGGCGGCTTTACATGATGGCACTTGGCTGGAGCACATTCAGGCACAGATCGCAGAGGCGCGCGAGCGGATAGGTGTGATTGCCCGGGAAAACGGGTTGGGCCCCTTGCCGTCGGCCACCAATTTCGTGGCGATTGATTGCGGACGTGACGAGGTGTTTGCCAAGGCGGTGCTGGATGCGCTGGTCGCGCAAGGGATTTTCGTACGGATGCCGTTTGCAGCGCCGCAGAACAGGTGCATTCGGGTGAGTTGCGGCGAGGCATCCGATCTGGATGCCTTTGCGACCGCTTTGCCCAAGGCGTTGGCGGAGGCGCAGTCTCGGACTGGCTGATCATTGCTCCATTGGGTTCGCAAGCAAAGGGGGGCTGTCTGCCCCCCATCGCGCTGAAGCGCGATTCCCCCCGAGGATATTTGTGGCCAGATGAAGAGGCGGATCAGAGCAGTGCGTCGATGGGGGTTCAGGCGGCGAGCACGGCGGCCGCGGCTTCGAGGGCCCCTTTGCCACGCGGGATATCAAGTGCGGCCATGGCCGTTTCCATTCCGCCCAAAATGGCCATCACCATCTGCCCGTTGACATGGCCCATGTGACCGAGGCGGAAACAGCTGTCATAGTCCTCCATCCCCAACCCGATGCCCAGCGTCAGGCCCAACTGGTTTTCGGTGAATGCGCGCAGCGCTGTTCCGCGGCCATCGGTCAGGCGCAGAGCGGTGACGGCGTGGCTGCGGTAAGCGCGGTCGGCGACATTAAGGTGCAACGCGCCTTCTTCGGCCCATGTCTCGCACGCTGCCCAAATGGCCTTGGCCAAATGTTCGTGGCGGGTCCAGACCTGTTCGATCCCTTCCGAGTGGATCAGGTCCAGCGCGGCGCGTAGACCGTACAAATGGTGTGTGGGCGCGGTGCCGTTGAAATACTGATAGAACAGGTCCGGATTGGCGCGTGGCTGCCAGTCCCAGTATTGCGACACGCGCGGCATGGCGGCGCGCTTGGCCTGCGCCTTTTCGTTGAAGAAAACAAAGCCGACACCTGCCGGTGTCATCAGACCTTTCTGACAGGCAGTAACCGTGACATCGACGCCCCATTCATCCATCTGGAACCGGTCGCAACCCAGTGAGGCGATGCAGTCCGCCATCAACAGCGCGGAGTGGTCCAGATCGTCCAGAAGCTTGCGGAGCGCCGGAATGTCGTTGCGGATCGAACTGGAGGTATCCACATGTACCGCCAGAACGGCTTTGATCTGATGGTTGTCATCGGCGCGCAAAGCGTCTGCGATCCGGTCGAAATCCCAGGCAGAGGAAGTTCCGAAGTCGATCAGTTGCACCTTTGCCCCGACACCCTCGGCCGTGTCTGCCCAACCATGGGTGAACCGACCCGAAGCGGGGGCCAGAACGGTCTCGCCGGGGGCGATGACGTTGGACAGCGCCGCCTCCCACGTGCCATGGCCGTTGGCGATATAGATGGCGACGTCGTGTTGTGTTCCCGCGACCCGACGCAAATCGCGGGTCAGTGCAGGCATCATGTCGATCAGTTCGCCATCATAGATATTGGGCGACGGGCGGTGCATCGCTTGCAAAACCGCGTCCGGCATGACCGAAGGGCCCGGAATGGCCAAATATGCCCGCCCCTGGGAAAGGGAACCTGTCTGTGTCATGGGATCAACCTGTATGAATTGACGCCCACATTACCGAGGGGCCGCGCGGCGTCAATCCGCCAGTTTCGAAGCCTCGCGCGCAAGGGTCTCGATCCCGGCCCAGTCGCCGTTTTCGACCATGTGCTTTGGCGCTACCCAGCTTCCGCCGGCGCATACCACGTTGGGCAAAGACAGGTAGTCGCGGGCATTGGATGGGGATACGCCGCCGGTCGGACAGAAGCTGATTTGCGGCAGCGGCGCTCCGATTGCCTTGAGCGCGGGCGCACCGCCCGAGGCTTCGGCCGGGAAGAATTTCAGCATGTCATAGCCTTTTTCCAGCAACGCCATTGCCTCGCTGGCCGTGGCAGCACCGGGCAGCAGCGGCAGGCCCTCGGCCTCACACGCCGCGATCAGTGTGTCGGTCGCACCCGGAGAGACACCGAATTGCGCGCCCGCTTCTTTGGCGGCGCGGACGTCTTCGGGCGTGATCAGCGTGCCTGCGCCCACGACGCCACCGGGCACCTCGGCCATGGCGCGGATCGCGTCCAGGGCGGCCGGTGTGCGCAAGGTGACTTCCAGTGCGGGCAAGCCACCGGCAACCAGCGCCTCGGCCAAAGGGCGGGCCTGAGCGGCGTCATCGACGACCAATACCGGGACAATGGGCGCAAGCGCGCAGATTTCGCGGGTGCGTTGGGTTTTCGACATCTCTTATGCTCCGAATATGCTGGCGCCTGTGTCGGCAGACCCGACGTTCTGCCGGAACGCGCCGAAGAGGTCGCGCCCGACACCGTGTTGATTGGCGGACAGATCAGCGGTTGCCGGTGCGCGGTCGAGAACGCCGGGGGTGAGGATTTCCAACTCGCCCTTGACCGCATCGACACGCAGCAGGTCGCCATCTTGCAAATAGGCGATGGCTCCGCCGTCCAGTGCCTCGGGGCAGACATGGATGGCGGCGGGCACCTTTCCGGATGCGCCGGACATGCGGCCGTCGGTGACCAGCGCGACTTTCTGCCCCCTGCCTTGCAGGATAGACAGGATCGGAGTCAGCGAGTGCAGTTCGGGCATCCCGTTGGCCTTTGGTCCCTGAAAACGCACAACCACGATGACGTCATCAGTGAACTTTCCGGCCTTGAAGGCGGCTTTGACCTCATCCTGGTCGTGGAACACCCGCACGGGCGCTTCAACGACCTGATGTTCGGGCGCGACGGCTGATACTTTCATGACCCCGGTGCCCAGATTGCCGGTCAGGCGCGACAGGCCGCCGGTGGGCTGGAACGGGTCATTGGCCGGGCGCAGAATCTTTTCGTTCAGGCTGTGACCCGCGCCGTCCTGCCAGATCAACTCGCCTTCGATCAGCTTGGGTTCCTTGGTGTAATTGTGCAGGCCCTGCCCTGCGACGGTGAGCGTGTCGGGATGCAGCAAGCCATCCTCGAGCAGCGTACTGATCGTGTATCCCAGACCGCCAGCGGCATGGTAATGGTTCACGTCGGCCAGACCGTTGGGATAGACCCGCGCGACCAGCGGCACGACGGCAGAGATGTCGGAAAAATCTTCCCAATCCAACACGATACCACCCGCGCGCGCCATGGCGATCAAGTGGATCAGCAAGTTGGTGGACCCACCAGTGGCCATTAGGCCAACGATGCCGTTGACGAAGGCACGTTCGTCCAGAACCTGGCAAACGGGCGTGTAGTTGTTGCCCAAAGCGCTGAGCGACAGGGCGCGGCGGGCGCCTTCTTCGGTCAGAGCATCGCGCAAAGGTGTGTTCGGATTGACGAAGCTGGAACCGGGCAGGTGCAGGCCCATGAACTCCATCAGCATCTGGTTGGTGTTGGCAGTGCCATAGAAGGTGCAGGTGCCGGGGCCGTGATAGGCGGCCATTTCGGCGGCCATCAGTTCCTCGCGGCCCACCTCTCCGGCGGCGAATTTCTGGCGGATTTTGGCCTTTTCGTCGTTCGGCAAGCCGCTGGTCATCGGACCGGCGGGCAGGAAGACCGCAGGCAGGTGACCGAATGCCTGCGCGCCGATGATCAGACCGGGGACAATCTTGTCACAAACCCCAAGAAACACAGCAGCGTCATAGGTGTTGTGGCTGAGCGCCACGCCGGTCGCCAATGCGATCACGTCGCGCGAGAACAGCGACAATTCCATCCCTGCTTCGCCTTGCGTGACACCGTCACACATGGCTGGCACGCCCCCCGCCACCTGCGCGGTTCCACCAGCGGCGCGGATCGCATCGCGGATCAGGGCGGGATAGCGTTCAAACGGCTGATGTGCCGAGAGCATGTCGTTATAGGCGGTGACGATGCCCAGATTGCCCGCAGTGCCGGTGGCCATCGATTGCTGGTCTTCGCCTGCGCCCGCATAGGCATGGGCCTGACCGCTGCAGGACAGGTGCGCACGTGCGGGGCCCTTGGATTTGGCCTGCTCCATCCGTTCCAGATGCGGGCCGCGCAGGTCGGCGCTGCGGTCGATGATGCGTTTGGTGACGTCGGATATGACAGAGTGAACCATGATTAACCTCCGATCTGACGCCAGCGGCGCCCATCGCGATGCATCAGCATCAATGCTTCTTCGGGGCCTGAACTGCCTTGATCATACCTTGAGGGGCGATCACCGCGTTGTTCCCACCCCTGAATGATGGGATCGACCCAGGCCCAGGCGGCTTCGGCCTCGTCCCCGCGCATGAACAGGGTCTGATCCCCACGGATGACGTCCATCACCAGACGCTCGTAGGCGTCCGGCGCTTGCGCCTCGGCCCCCAGGGCGTCAGCAAAACTCATGTCCAGTGCAACGTCCGACAGGCGGAAACCGCCCGGCCCTGGATCTTTGATCGTCGTGCGCAAAGTGATGCCCTCGTCCGGTTGTAACCGGATCACCAGCACGTTGCCATGCAGCGGGCCGACATTGGGGAAGATCGTATGCGGTGGGTCGCGGAAGAACACCGCAATCTCGGATTCCCGCGCGCGCAGGCGTTTTCCGGTGCGCAGGTAAAACGGCACGCCTGCCCAGCGCCAGTTGCCCAGATGCACTTTGAGTGCAATGAAGCTTTCGGTGCGGCTGGCTGGGTTGCCGACGTGATCGACATACCCGCCCTCGCCCTTTTCTGCGCGATACTGGCCACGCGCAATGTCAGCTTGAGCCACGGGTTCCAGCGCTTCGATCACCTTGACCTTTTCGTCGCGCACCGCGTTGGGCGAGAATTTCGACGGTGGTTCCATCGCGGTCAGACACAGCAACTGCACCAGATGGTTCTGAACCATGTCCCGCATCGCGCCGGATTGATCGTAGTAGGCCCCGCGCCCCTCGACACCCACTGTTTCAGCCACGGTGATCTGCACATGGTCGATATGAGTCGAGTTCCAAAGCGGCTCAAACAACGAGTTCGCAAAGCGCAGCGCCATCAGGTTCTGGACGGTTTCCTTGCCCAGATAATGATCGATCCGGTAAATCTGATGTTCTTCGAAACAGGCGCGCAAGCCTTCGTTCAGCGCCTTGGCCGAAGCCAGGTCGTGCCCGAACGGCTTTTCGACAACGATGCGGCTGTCAGGCGTCGCTAGGCCAACGTCATGCAGCCGTTGCGCGATGCCTGAAAACAGGCTTGGACCGACGGACAGATAAAACGCCCGCACGACATCATCGCGTACCAGTTTTTTCAGATCGGACCATCCTGCCTCACCCAGAGCGTCCACAGGCACGTATTCGACATGGGCCAGGAACCGATCCAGTGTCTCGTTGGAAAACCCTGGAGCGTATTGCTGCATCGATTTGCGGACCTGATCGCGAAACCCATCGCTGTCCATATCGGAACGCGCCGTGCCGATGATCCGTGCCCCGTCGGGCATTTGCCCAACCTCAAAGCGATGGTACAGGCCCGGCAGGATTTTACGTTGCGCCAGATCGCCGGTCGCGCCGAACAGCACCAGATCGAATGGCTCTACCGGAATTACGCGTGAAACCATCTCGGGCTCCTTTTGACTTTACCGATATCAGCTTAGCACGGCGAGATACTGCGCAAAACATGATATGTTATCGCTAACATTGTTTGCCTGATAAAAAGACCCCGCGAAAAAATCAAGCATAGTTTGTGGAATTCGGGGCGTTTTGCACATTAAGTCTGGTTGCGCAGCCATTCCATCACCGCGGGACGCACGGATTGTTCGCCACGGTGGCGTGCATCGGCGATGATTTTGCGAACCTCCGTCAGGTTGGATCGCAACAGCAGGCTTTTGACCGGGCCAATCGAGGCCGGCCGCATCGACAGCGTCCGTATCCCCATCGCGGCAAGACACAGCGCCTCAACCGGGCGACCGGCGTCTTCACCGCAGAAACTGAGCGGAGTGTCCGAGATATCGCAGCGTTCCACGATTCTCTCCATCAGGCTCAGGAAGCTGACATTCAGCGTGTCATAGCGGCGCCGAACCAGTTCGTTTTCCCGGTCAGCCGCAAAGAAGAACTGCTTGAGGTCATTGCCACCGATCGAAATAAAATCGACCTCGTCAAAGAACTTCTGCGGCGAAAAGGCGAGCGACGGGGTTTCCAGCATCGCGCCGACTTCCAGCGTTTCGGGCAGCACATGGCCCAGCCGCTTTTCACGCTCGATGGTTTTGTTCACCTCCCAGCGCGCTTCGCGGAATTCTTCGGCCTGCGCGACAAATGGGAACATGACGGTCAGAGGTCGTCCGTTGGCGGCGCGCAGCAGGGCCTGTAGCTGCATCCGCATGACACCGCGCTTGTCCAGTCCGACTCGAATGGCGCGCCACCCCAGGGCAGGGTTCGGTTCGGCCACGTGTTTCATATAGGGCAGCACCTTATCCGACCCGATATCGAGCGTGCGGAACACCACCCTTTTGTCCACTGCCGCGTCCAGAACACGCTTGTATTGCGTGACCAGCTCGGACCGTTTCGGCATCTGGTTGCGGATCAGGAACTGCAATTCGGTTCGGAACAGGCCGACGCCTTCGGCCCCAGAGGTGCCAAGCGACGGCAGATCGGCCATCAGACCCGCATTCATCACAAGATTGATCCGCGATCCATCCCGCGTCACGCATGGGGTTTCACGGATCGAGGCATAGCGTTCCTGCGCCTTGGCCTGCATTGCGATCTTGTCGCGGAACGCACCAACCACACTGTCTTCGGGGCGCAGATGTACGACACCGTGATCGCCATCGACCAGTATGTGGTCCCCGTTCAGCGCTTCGGTGGTGATCCGGCCCACATGTACGACCAAAGGAATCGCCAGAGCCCGTGCCACAATGGTGGCGTGGCTGCCAACGGACCCTTCCTCGAGCACGATCCCTTTCAACGCCCGCCCGTATTCCAACAGGTCGCCGGGGCCGATATTGCGTGCGATCAGGATCGGGTCGGGCGGCAGATCGGCACTGTCGGTCTTGCCCTGCCCCGTCAGGATGCGCAGCAGACGATTGCTGAGATCGTCCAGATCCGCCAGCCGTTCGCGCAAATATGGATCGGTGACCTGCCCCATACGCGCACGTGCCTGAGATTGCTCTTTCTCGACCGCGGCTTCGGCGCTGAGGCCCAGCGCAATATCCTCTTCCATCCGCCGCATCCAGCCTTTGGAATTGGCGAACATGCGATAGGCTTCCAGGACCTTCAGTTGTTCCTTGTCGCCGCCCTGCGAAATCTCGAGCATCTTGTCGACACCGACCCGCAGTTCATCGACAGCTTCGACCAAGCGCTCGCGTTCCTTGTGCGGATCTTCGGCAATGGGATTGGTGACAACCACGCGGGGTTCATGCAGCCAGACATGCCCCTCGGCAGAGCCTTCCTGCGCAGGGCCGCCGCGCAGCAGAACCGATTGCTGGTGCAGCGGTGACAAGGCCGCGCCCTCGCCGACGAATGCGCCCAACTCGGCCATTTCGGCCAGGACCATCGCCACCACTTCCAGAGCGTAGATCTCGTCTGCAGAAAACTCGCGCGCCTCGCGGGACTGGACGACAAGAACGCCCAGTTTTTCACCAAGACGCTGGATCGGAACGCCCAGGAAAGACGAATACCGTTCCTCGCCGGTTTCCGGCATGTAGCGGAAGCCTTTCTCGGATGGTGCGTTGGGGGTGTTCACCACCTTGCCGAATTTGGCAACGCGCCCCACAAGCCCTTCACCCATACGCATCCGGGTCTTGTGGACCGCTTCCGGGGACAGACCTTCGGTCGCGCACAGTTCCAGCGTTTCTTCATCGCGGAACAGGTAGACCGAGCACACCTCGGCCCTGATGCTGTCAGCGATCAGATGGGTGATCCGGTCCAGTCGTTCCTGACCGGCGGCTTCGCTCGCCATCTCTTCGCGCAAGCGCCGCAGCAGCTTGCGGGATTCTGTTTCCGTGCCGTCCACCATGGCCCAACCGATTTAGTGTGTCAGGCGAAACCTTTGGCCGATCAGCTCAGGCCGCCTTGTCCAGTTCAAAGGCATCATGCAGTGCCTGAACGGCAAGTTCCATGTATTTCCTGTCGACCAACACGGAAATTTTAATCTCGGAGGTTGTAATGACCTTGATGTTGATCCCCTCATCCGAGAGCACCTTGAACATTTTGGCCGCCACACCCGATTGCGAGCGCATGCCAATGCCCACGACCGAGACCTTGCAGACGTCATCGTCCGTGACCAGTTCGGCGTAGTTCAACTCGCCCTTTTCCTTGATGCCCAACAGCGCCTTTTCGGCGCGGGCGACCTGATCGGTCGGGCACGAGAAGGTCATGTCTGTGCGCCCTTCGTCCGAGATGTTCTGGACGATCATGTCGACGTTTACACCTTCTTCGCTGAGCGCCGAGAAGATGGTCGTGGCGATGCCGGGACGGTCCGCCACGGAAACAACGGTCATTTTCGCCTCGTCGCGGGAATAGGCCACACCGGCCACAACATTGGATTCCATGATATCCTCCTCGTCGCAGACCAGCGTACCGGCCTCGTCGGATTGTTCCTCGAAACTTGAAAGAACGCGCAGTTTCACCTTATACCGCATCGCCAGCTCGACCGAGCGGGTTTGCAGCACTTTCGCACCCAGCGATGCAAGTTCGAGCATTTCCTCGAACGAGATTCGGTCCAGTTTCCGCGCCTTTTCGCAAACGCGCGGATCGGTCGTGTAAACGCCGTCCACATCCGTGTAGATGTCGCAGCGTTCGGCACCAAAGGCGGCCGCAAAAGCAACCGCAGTCGTGTCCGAACCACCCCGGCCCAGCGTGGTGATGCGGCCTTCGGGGCTGATGCCCTGGAAGCCCGCGACAACGGCCACGCGCATACCTTCGCCGAATTTCTGGTTCAGGTTATCGGTCGGGATTTCCTCGATCCGAGCCTGGCTGTGGGCGCTGGTGGTCATCAGCGGCACCTGCCAGCCCTGCCAGCTGCGCGCGGGGATGTCCATTTCCTGCAAGGTCAGGGCCATCAGACCGGCGGTAACATTCTCGCCCGAGGACACGACGGCGTCGTATTCGCGCGCGTCAAACAGGGGCGATGTCTCATTCACCCAGCCCACCAGTTCATTCGTCTTGCCCGACATGGCCGAGACGATGACGATCACGTCATAGCCTTTGGCAACTTCAACACCGATACGCTTGGCGGCGCGGCGGATCCGGTCCAGATTGGCGACTGACGTGCCGCCGAATTTCATAACAAGTAAGGGCATGGGGGCAAAAGTCTCCGCGCCTTGGATTTGACGTTCCGTGCCTCATAAGCGAGGGGCACCGCAAGGGCAAGGGCGCAAAGGAGTTCTGCCTGCGGCGCAGGGCCGCTTTACATTGCTCAGGTGCAGTGTCAGCCTATGAATAACAACCAAATCAAGAGGTTCCTCATGTTTCGCCTAGCCTTTGCCTTTGCCCTTTTGTCGTCACCAGCACTGGCCCAGGTGGCAAGCGTTGCCGGAACCGACGGCCAGAACGCACTGGGCACAATTCCGTGCGCTGCAAATGCCGGTGATCCCGTTCAAAGCTGCAATGCTGAGCTGCGCCGCCATGACGACGGTACGATAACGGTGGCAGTAGGTCTTGGGGGCGGCGAGGTCCGGCGCATCTATTTCAAGGATGGCGTGCCTGATTCCAGCAGCTCGACCTCGAAGATGTCTTATGAAACGCGCGGCGATTTGATGGTTGTCTATATTGAACCCGGCGAGGTTTATGAAATTCCCAAGGCCGCGCTGACGTCTCAGTAAGCGTGCGGTTGCCCGTCATAGGTCTCGAAACAGCCGGTGGTATTCAGTGACAGGGCATCAAAGCGTTCGATCAGGCCGGACACGGCCTGATCCACGTCGATATCGGCGGCCTCACCGCCCATATCCGTCTGAACCCAGCCCGGGTGATAGATGCCAACGGCAATACCTTCGTCTTTCAAGTCCGCCGCCAGATTCCGCCCCAGATTCAAAGCCGCCGCTTTGGATGCGCGATAGGCATAACTGCCGCCCGGTGCGCGGGTATGTGACGCCATTTGCGATGACAGGATCGCCACCTTGCCGCCCGACGCGCGCAGATTGGGCAACAAGGCCTGTACCGTCAGAAAGACACCCGTGACATTGACTGCAAAGCTTTGCGCCCACATATCGGCCGGGTAGTCGTTGAGCGTGTGTTCCTTGTCCAGATAAACGCCTGCATTGCAAACCAGCAGATCAACGGGCTGGCCTTGCAACCGTTCCGCCATAGCCGACTGCTGCCCGGGATCAGACACATCAAGGCGAATCCGCAAGCTGCCATCGCGCGCCGTTCCGGTGACATTTTCCCCCCGGCGAGTGTAGCCCTGCGCCAGAGATTGCCCGATGCCCCGATTGGCGCCGGTGATCACGATGTGCATGGATTAGTTGGTCTTTCTGCTGGGGACGAACGGCAGCGGTGCCACCGGCACGCCGTCTTCGATCAGCGATTTCGCCTCATCCGGCTTGGCCTCGCCATAAATGGCGCGGTCCGGAGCCTCACCCAGATGGATCTTGCGCGCTTCGCTGGCGAAATCCTTGCCCACATAGTCCGAGTTCTCTTCGACATGGCGGCGTATCTCGGCCAGTGCCTTCTCGATTTCTGGCGATGGGGTGGCAACGTCGATATTCTCTTGCGCGGCGGGCAGGTTTTCGTCTTTCTTCAACGCGTTTCGCGCCGGGCGAACACGTGGCGTCATGATCGCCTTTTCAACCTGCGTACACCCGCAAACCGCGCAGGTGACCATATCTGCAGCAGCCAGCTTGTCATAGGCTTCTGCGGATTGGAACCAACTGTCGAATGTGTGGCCTTCGCTACATTTCAACGCGTATTGAATCATGTTCAGTCCAAAAAAATGATTGGCAAATAGATACCGATCAAGGTGACAATAGCAAGCCTGTCAGATGCTATCTTAATGTGTGTACGGCTTAAAGTCGCGCAACAATTCGGCAAGCTCGGGCGAACGGACCTTTTGCGCTGCCTTTTTGGGCGAAAACCACTTGCGCCTGCGCTCTGCTTTTTCGGGATACTTCTGCGACAAAGCCCGTACATGCACCGGGAACACATCGACAAGGCACAGGATCGGGGTGCGGTTCGCATGATGTTTGTGGTGCAGGAATTGCCCCAGTCTGGGCCCGCAATATTGGCCGGTCACACCCGCTTCCTCCCACGCTTCCTGCATTGCGGTGTCCTGCGCGCTCAGTCCGGGAATAAGCCATCCTTTGGGAATGATCCACCGCTGTGACCTGCGGGTCGTGATCAGCAGGATTTCAGGGCAACCGCGTTTGATCCGATAGCACAAGGCCGAGGATTGCCGCAAAACAGGCGGCTTAGCAGCTTTGGGCAGGTCATGACGCAACAGCCTTGCGTTCATTGAGTGACATCCCTTCCCGGCCAAACACCGTGCCAGCCCGCCAAACAGACTTATTTAGCGGCCAGTGCCCACAAAGCTACCACATGATGTGCTTTCCGCCAAGGCAGTGGCTTCTACAAGGGTGTTGCCTACATACGGGCAGAGAGTTGCCGCACCAGATCGTCATGCGGGATATCGGCATCAATCGCCAGCCGCCGCAAACCGAAATGCACGCGCGCGATCTGTTGATAATACCGCGTGTAAACGTAGTTCGTCCCACCACCGGCCAATGCCCCGAGGACGGGAACCGACTGAGCCGCCAGTTTATGTCCCAGGACAACCGAAAAGCGCGGCGCAACGGCGGCAATCAGACGTTGCATCGCCGGTCCTGTCAGGGTCAATCGCACCGAGAAAAAGCCCATATCCGCGCCATCATCATGCGAAAGCGGGCCTGATGCGGACAGAACCCGCACACAATCGAACTTTACGTTTTCCGCTGCAGGATCAAACCCTTCGCGCGCTGCTGCCCCCTGAATGGCGCGCAACAGCATGGCTGTCGTCGCAGGCAACTCCATCAGGGCTGTCGAAACGCCGCCCAGCCCTCCGGCTGCGCCCATGGCCGTGGTGACGGCTGTATTCACCCAAGGCTGCTGATCCGGCACTGCGCGCCGTGACCCCTGCGCTGCATGCATCGCCAGCCACAAAGCCTGCTCGGTTGCGCCGGTCAGGCCATTGCGCACCGGTTCCGGTAGTTGTTCCAGCAATGACTCGGCGGATCCGCCCAGTTTGTTCAAAAGTTTGACACCGGTCCCTCCGGCGGATCGATAGTGATCCGCCAAACGATCCAGTTCGGCCTCGGCATCCACGTTTTCGACAAGAACCACGTTCTGCATTCACGCCCTCCTGCCTATCAACATCGGCGTTGTGCCGCGTGGATTCAATAGGTCAGCGGCTCCAGCGGGTCACCTCACCCTGCACCCCGGACCAGACGCCCGGCATCAATTCCAGCCCCAAAACACGGTCAGGGTTCGTGGGCGGTGGCATCTCAACCCCCTGCAAGCGCGCGAAGCCAAATCGCCGGTAATAGGGTTCATCGCCGACCAGCATGACCCGTTGCCATCCACGAGTTTGCCCGGCTTCTACACCTGCGTGGATCAGATACCCGCCCAGACCTTCGCCCTGATGGGTGGGGTGTACAGCCACCGGCCCCAACAGCAAAGCGTCGTGATCGCCGACATGGACAGGCCAGAACCGGATGGCCCCGGCCAGAATGCCCTGACCGTCGCGCGCGACCAGCGACAGGCCCGCAACCGGCGGCACATCATCGCGCAATCGATAAGACGACAAAGCCTCGCGACCCGGCGCAAAACACAGGTCATAGAGGGCCTCGACCTCCCACCAATCGTCCGGCTCTTCCGGCCTGATCCCGAATTGCTGCACCCTGCCCTCTTTTCCTTGCTGGAATTCGCCCTAGCACTTCGCTACGCCTTGGGCAAACGCTTGGAGATCAGATGTTCTATCGCCCCGAAGACGGCCACGGCCTGCCGCACAACCCGTTCAACGCCATTATCACGCCGCGCCCGATCGGCTGGATTTCCACCCGAGATGCGGATGGGGTCAACAATCTGGCACCCTATTCCTTTTTCAACGGTGTCGCCTATACGCCGCCGCAGGTGATGTTTGCCACGACCGGCAGCAAGCACGATCAGAACGGGGGCAAGGACAGCATCGCCAATATCGAATCCACAGGCGTGTTCTGCGTGAATGTCGTCGCCCATGCGCATCGGGATGCGATGAACGCCAGTTCCGCAGGGCTGCCGAAAGAAGTGGACGAGTTTGCACATGCCGGGCTGTCACCCATCGAATGCGAAACCATTCCCTGCGCCAGAATTGAAGGGGCCCCAGCCGCGCTGGAATGCAAACTGACCCAGATCGTCACCCTGCCAGGCGAGGCCAACCGGGTCGTATTTGGAGAAGTGACCGGTATACATTTGCACGACGATCACATCCGGGACGGCAAGTTCGACGTGACCTCGTTCCGACCCTTGGCGCGGCTCGGGTACCGGGATTACTCGGTCGTATCCGAGTTGTTTTCACTCAACCGCCCGGACGATTGACGTGTTCCGGGGGCGCTGCCCCCGCCGCGCTGCGCGCGCCTCCCCCGGGATATTTTTTGGCCAGATGAAGCAGGGGATCCTTTATTCATCTGGCTTCAAATATCCCGGAGCGCGAGGCAGAGCCTCGCAACAGAGTCAGTGTCCGCCCAAAATCCCGGTTCGGACTGAGTAATCGACTGCCAGTTCGTAATCCGGGTCATCGTCACTGTCGACCATCAGGTGACCGGCCTTGTTCAGCAGCTTGTGGCAATCGCGGCTCAGGTGGCGCAGCATAACGCGTTTTCCTGCCGCTTCATATTTTGCAGCGATGTTTTCGATGGCCTGAAGGGCAGACTGATCCACCACACGGCTTTCAGCGAAATCGACGATGACCGTTTCAGGATCGTTCGGGACATCGAAGAGTTCGATAAATCCATCAGAGGACCCGAAGAACAGCGGACCCTGGATTTCGTAAACCTTCGCGCCTTTTTCGGTCTCGGAGTCGCGAGTGACCGCGTGAATGCGTTTGGCGTTGTTCCAGGCATAGGCCAGCGCCGAGACGATGACACCGACCACAACCGCGACCGCGAGGTCCTCCATCACCGTCACAACGGTCACCAGAACGATGACGAACGCATCGGTCATAGGCACTTTGCGCATGATCTTGAACGAGTTCCAGGCGAATGTGCCGATCACCACCATGAACATAACACCAACCAGAGCGGCCAGCGGGACTTGTTCGATCAGAGGCGAGGCGAACAGAATGAAGACCAGCAGGAACAGCGCCGCAGCGATGCCCGCGATACGGGTACGGCCGCCGGATTTAACATTGATCATCGACTGTCCGATCATCGCACAGCCGCCCATGCCACCGAAGAACCCGGTCACGATGTTGGACGCGCCCTGAGCGATACATTCCTGTGAGGCCCCGCCGCGTTTGCCGGTAATCTCACCCACAAGGTTCAGGGTCAGCAGGGATTCGATCAGGCCGATGGCCGCCAGAATGACGGCATAGGGCAGAATGATCTCAAACGTTTCCCAGTTCAGCGGAACCATCGGGATATGGAACGCAGGCAAGCCGCCTTCGATCGAGGCCAGATCGCCAACGCGCGGCACGTCAAGGCCAAACCCGATCACCAGTGCGGCGACCACCAGAATACCGGCCAGAGGCGCAGGAATGATGCGCGTAATCCGGGGCATCACCCAGATCACCGCCATCGTCAGCGCAACAAGGCCCAGCATGGTGTAAAGCTGCGCGCCTGAAAGCCATTCGCCCCCGCTCATCCCGTGACCGGTGTTTTCCATGGTTCCGGGCACTTTGAACTGCCCCATCTGGGCCAGAAAGATCACGATGGCCAGACCGTTTACAAAGCCCAGCATCACCGGATGTGGCACCAACCGGATAAAGCGCCCCCAGTGCATCGCCCCCGCGATTACCTGAAGAATCCCCATAAGAACAACGGTCGCGAACAGGTATTCCACACCATGCTCGGCCACCAACGCAACCATGACCACAGCCAGCGCGCCGGTCGCGCCCGAGATCATGCCGGGCCGTCCGCCGATCAGGGCCGTGATCAAACCCACCAGAAACGCCGCATAAAGACCGACCAACGGGTGTACACCTGCCACGAAGGCAAAGGCCACGGCCTCGGGCACCAAGGCAAGGGCCACGGTCAGGCCGGACAGCAGTTCAATCCGCAGGCGGGAGAAGGTCAGCCCCTCATCCGGCACCCAGCGCAGATCGGGTATGGCGACGCGTTTGGCAAAACTTGCCAGCAGGGCTCGGGGCATGGATCAGTCCTATAGGGTTTTATGTTCGCGCGAAGGCGGTGTTGTAGCGGGCGCGCGCGCTTTGAGCTACCGCAATAAGTGGGATGCAGCCATGCAGTCAACACATGACTTGGCCTCTCGGCAACGTGATTTGCGGGACCGAGCTCAGGCAACCAATTGTGAGGTCATGCGTTGGATCATGCTCTTTCTCTTTTCAGCCCTTCCCGCCCTCGGGCAGGACCTTGAGGGCAATGACACAGCCGGGAACTGGCGGGTGACGCATCATGAGATTTTCGGGATCTGGAACTCCATCTGTGACGAGCGAGAAGAAAACGGTGCGCTGCGCCAGCGGTGTTACATTCGACGGGCAGAGGTGTTTTCACTGCGGCCCAAATTTGCTGCGCAGTTCGTGTTCATCACGCCCGAACCCGAAGGCTTTAAGATTGAATTCGGGATGGAGCCCGGCACCCTTTTCAACCCGTCAGGGTTTCGTATCGACAAGGGTGGCGACACCGTCTGGCGCACGCGGCGTCCCGGGTGCCTGACAGGGCTTGGTTGCACGTTCGAGGACCAAGGCGCGCAAGAGCTGCTGGATGCCATGCTGGCCGGAGACGCGTATCGCTTTGTTTTCCGCGACCGGCACGGGCAATCGCAGGATCTGACCTGGCCGCTGGACACGTTCGGTACGGCCTGGGCTGATTTCACTGCGCAATCTCGGCGGCGTAACCTGTTGGCGGGGCAGGAATAGACCTCTTGTCAAATCCGGGCAGAGCCCGCACAAATTCAATATCAGTTACTCAGGCGGAGCAGGATAGTGACCCAAACCAAGATTGCCGTCATTGGCGGATCAGGCATTTATGACATCGATGGGCTGGAAAACGCGGAATGGGTAGAGGTCGAGACCCCATGGGGCAAACCTTCGGACCAGATCCTGACCGGGTCGCTGGGCGGTGTCGATATGGCCTTTTTGCCCCGTCATGGGCGTGGCCACGTGCATTCACCGACCGATGTGCCGTATCGCGCCAATATCGACGCATTGAAACGGCTGGGTGTTACGGACGTAATCTCGGTTTCGGCCTGCGGGTCGTTTCGTGAGCATATGGCCCCCGGCGATTTCGTGATTGTCGATCAGTTCATTGACCGGACTTTTGCGCGGGAAAAGAGCTTTTTCGGCACCGGATGCGTCGCCCATGTCAGCGTCGCGCATCCCACCTGCCCGCGCCTGTCGGACGCCTGCGAAACAGCGGGTAAGGCTGCTGGCATCACCATCCATCGCGGTGGCACCTATCTGGCGATGGAAGGACCTCAGTTCTCAAGCCTCGCTGAATCGAAAATGTATCGCGAGCAATGGGGCTGTGACGTGATCGGCATGACCAACATGCCCGAAGCCAAGCTCGCCCGCGAGGCCGAGCTGTGCTACGCCTCGGTCGCGATGGTCACTGACTATGACAGTTGGCATCCCGACCATGGCGAGGTGGACGTGACGACCATCATCGCCACCCTGACCGGCAATGCCGACAAGGGCCGTGCGATGGTCAAGGGTCTGCCCGCCCTGCTGGGGGCTGAGCGCGCGCCCTGCCCGCATGGCTGCGATCGGGCACTGGAATTTGCCATCCTCACAGCCCCCGAGAAGCGCGACCCGGCACTGCTGGCCAAGCTGGATGCGGTTGCTGGGCGGATTCTCTAGGGTCTGCGAACTGATTTCAGTTCTGTGGCAAACTGTCCTGAACGGTTTGCCACAGACCGTGCGCCCACAAATCACCATGTGTACCACCGGTGATGGTAAAGAGCTGAACCGTATCCTCAGCCATTGCAGCAAGGGCTGTCCCATGGTGCACCGGAACGGTTTCGTCATCCGTGCCGTGGAAGATCAGTGTCGGCACGTCAATCTCGTCGATCACGTCGCGCGTGGCAAACTGGTCTTTCATCAAGGCTGAGACCGGCAACCAGGGGTACCGTTCAGCGGCCACATCAACCGTCGCGGTAAATGGTGCCTCAAGCACCAGCAATTCGGCCGAAGGTCGCTGTACCGCAACCGCCGCTGCAACAGCGGTCCCAAGGCTTTGGCCGTGCAGAACGATCTTTTCCCCAGCGAGGTCCAGTTGGTCGAACAGCTCAAGTCCGTCCGAGATCAACGCTGTCTCAGAGGGTGCCCCAGCACTGCCCGGATACCCCCGATAGCTGGGCGCAAGCAGGCCGTGACCGCTGTTCAGTATCTCTCTGAACCGATCCGCGCGGTCCCCGAGGTTTCCGCTTTGGCCATGGAAAAACAAAACAGTCGGCGCGCCTTCGATCGCCGCGGGGGCGGACCAGATGGTCAATTCTGTTCCGTCCGCCATGGATGCCGTCGAGACATCGATATCAGCCAAACCAATTGAGGCAGGCTCGGGCAGCACGCCGGATGGTTTGAACAGCAGCGCGCGCTGGTTCAGGTACATGTATCCGACTGCAGTGGCGTAGAGCGCTCCAATCAGGAAGATCAAGGTAATACCCGCGATCTTCCATCGGCCGGTCGTTCGACCCGTCTTTGATACTTGCCCGGGATATGCGTGCTGGCTCTGTTCCATCGCAACCTCATTTGCATCCGTTCGCACCATAGACTGGTAAAGAACTTGTGCAATTCAAGGAATATGGAGAAGGTTTAATCTTGGCTTAAAACAGAATTTTCCTGGTACTGAGCCAACCAATCTGCCAGTCAAGCGCATCAGTTTTCCAGAGACGGAAATGCGAGTCACCTCAGAAAAATGCGTCAGCTTTGGGCTGGAATGTTCACGACTTTCGGGCGACCAAGTTGAGCCGCCCGAAAGCATGGTCGTTACGGTCGGTCTATTCGATCCGAACCAAATCCCAATCTGCTTTCTTCCGCGTCAGCCACCCGATTTTGAGAACTTGATGTTGCGGCACAGGATTCATGCACTCCGCATCACAACCTTTCGGGATAATGCTGGAACGCGAAAGCTGAACCATCTGCGGACGGTCGGGATCATCCGGCGAAAAGTAGACCATATCCACGATGAACACGGACTGATCCGGCATGCGGACATGTTCGACGACCTTGTCCCGACATGCGGCTTCAAGCTCTGAGCTCAGCTCATCTGCACGGAAGGTCTTGGTGAACTCCCAAACAACGCTGGCTTTGTCCATTTGCATTTCGGCAAGGATTTTTTCACCGACAAACTGACCAACCTGCGAGATCGCATCATTCAGACCCAGACCCCAATCATTGATCCCGGCGAACCTGACGGGGGTCTTCGGATACTCGTCAGCCTTGTGCAGTGTACACAGCTTGATGGGGGAAAAATCACCTGTGCCGTGATTAAAGGCATAGGCGTCCCCCGGTAGGGGACTGTCCAGCCGATGGGCCGGGATGCTGTTACGGTCATAGCGCAGGTCCGCTTCATCCGCATCCAGAATCAAGGGTGTGCTGAAGGCCAGGATCGCGATTACCGCAGCGATTCCAATCAGGTATCCCGCCCGTTTACGAACAACATCGAAAATATTTGGGAAGGTCATGGCTGATCCTTCACGATTGGACAACACAGATCTCCGCCACAATCCTTGTAGCCATCCGGGCACCCCTGAGCCAGCAGATATGTCGGAACAACAACGAACAGAAGGAGCGAAAGCCCCGCAGCGAAACGTTTCATGGTCAAATTCCTTCTAAAAAACGAGCATAATATAACATAAACGTGTACAAAAAGCGAGTCAGTCACGCACCTGCAGCCTTGACAAGCCGCACAATTGACTTTCCTCCGTCTTCGGATTTTGCTGCGTGAAAATCGAATTCTGATGAAGGTCTGAAATTGATGCCCCTGGAACTCTGGTTGGCCTTTGTCGCCGCGTCTACGGCTTTGCTGCTGATCCCCGGCCCAACCGTGTTGTTGGTGCTTAGCTATGCTCTGTCCAAAGGGCGCAGTGTGGCGGTGGCTTCGGCCACAGGGGTCGCACTGGGCGATCTTGTCGCGATGACCGCCTCATTGCTGGGATTGGGTGCCCTTGTTCTGGCCTCGGCCACATTGTTCTCTGTCCTAAAATGGGTCGGCGCAGCCTATCTGGTCTGGCTGGGGATCAAACTGTTGCGCAGCGCCCCGGCAGGTGGTCTGGGCCCGGTCGATACCGGCAGAGATGTCACCGCACACAGCGTGTTCGGTCACGCGGCGGCCGTCACAGCGCTGAACCCGAAATCCATCGCCTTCTTCATCGCCTTCGTACCGCAATTCCTGCGCCCAGCTGACCCGCTTGGCCCTCAGTTCGTCATCCTGATCGCTACATTTGTAGGGCTGGCTTGGTTAAACGCGCTGGCCTATGCCCTTCTGGCGGACAGGTTGCGGCGTCTGATTGGCCGGGCCAATGTGATCACCGCAATGACACGGTTTGGCGGGCTGACGTTGATCGGAATGGGTGTGGCCACGGCAGTCCTGCGCCGCCCGGCCTGACACTGCGTTAGTTTTCCGCGTTTTCTTTCATGAAACTGCGGATAAACCTGCGGATTTCGCGCGCTGCTGACGTATCCAGTTCCTTGCAAAGCTCGACAAATGCGTCGCGCTCATCCTTGTCCAGGCGTAAGACCAACTGACTGTTTTTCTTGGTCGATCCCTTGCCGTCTTTCTTAGCCACGCGCGTTGTCCCCCAACAGACCTTGCAATTTAAGGCGATGCATTGTATATACATAGCATAGTGATTGTCGTTATCGGGCACTTAACAACAATAAAAGGAATATGGCAATGAACCTTCATGCTGCTCAAGCATTTCTTTTGCGGGATCAACGCAATTGGCGCAAACCGCACCTGTCGTGGCTGCCTGCCACACTGTACCGGTACTATGGCCTGCCCAAGGCCAAAATCTCGCACCGGTCCTGATCCGCGCGATTGAAATGTTCCTTGCATGGTCAACCCTCATGGGCCAAACACAATGGTGGTGTTTGACGCAATATAGGCTGGCCCATGTCCAGGAACAAAACTGTTAAAGATTACATCCGTACCATCGTCGATTTCCCGCATGAGGGGATCATGTTTCGCGACGTGACCACCTTGTTTGCCGATCCGCGCGGGTTTCGAATGGCCATTGACCAGATGCTGCACCCCTATGCCGGTGAGCAGATCGACAAGGTTGTGGGCCTTGAGGCGCGCGGCTTTATTCTGGGCGGCGCGATTGCGCATCAACTGAGCCTGGGCTTCGTTCCGATCCGCAAAAAGGGCAAACTGCCCGGCACCACGATCAGCCAAGATTACAAGTTGGAGTACGGCGAAGCGATCGTCGAAATTCACGACGATGCCATTCAGCCCGGCGAGAAGATTCTGGTGGTGGATGACCTTTTGGCCACGGGCGGCACTGCGGCAGCGGGTATCAAACTGATCGAACGACTTGGGGGCGAAATCGTATCATGCGCGTTCATCATCGACCTGCCCGAACTTGGCGGGCGCAAGGTGCTGGAAGACATGGGCATGGACGTGCACGTTCTGTGCGAATTCGAAGGTCTGTGACCTTAGATCCATCACAACAACGTGATTGGAAACCGAAGGCCGCGCTGGCTTAGCGCGGCTTTTCTTTTGGTCAATCCACGACACAGCTCACAATCAGTGATCTTGTTGCGACTATGCCGCGTACCCCGAGTGATGCTGCTTTAAGCATTCTAACCTTGGGAGATTACGTTATGTTCCGCAAATTCGCAGTCGCCGGTGTCGCTTCGATCCTGTTCAGCACAACCGCCCTGGCAGATGGCCATGGCAAAGACATTGTCGACACCGCTGTTGCAGCTGGCAGCTTCGAAACGCTTGTCGCCGCCGTGCAAGCCGCCGAACTGGTGGACACATTGAAAGGCGAAGGTCCGTTCACAGTGTTTGCCCCCACCGATGAAGCCTTTGCTGCACTGCCTGAAGGAACCGTCGAAAACCTGTTGAAGCCTGAAAACAAGGACCAGCTTGTTGCGATACTGACATACCATGTGGTGCCGGGCAAAGTCATGTCAGGTGATCTGAGCGATGATATGACCGCCGCAACCGTACAAGGTGGCGAAGTCACCATCGATCTGGATTCCGGCGTCATGGTGAATGACGCCAACGTTGTTCAGGCCGACATCGAAACCAAGAACGGAGTGATCCATGTGATCGACAAGGTGATCCTGCCCGCGTCGTAACACACGGATCGAACACGGCCCATCCCCGGGGCCGTGTTCACCCCTTCAGAACAGCGCCGGGGTTCATGATGCCCTGCGGATCCAGAGCCGCCTTGATGGCCCGCATCGCAGACAGCTTCACCGGATCGCCATAGCGTTCCAGATCGCCGGTCTTCAAGCGCCCTACCCCGTGCTCGGCACTGACCGATCCGTCGAAGGCAGCGACCAGATCATGCACGGCCTGCTTGATCACACCTCTCAGGTCTTCGAACTCCGACCTGCTGCGCCCTTTGGGCGGGAACACGTTGTAGTGCAAATTACCGTCCCCCAGATGGCCGAAACAATTGATCCGGAATGGCCCTAGACCAGCGATCACCTCTCCCCCGTCACGAATGAAGTCGGGAATTCTGGAAATCGGGATCGAGATATCATGACTCGACACCGACCCGATCAGGCGGTTGGCCTCGGGGATGTGTTCGCGCACCGACCACAGATCAGCCCGCTGCGCTTCGCTTTGGGCAATCACACCGCCCCGAACCAGGTCAAGCCTTTCTGCATGGTCGTAGAGGGTCTCCAGCGCGTCAGAAGGCGACTGCCCTTTCGCCAGCCCAAGTTCGATTAAGACACTCCAATCCGGGGGAGTGCTGAACGGTTGCCGGACATCCGGCAGAACCTCAGTCAGAAAATCCAGCCCCTGCCGGTGGATCAGTTCAAACGTGCTGACGGCCTCGCCCACCTGATCCCGTGCCAGGGCCAGCAGTTCGATGGCCGCGTCGGGTGAGGTCACCTGAAAGGCCGCCGTGCCCACAGCAGCTGGCCGCGGAAACAGCTTGAGAGATGCCGCGGTGATAATCCCCAGCGTCCCTTCTGCCCCGATCAGCAGGTTGCGCAGATCATACCCTGTGTTGTCCTTTCGCAACCGGCTAAGACCATGCCAGATTTCACCATTGGGCAGTACAGCCTCGAGACCAAGACACAGATCGCGGGCGTTGCCATAGCGCAAGACATTGACGCCCCCGGCATTGGTCGACAGGTTGCCCCCAATCCGGCAGGATCCCTGCGCCGCCAGTGATAGCGGGAACAATCGATCCGCCGCCTCGGCTGCGGCCTGCACGTCCTGAAGAACGGCGCCGGCTTCGGCAATCAGGATGTTTTCCGATGGGAAGACGGATCGAATGGCCGTCATCCGTTCCAGTGAGATCAGCAAAGGCGCCGGGCCATCTGGCATCACCTGACCGCCCACCAGCCCAGTACCGCCGCCATAGGGCACAACCGGCACCCGTTCGCCCGCAGCCAACCGCACCAGCGCCGCAACCTCTTCGGTTGTGCGGGGTAAAGCCAGCAGGCCGACCTGTCCGGCAAACCGCCCGCGCGGTTCTTCCAGATACCGTTCTTCCACAGGGCGCAGCACACCATCGCCCAGTTTCGTACGGATCAACGCGGCAATTCGCTCATCAGCGGGATTCAAACTCATACGCTTTCATTGCCCAACCGATGCAACTGCGGCAAGCCCTATTCCAGATCAATCAGATAGCGCGGCTCCAGCACCACAACCGTTGGCCGATCCGGCAAATCGCGCAGCGATACGGTGATCTCCGACACCCCGTCGCGCTCAACCGGAAACGTATCGCGGATGTCCACTAGGAACCGGTCAAGCGAAAACCCCGAGAACCAGTGCATCGGAATGATGACAGAGCTTTTCAACCGTTTCAAAACCGAGATCATGTCTGGCAGAGGCATAGTGGTCCCTCCGTCAACCGCGGCCATGACCACATCCAGCCGCCCAAGCGCGGCAAACTGTTCATCAGACGGGACATGATGCAGGTGTCCAAGATGGCCGATACACAACCCCTCGACCTCAAACACGAAAATCGAGTTCCCCCGTTCCTCGACCCCGCCATAGACCGAGCGGATATCGGTCGAGACATTGCGCACCAGCATCTCTCCCAGATCAAGATAATGCTCGATGCCCTGCCCGAACTCGCCCCATCCCGGCAGGACATGCGGGATCGCCGGATCGGGATGAGCGGTCCAATGGGTGCTGTGAGCATGGTTCATCGTCACGACATCTGGGATCAGATCCGCACTGCCGATAAAACCGGTGAAATCGGTCACCGCATTCAACCCGCCTCGGGTCTGGATCATGAAAGACGCGTGCGCGATATAGCTGATCCGTACCGAGAATTCCGGTACCGGATCCTGCCACGCCGCTTTGTGCAGATACTCAATTCCGGGCGCCGCATCGGCGATCGCGATACAATGGCTCGGCCGCCGCTCCTGCGCTAAGGCCCCGCCCGAAATCACCATCAATGCCGCAACCAACCAGCGCATATCCGTAGTGTAGCGCAGAACGCCCGCAAGTCATGCCCCTTGTTCATCTGGCCAAAAATATCCCGGGGGAGGCGCGGCCTGCCGCGACGGGGGCAGAGCCCCCTACCCAGCGTCGGTTTTACCGCGCCGGTCGGACCGCAAGCTGGCATAGAGAACATGCGTCCGCCACCGCCCGTTGATCTGCAGATAAGACTGCGCCACGCCTTCGTATTTGAAAGCCGAGCTTTCCAGCAACCCGCGCGACGCCCGGTTTTCTGGCAGGCAAGCGGCCTCGATCCGGCTCAGGTCCAGGCGGGTAAAGGCATGGTGGACCATGGCCCCGATCGCCTCGCGCATATAACCCTGACGGGCAAAGGCCTGACCGGTCCAGTATCCCAAAGTACCCGCCTGTGCCGGACCGCGACGGATGTTGTCCAGCGTGATGGCGCCAACCAACACGCCGTCTTCACGACGAAACAGGAAAAGCGGAATCGCCGTCCCACCCGCGACCGAGCGCTGTGCCCAATACACGCGATTGGTAAAGGATTTGCGGCTCAGATGGTCCTTGGCCCAGATCGGTTCCCAAGGGGTCAGATATTCTTTCGAGGCGCGCCGCAACGCAGCCCAGTCGTTGAAATCGGAATGTACAGGAGGGCGCAAGCTGAGCCGCGCGGTTTCGAGTTTCAGCTTGCGTCTGCCCAACAGCATCACGCCGCCCGCCTCTCCTGCAGGTCAACCAGCGTCGGCGCGCCCGAGACCGGACCGTAGAGCGCCAGCGCCGCCGGGGCCTGTACGGCCATCTGTTCGGCAAAGGCCCGCACATCTGCGGTGCTGACCGCATCGATTTTGGCAACCGTGTCCTCAAGCGAGGGCACCCGACCCCAGATCTGCACCAGTCGCGCCAACCGTTCCGCCCGGTTCGAGGGGCTTTCCAGCCCCATCAACATCCCGGCCTTCATCTGCGCGCGAGCACGGGCGACCTCTTCAGCGCTCATGTCTTCGGCGGCGCGCTTCATCTCATCGATGGTGATGGTGGCCAGTTCCGCAACCTGATCGGCGGACGTACCGGCATAGATCGTCGTCGTGCCGGTATCGGCATAAGCCCCGGTCTGCGCAAAGATCGTATAGCAGAGCCCGCGAGTCTCGCGCACTTCCTGGAACAGACGCGAGGACATGCCCCCGCCCAGAGCGGTGGAATAGATCTGCGCCGTGTAGATCGCGTCATCCCGATAGCCGGGGCTTTCCAGTGCCAGCGCAAAATGGGCCTGTTCCAGCTCTTTCTCCTGCCGGGCTTCACCGCCGGTGAACCGCGCCGCTTCGGGGATCAAACCCCTGCACGGCCGCAAGTGGCCGAACATCTCTTCGGCCATTTTCATCAGAGCGTCGTGATCCACGGCACCAGCGGCAGACAGGATCATCTGTTCCGGCCCATAATGCTCGGCCACGAACCCCGACAAATCCTCGCGCGAAAAGGCACTGACCCGCTCGGTCGGGCCCAGAATGGTGCGGCCCAAGGGCTGATCGTGATAGCTCTGTTCTTGCAGCCAATCAAAGATCACATCGTCGGGCGTGTCAAAGGCCTGACCGATCTCTTGCAGGATCACACCACGCTCGACCTCGATCTCGCGCGGGTCGAAAACCGGGTTCAGAACAATGTCACCGATGACATCCATCGCCAGCGCGACATCATCTTTCAGAACCCGCGCGTAATAGGCCGTCACCTCACGCGAGGTATAGGCGTTGATGTAACCGCCCACATCCTCGATCGCCTCGGCGATTTGCAGCGCCGAACGGCGTTCGGTTCCCTTGAACGCCATATGCTCAAGGAAATGCGCGATGCCGTTCTGCTCGATCCGCTCGTGCCGCCCACCGGCGGTCACCCAGATGCCGATTGCCGCAGATTGCAGCCCCGGCATATGTTCACTGACGATACGAAACCCGTTCTCCAGTTGGTCCTGTCTGACAGTCACTCAGCAATGTGCCTTCTGATATGATCCTCAAGGGCACCCAGATCGTTGGCGATGCGGGTCACCCGTTCCGGACGTTCATACAGATCAGACATGCGGGATGGAAGAGGTGGATGTACATCGCTCGCCTTCTCGACCGCAGCCGGGAATTTTGCCGGATGCGCGGTGGCCAGCGTGATCATCGGCACGTCCGCCGCGCGGTGATCTTCGGCCACCTTGATGCCGACGGCAGTGTGCGGGCAAACCAGCTCGGCGCTGTGGGCCAGGGTCGACTTGATCGTCGCCAGAGTTTCATCCTCGGAGACACGGCCTGAGTCAAAATTCTCACGCAGGGCCTCCATCGCGCCCTGGCTGACGTTGAAGCCACCGGACTTGAGTTCGTCCATCAACTGCGCCACGGCACTGCCATCCTCGCCATAGGCATAGTACAGCGCCCGTTCAAAGTTCGAGCTGACCTGAATATCCATCGAAGGGCTGATCGAGGGGATCGTGTCGCCTTTGAAATACCCTTCTCCCGACAGACAACGGTGCAGGATGTCGTTCTGATTGGTCGCCACCACCAGCCGGTCAATCGGTAAACCCATCCGCTTGGCGATGTAGCCGGCAAAGATGTCGCCGAAATTGCCGGTCGGTACGGTGAAACTGACCTTGCGGTGTGGCGCACCGAGGCTGGTGGCTGCCGAGAAATAATAGACCACCTGCGCCAGCACCCGCGCGAAGTTGATCGAGTTTACGCCCGCCAGTTTGACCCCATCGCGGAAGTCGAAATCGTTGAACATGTCCTTCACGGCGGCCTGACAATCGTCGAAGTCACCATCGACGGCCAAGGCATGCACGTTGCTATCCGCTGGCGTGGTCATCTGACGGCGCTGTACTTCGGACACACGGCCATGCGGGAACAGGATGAACACGTCGACCGCATCCAGCCCCCGGAACGCCTCGATCGCCGCCGAACCGGTATCACCGCTGGTCGCGCCCACGATGGTCACACGGTCCCCACGTCGTTTCAGCGCCACCTGAAACAGCTGGCCGATCAGCTGCATGGCGAAATCTTTGAAAGCCAGCGTAGGGCCGTGGAACAGTTCCAGCAGGAAGTGGTTCTCGTTCAGCTGCTTCAAAGGCGCGCGGGCGTCGTGGCCGAAGCCTTCATAAGCGCGGGCGATTATTGCCTTGAACTCATCCTCGGCAAAGGACCCGCTGACATAGGGCCACATCACGCGGAAGGCGATCTCCTCGTACGGCAAACCGGCCAGCGCCGCGATCTCGTCCTGCGTCATCACCGGAATCTCGGCAGGCAGGTACAGGCCGCCGTCACGGGCCAGCCCGGTCAGCATCGCCTCTTCAAAGCTCAGTTCGGGCGCCTGCCCGCGGGTCGAGATGTATTTCATCGCTCGTCACTCTCAGAATTGGCGCGGTTGCGCCACAGGAAATAACCGGTCATCGCGGCCCAGACCAGAGCCAGACCAAACCAAGTGATTGCATATTGCAGGTGATCGTTCGGGATACCCGCCGTGTCGACAGGCAGGGGTGTTATTCCGGGGTCGGTTTGCGAGCGAGCGATCAGCAGCACCGGCTCTGCCCCCAACGCCGCCGCCAGATTTGGCACATCGCGGGCAAACCAGATGTTGTCATCGATATCCGGCTCGGGCGTATAGCTGTCGATCTCATCCGGCCAGTGCAGATTGCCTGTCACTTCCATCGGGCCGTTCAGGCGGTCGTCCTGTTTGGCGGTCGTGGGTACAAAGCCCCGGTCCACCAGAATAGTCCGGTCCTCGGTGCTGAACGACTGGATGATGCGGTACCCTGCCCCGACCTGTTTGACCGAGACCAGAACGTGGATTTCGCCCGGCTCCATATCTCCGGTAATGGTAACCGGCAGGTATCTGTCCTCATCGGGTGCCACGCTGTCGGGCAGTGCCACCGGGTCGGCAGAAATGCGGGTTTCGATTTCGGCCAGAACGCCCTGTTTCCATGCCAGTCGTTGCATCTGCCAAATGCCCAGCGACAGCAGCACGCCCAGACCGGCGAGGCCGAAGATCAGCAGAAACAGAATGCGGCGCATGGCGGGGCGAAACCTTGTTGCAGAAACCGGCGTCTTGTTAAGGGCGGAGCGGGCGAAAATGCAACCACGCAATTGTATGGGGCGCAATCTTGCGCCTCTTGGGCGCTTTGCGTTTGTTTTGCATCGTAATACGCTACCTCTCCCTTCGGTCGACTGCGTATTCCGATAAAGTTCCCAAGTTGAAACGCAAAGCGCCCTGATCGAGAAAAAGCCGCCCCAAAGGGCGGCTTTTGCAATTGGATTACCTGACCGGCGTTACATCAGCGGGGCCTGACCCCAGATGTAGACGGCGAAGAACAGGAACAGCCAAACAACGTCAACGAAGTGCCAGTACCATGCGGCCGCCTCGAACCCGACATGCTTTTCAGGGGTGAAGTCGCCCCGAAGCGCCCGGATCAGGCAGACGGACAGGAAGATTGTGCCGATGATCACATGGGCACCGTGGAAGCCGGTTGCCATGAAGAAGTTCGAGTAGAACTGATCACCGCCGAACTTCCAGCCTTCATGGGCCAGCAGTTCGTAATATTCGAAGGCTTGCAGGAAGGTAAACGCGATACCCAGAACGATACCGATGGCCAGACCATTGATCAGCGCCTTGCGATCATTGTCATGCACCAGCGCGTGGTGAGCCCAGGTGATCGCACAGCCCGACAGCAACAGGACCAGCGTGTTGATTAGCGGCAGGTGGAACGGATCAACCGCGTGAATGTCCGGCTGGATGTATTCGGTGCCGGCATAGTCGTACATCGGGTACATGCGATGTTTGAAGAACGACCAGAACCAGGCGAAGAAGAACATCACCTCGGACATCACGAACAGGATGAAGCCATAGCGCAGGCCGATGCGCACGACCGGCGTGTGATCGCCCTGACGGCTTTCGACCACCACTTCGGACCACCAGGCGAACATGGTGTACAGCACCGCAACCAGACCGGCCCAGAACATCCACGGCGTGATGCCATGCATCCAAAGGACGGCTCCGAACAGCATCACAAAGCCACCGACGGCTCCGATCAGAGGCCAGATCGACGGGGCCAGAATGTGATAATCGTGGTTTTTAGCGTGTGCCATCAGCGTCCCTCACCTACAGGCGTTAGTTCGTGTTTGTGTCTGCCTGCGTTTCAAGGGCGGCATAGCCCTCGGGCAGGTCAATTTCGTAGAATGTATACGACAGAGTGATCGTATGAACATACTTTGCTTCAAGATCTTCGACCAATTCAGGGTCGACGAAGAATGTTACCGGCATCTCAACCCGTTCGCCGGGTTGCAGCACCTGCTCTTCAAAGCAGAAACAGGCAATTTTCTGGAAATACCCACCCGCCGAATAGGGTGCCACGTTGTAGGAGGCCTGACCGGCAATCGGGCGGTCCGTCGGGTTATACGCCTCGTAGAAGGCCAGCCCGGTTTCACCGATGCGCACTTCCATCTCGCGAACAACCGGCTTGAATTCCCAGGCCATATCCCTGGCCTTGGACGCGTCAAACCGCACGGTAATGGTGCGATCCAGAATGTCTTCGGGGGCCGCTTCGGCAACGCCTGTGGTGCCGCCAAATCCCGTTACACGGCAGAACCAGTTATAGAACGGGACCGCCGCCCAGGCCAGGCTGCCCATCAGGACAACCACGCCCACGGTTTGAGCGACCGTTTTCTGAGGTCCGGACAACGCCATCAGTTCTGAACCTCCTGCGTGGCCATATTGAAATCAGTGCCCGAGACCTTGACGATGGTCAGGCCAAAGATGATCACGATAAAGGCCGCCAAAGTCAGGCCAACACCCAGATTGCGGCTGAACCGGCGCTGATGCAGTTCGTGGCTTTTTCGCAAGCTCATGACCATCCTCCCAAACCGTAGGGTTTCAGCAAGGCTTCGGCCAGAATGGCACCGAAATGCAGGAACAGGTAGAGAAGCGACAGCTTGAAGAAGCTACGCTCGACCTTGAAATTATCAGCTTCCGAGTCATCCTCGGTCCGACGTGAAATCCGCCAGGCACCACGCAGGAACAGCGCGTTCAACACCAAAGCAACGGTCAGATAAATCGGACCACCGATGCCCGAGAACGCGGTCCCTACAGCCAGAATCGCCAGCAGGGCCGTGTAGACAAGAATATGAACACGCGTCGCGCGGCGACCATGCGTGACGGTCAGCATCGGCACGCCCGCATCGTCATAGTCCGAACGCATGAACAGCGCCAGTGCCCAGAAATGCGGCGGTGTCCACATGAAGGTCAGGGCGAACATCAGCCATGGCTCAACCGTCATGGACCCGGTTGCCGCCACCCAGCCAATCACCGGCGGGAAGGCTCCTGCTGCGCCACCGATCACGATGTTCTGCGGCGTCGAGCGCTTCAGCCACATCGTGTAGACAACGACGTAGAAAAAGATGGTAAAGCCCAGGAACGCGCCCGCGAACCAGTTGGTCGCAAGGCCCAGCATGATCACCGACAGGCCGGACAGCGCAAGACCGATAGCCAGCGCCTCGCCCTCTTCCACCTTGCCGGACGGGATCGGACGACCTTTGGTGCGCTTCATCACCTTGTCGATATCCGCGTCCCACCACATGTTCAGCGCGCCGGATGCGCCGCCACCGATGGCGATGAACAGAATGGCGCAAAAGCCGACAAAGGGATGAACGGGGACAGGAGCCGCCAAAAGGCCGACCAGAGCCGTGAACACGACCAAAGACATCACGCGCGGCTTCAGCAGGGCAAAGTAATCGCCAAAGCTGGCCTCGTCCGCCTGGGCGGTCGCTGTGCTGGCATTGATGCTTGCGTCGGTCATTTCGGGTCCTTTGGGGCGAAAGCTGCGCGGTCTACCCGCACAGCCAGCTTTTCTTGTCAGGCGGGCTTTAACCCGCCCTTAGAGTGATCAGTTCGAAGCGACCTGATAGCTTTGCGGCAGACCCGCATATTCGTCGATCGCGCCTTGCAGCCACTCGTCATAGACTTCCTGGCTGACCACTTTGACGGTGATCGGCATATACGCGTGGTCCTTGCCGCAGAGTTCGGAGCACTGACCGAAGTAAACGCCTTCTTTCTCGGCTTCGAACCACAGCTCGGCCAAACGTCCGGGCACACCGTCCTGCTTCACGCCGAAGGACGGGATGGTCCACGAGTGGATCACGTCAGACGCGGTGACCTGCATCACGATGACCTTGCCAACCGGTACGACAACAGCGGTGTCGGTGGCCAGCAGCCATTCGTCATCGCTGTAACCTGCATCCGCCAGCTTGGCGCGCATGGCATCATCCAGAACAAACGGGGTCACGTCCGCATCGGCAGGGCGCGAACCTTCGTCCAAAGTGGCCGGGTGGCCCAGAAGATAGCTGTCGAATGCAAAATCGTGATCGACATATTCATAGGTCCAGTACCACTGGTTGCCGACGACTTTGATGGTGATGTCACCTTCGGGAATTTCCTGCTGTTTGAACAGAACCGGCAGCGAGAAGGCACCGATGAAGACCAGAATCAGGATCGGACCAAGGGTCCAGGCGATTTCTACCGGAGTGTAATGAGAAAAACGTGCTGGCTTGGGGTTAACACGTTCGTTGTAGCGCACGATGCAATAAACCAGCAAACCGGCAACCAGCAGGCAGATGACAGTGATGATCACCAGAATCATGCTGTCGAGACGCTGAATTCCTGTGGCAAGGCTGGTGGCCGAGGGCTGAAAACCCATGCCGCCGTCAACCGGTTTGCCAATAATCTCAAGCTCCTGAGCCATGGCGGGAAGGCTGGAGAGGGCTGTCATAAACCCTGAAAGCATCAAAGCATTCTTCATGTTCTGTCCTGATCGTTTGATCTTTGCGTCCCTGGCGAAAAGGTGTGAATCGGTCGCACCTCTCCCGTTGTCTTTGGCCGCGTTAAAAACCATATTCCGTCGGGTAGATAAAGCAAAATGCTTGCGTCAAACAGACGCTATTTTTGATCTGGATCAAACCCGAAAGGTCCCAACCCATGTCCGACGCCCCGTTTCGCCCCTTTGAAAGCGCTCTCCCGCAGGATGAAGCGCTGACCATATTGCGCTCGGCCACGGATGGCGCCGAGGACGGAGAGCTGTTTGTCGAGCGGCGGAAATCCGAGTCTCTGGTGTTCGATGACGGGCGTTTGCGCACGGCGTCTTACGATGCGTCCGAGGGGTTTGGCCTGCGCGCCGTGCAAGGCGAAGTGGCCGGATACGCGCATTCGACAGATGTCTCGATACCTGCATTGAAACGGGCTGCTGAAACCGCGCGGCTGGCGGTTGGTGAGGGAGGCGGGACTTTGGCCGAGGCTCCTCGCTCGACCAATACCCGACTGTATACGGATGAAGACCCGATCGAATCTGCCGCGTTCCCGGTCAAGATCGAGACATTGCGCGAGATCGATGCCTTTGCCCGTGATCTGGACCCGCGTGTTGTTCAGGTCAGTGCCACGATTGCAGCAGCCGTGCAGGAAGTTGAGATTCTGCGGCCCGATGGCGTCAATGTGCGTGACGTCCGGCCCATGACCCGCGTGAATGTCTCGGTGATCGTCGAGCAAAACGGCCGCCGCGAAAGCGGATCGGCCGGTGGCGGCGGCCGGGTTGGCCTGAGCGGGTTGATCGATCCCGCCGATTGGCAGGCCAAAGCCCGCGAGGCGCTGCGGATCGCGCTGGTCAATCTGGACGCGGTCCCGGCCCCTGCTGGCGTCATGGAAGTCGCGCTTGGCCCCGGCTGGCCCGGCATTCTGTTGCACGAGGCCATTGGTCACGGGCTCGAAGGGGATTTCAACCGCAAAGGAAGTTCGGCCTTTGCCGGGCTGATGGGGCAGCAGATTGCATCAAAGGGCGTGACTGTGGTGGATGACGGTACGATTGCCGACCGTCGCGGCTCGATCAGCGTGGATGATGAGGGCACTCCCAGTTCCCGCACGGTGCTGATCGAGGATGGGATCCTGACCGGTTACATGCAGGATCGCCAGAACGCCCGGTTGATGGGTGTCGCGCCCACTGGCAACGGGCGGCGGCAAAGCTATGCGCACAAGCCCATGCCGCGCATGACGAATACAATCATGCTGGGGGGCGAGGCTGATCCTGCGGCTCTGGTCGCGGATATCAAGGATGGCATCTGGGCGGTCGGTTTCGGCGGTGGTCAGGTGGACATCACCAACGGCAAATTCGTTTTCTCCTGCACCGAGGCGTATCGCGTCGAAAACGGCAAGATCGGCGCGCCCGTCAAAGGGGCCACGCTGATCGGCGATGGCCCTTCAGCATTGAAGCGTATCCGTGGCCTCGGCAATGACATGGCTCTGGACCCGGGCATGGGCACCTGCGGCAAGGACGGGCAATGGGTGCCGGTGGGTGTCGGCCAGCCGACCGTTTTGATGGACGGGCTGACTGTTGGCGGCTCGGCGGCCTAAGTCGGGTTTTGGTTGAGAAAGTGGCGCAAGGTTAACCCTGCGCCGCTTTTTTTGCGAAAATTCAAATTGGCGACTACGGTCGCCACGACCATCAAGGGGATTTTCTTACTATTTTTTCATATACTTGGATGGTTTTCGTCTTACCAAGTCGGAAAAATCGTTTCTAATTTTCGACGATTCACACGCTGTTAACCGCATGTCCCGTAAACCAGTTCTGCAACAAGGCGGAGCAACGGATGACCGAAGAACAGCTATCTTCCAATCACCCCCCACTCCCACCCACCACGGAAGAGGACAGGTTTTCGTGGCTTCGTCTGTTGCGCTCGCGCAAGGTTGGTCCGGCGACGTTTCGTCGGCTGCTGCGCGAACATGGCTCGGCGCAGAACGCGCTGGCCGCGCTGCCCGAAATGGCACGCGCCGCCGGAATAGAAGGGTACGAAACCTGCCCCCCCGGCGTGATCGAGGCGGAACTCAAGGCTGCAAAAGCGGCAAAAGCGCGGCTTTTGTGCCTTGGGTCCGCCGATTTCCCGGAAGCTTTGAATGATCTGAACGATGCCCCCCCTATCCTTTGGGCGGTGGGGGAGGTTTCACTGTTGCAGAAACCCACAATTGCAATGGTCGGTGCGCGAAACTGTTCCTCGTTGGGTGCGCGGATGGCGCGTGGATTGGCCACGGAACTGGGCGGCAAAGGGCACGTAATTGTGTCTGGCCTGGCACGCGGGATCGACACGGCAGCACATATGGCGGCGCTGGATACCGGTACGGTCGCTGTGATGGCCGGTGGCGTGGATGTGATCTACCCCGCTGAAAACACGGAACTGGCCCATGATATTGCCTCCAAAGGGTTGCGTTTGTCAGAGCAACCGATGGGCGTGACGCCGCAGGCTCGGCACTTTCCGCGCCGCAACCGGATCATTTCGGGCCTTGCACAGGCCGTTGTCGTGGTTGAGGCGGCTGCCAAGTCCGGCAGTCTGATCACTGCGCGGGACGCCCTGGATCAAGGGCGCGAGGTTCTGGCGGTGCCCGGTCACCCCTTCGATGCGCGGGCTGCGGGTTGCAACCTGTTGATTCGCGATGGCGCCACGCTGGTCCGATCTGCCGAAGACGTCATTGAAGCCCTGCCACAAAAGGGCGTTTTGTTTTGTCGGCAACCCGAAACACCCACTGTAACTACCGCGCCCCCCGCACGGGACCTGCATGTACAAATCCTCGAACGGTTGGGGCCATCGCCCATTGCCGAAGACCAATTGTTGCGCGACATCGCGACCTCAGCCGGTGAGCTTGGCCCGGCTCTGGTTGAACTTGAACTGGATGGGCGAATCCAGCGTCAACCCGGCGGCTTGCTGTCGCTGGCAGGTTGATCTTGTCACCCTCCGGATGCTTTGAACAAAAAATCAAAGCCGTGATAGCGTGCTGAAATCACGGCGCTTTTCAGACTGTAAAAGGAACGCATTGACAATTCCTTCTTGCCCCACACATTTTGCACCACCATAGAAGGCGCCAAATTCGTCGAGCGAGGTTTCCCCTTAAATGCCCGTAGTTGTTGTAGAATCTCCGGCCAAAGCAAAAACAATCAATAAGTATCTGGGCCCTGACTACACTGTTCTGGCCTCTTACGGCCATGTGCGGGACCTGCCGCCAAAGGACGGATCGGTTGATCCGGACCATGAATTTTCGATGACATGGGAGGTTGGCAATGACAGCCGCAAGCATGTCAAAGCCATCGCCGACGCACTGAAAGAAGACAACGCCCTGATCCTCGCCACCGACCCCGATCGTGAAGGCGAGGCGATCAGCTGGCACCTGCAGGAGGCGCTGACCAAACGCCGCTCGATCAAGAAAGACACACCGGTCAGCCGCGTGACCTTCAACGCCATCACCAAAGAGGCCGTAACCCAGGCCATGCAAAACCCGCGCCAGGTCGACATGCCGCTGGTTGAGGCCTATCTGGCCCGGCGTGCGCTGGACTACCTGGTGGGGTTCAACCTTTCGCCGGTCCTCTGGCGCAAGCTGCCCGGCGCGAAATCCGCTGGACGGGTTCAATCAGTCTGCCTGCGCCTGATCGTCGAACGCGAGATGGAGATCGAGGCATTCAAACCGGTCGAATATTGGTCCGTTCGCGCCTTGTTCGAAACACCGCGTGGCCAGACCTATGAGGCGCGTCTGGTCACTCTGGCCGGGAAAAAACTGGATAAGCACGATCTGGCCAACGCCACACAGGCGGAACTGGCGGTTCAGGCGATCACCAGCCGTGCGCTGTCTGTCACCTCGGTCGAGGCCAAGCCCGCCGCCCGTAACCCCAGTGCGCCGTTCATGACCTCGACCTTGCAACAAGAGGCCAGCCGCAAGTTCGGTATGGGCGCTCGTCACGCGATGCAGGTGGCGCAGCGGCTTTATGAGGCCGGGTACATCACCTATATGCGGACCGACGGTATCGACATGGCACCCGAGGCCGTTGCAGCCGCGCGCGACGCGATTGCGGATCGTTATGGCGCGGAATACGTGCCCGACAGCCCGCGCATTTATAAGAACAAGGCCAAGAACGCACAGGAAGCGCATGAATGTATCCGCCCGACGGATATGTCGCGCGACGCAAAGGCGCTGAAAGTCACGGATGAGGATCAGCGCAAGCTTTATGACCTGATCTGGAAGCGCACCATCGCCTGTCAGATGGCCGCCGCCCGGTTGGAACGCACCACGGTCGAGATCGGCAGCGATGACGGTCAGGTCGGTCTGCGCGCCACGGGTCAGGTCGTGATGTTCGATGGTTTCATGCGTGTCTACGAAGAGGGTCGCGATGACGTCGCGGACGAAGACGAAAAGCGTCTGCCCCAGATCATGCAGGGCGATCCGGCGCGTTTTGCCAAGACCTCGCTGAAGGATCAGTTCACCAAGGCGACCAGCGACAGTGGTGACAGGATCGCGAAAGAGGCAATTCTGTCTGACAACGAATCCGTTCTGGCCTTGCAGCACCACACCCAGCCGCCACCGCGTTATACCGAGGCGACGCTGGTCAAGCGGATGGAAGAGCTTGGGATCGGGCGCCCATCAACCTATGCCTCGATCGTAACCACGATTCAGGATCGCGAATATGTCCGCAAAGACAAGAACCGGCTGATCCCCGAGGAAAAGGGCCGGATCGTCACGATCTTTCTGCTGAATTTCTTCCGGCAATATGTTGGCTATGAGTTCACGGCCAATCTGGAAGAAGAACTGGACGACGTCAGCGCCGGGGATCGCGATTACAAAGATCTGCTGGGCAAGTTCTGGCGCGATTTCTCGGCTGCGATTGGCGAGACCTCGGAACTACGCATTTCCGAAGTGCTTTCGAAACTGGATGAGGCGCTGGCCCCACAGCTATACCCTCCGCGCGAGGACGGATCAGACCCGCGCGTCTGCCCGAAATGCGGCGTGGGTCAGTTGCACCTGAAAACCTCGCGCACCGGTGGGTTCGTGGGCTGCGGCAACTACCCCGAATGTACCTATACCCGCCCCATCGCGGGTGAAGGCGCAGAAGGTGATGAGCGGTTGCTTGGCGAAGACGCCGGTGATGAGATCTGGCTTAAATCCGGTCGCTTTGGTCCTTATGTTCAGCGCGGCGAACCCACGCCCGAGAACAAGAAGCCGCCCCGTGCCTCATTGCCGCGCGGGTGGAGCAAGGATGACATGGATCTGGACAAAGCCCTGACGCTGCTGTCCCTGCCCCGTCAAATCGGCGAGCACCCTGAGGGCGGCATGATCAGCTCGAATTTTGGTCGGTTCGGCCCTTATCTGATGCATCAATTGCCGGAAGAGGCGAAGCCGGTTTATGCCAATCTCAAGGACCCCAATGATGTGTTCGAGATCGGCATGAACCGCGCCGTGGAGCTGCTGGCCGAAAAACGAGCCAACCCCGGTCGTGGACGGCGTGCGGCGGCGAAACCTCTGAAAGAACTGGGCGAGCATCCCGATGGCGGTGCGATGCAGGTTCTGGACGGACGTTACGGGCCATATGTGAAATGGGAAAAGGTCAACGCGACAATTCCCAAAGACATCAAGCCCGAGGACGTCACCCAGGAGATGGCCATCGAGCTGGTCAATGAGCGCGCGGCGAAAAAGGGCACCAAGAAAAAGGCCGCCCCCAAGAAGAAAGCCGCAGCCAAGAAGACGGCGGCCAAAAGTTCTTAACTGCGAATTGCAGCTTCGATGAGCCGAGTCATGACTTCAACATATGGCTCTTGAGGTTGCCCTTCCGCAATGGCCAGCGCCGCGCGGTCATAAGCTGCCGAAAGAATATCGGATAGTGCCTCAAGTTCGTCTGGATCAGCTTGCGGCAGTGCGGCCCCGAGCCCCTGTTGCAGGCTTCGGCGGCCGCCGCCAGCGTCGATAGCCGCCATTTCCGCGTGCCCCAGCACGGCCGGACCGTCGATCAGTAACAATCGGGCCCGCCCGGGTTCACGCATGGCCTGAAAGAACGCCGTGCTGCCTGCGGCCATCGGGGCCTCGTCCGCGGCTTGAGCGCTTTTGTCGATCACTTGCGCCAACGCTTCTGCCTCTGCCCGAACAACGGCTCGGAAGAGATCCTGCTTATCTGTGAAGTGATGATATAGCGCACCGCGCGTAACATTAGCCGCGCGTACAATCTCGGGTGTCGACGTGTCGGCATACCCCTTTTCGACAAACAAGGCACGGGCGTTGGAGATCAGACGGGCTCTCATCGCAGCACGGCGGTCCGCATTCGGAACGGGAGACGTGGTTTTCTCTTGCATACATACAGCCTGTATGTTTATTTCAACATACATACAGATTGTACGTAAATTTGGAGGAGCGCAATATGAAGACCACACAATATTACCCCGTCATCCAAACAGACGATGTGCGGGGCACCGCTGAATTTTATCAAACCCATTTCGGATTCAGCCCTGCCTTTAGCGCCGATTGGTACGTTCACCTGCAATCCGACTCTGACCCAAGCGTCAATCTGGCGATACTGGATGCCCATCACGACACCATTCCAGCCCCTGGGCGTGGCACAGTGACCGGACTGATCCTGAACTTTGAAGTTGCCGATGCAGCGGCTGAATACGAACGCCTGACCAATGCAGGTCTGCAAATTCTAAAACCGCTCTGCGATGAGGAATTCGGTCAAAGGCATTTCATAGCCGCTGATCCCAACGGGGTTCTGATCGACGTGATCACCCCGATCCCGCCCACACCCGCCTTTGCGGAACAATACAGCACCAGCGCTTTGCCCATTGGGTAGAAATACCTACGCGCCTTGGTTTCATTGACTTCCCTATGACGTGGCGGCACAACCTGCGGCATCACCATGTCATTGGGGGAGTTTTCCATGAAGAAAGTCTATGCCAATGCCACCGAGGCGCTCGATGGGGTGCTGACGGATGGCATGCTGATTGCTGCAGGCGGGTTTGGCCTGTGCGGCATTCCGGAATTGTTGCTTGAAGCCATCAGGGACTCGGGCGTCCAAGACCTGAGCTTTGCATCGAACAACGCCGGTGTGGACGATTTCGGCATCGGCATTCTGCTGCAGACCAAGCAGGTCAAGAAGATGATCAGCTCGTATGTCGGCGAAAACGCCGAATTCATGCGCCAATACCTGAGCGGCGAGTTGGAGCTGGAATTCAACCCGCAAGGAACGTTGGCTGAACGGATGCGTGCCGGTGGGGCCGGTATTCCGGGCTTTTACACCAAAACCGGTGTTGGCACCGTGATCGCCGACGGCAAAGAGCACAAAGACTTCAACGGCGAGACCTACATCCTGGAAGAAGGCATCTTTGCCGATCTGGCCATCGTCAAGGCCTGGAAAGCTGACGACACCGGCAATCTGGTGTTCCGCAAGACCGCCCGCAACTTCAACGTTCCTGCTGCGACCTGCGGCAAGATCTGCGTGGCAGAAGTGGAAGAAATCGTTCCGCGCGGCTCGCTGGACCCGGATTCGATCCACCTGCCCGGCATCTATGTGCATCGCATCATTCAGGGCAGCCACGAAAAGCGCATCGAACAGCGCACCACCCGTAAGAAGGAGGAAGCATAATGCCCTGGGACCGCAATCAGATGGCCGCACGCGCGGCAGAAGAGCTGGAAGACGGCATGTATGTAAACCTCGGCATCGGGATCCCGACGCTGGTGGCAAACTATGTGGGTGACAAAGACATCACCCTGCAATCCGAGAACGGCATGCTGGGTATGGGCCCTTTCCCTTTCGAGGGCGAAGAAGACCCCGACCTGATCAACGCCGGCAAGCAAACGATCACGGAACTGTCCCGCACGGCTTATTTCGACAGCGCCACATCCTTTGCCATGATCCGCGGCGGCAAGATCGCTGCGGCGATTCTGGGCGCCATGGAAGTGGATGAGAAAGGCGATCTGGCCAACTGGATGATTCCCGGCAAGCTTGTGAAAGGCATGGGCGGTGCGATGGATCTGGTCGCAGGTGTTGGCCGGGTGATCGTTGTGATGGATCACACCAACAAGCACGGTGACAGCAAGGTTCTGAAGGAATGCACCCTGCCCCTGACCGGTAAAGGCGTCGTGGACCGCATTATCACCAACCTGGGTGTGCTGGATGTGGTCGAGGGCGGCCTGAAAATTGTCGAATTGGCCGATGGTGTCAGCGAAGACGACATGCGCGCCGCCACACAAGCGACAATCGTTTCCTGATTAATTTGAAAGGCCCGCCGGATCAGGGCGGGCCTTTTTCAGTTTGAGGTCTGGAACACGCAACCATCCGAAATCAAATCCGGCGGCGTCGTGCACAAGGCCCGCGCGATCTGGAACGCGGCCAGAACCTTTGGCACATAATCCCTGGTTTCGGCATAGGGCGGTACACCACTGTGTTTGCGCACGGCCCCTTCACCGGCGTTGTATCCCGCCAGCACAAGTATCGGGTCATTCCCGAACTCTTCCATCAGCCAGTTCAGGTATTTCACACCGCCGGCGATGTTCTCGGACGGTTTAAGGCTGTCCTTCACACCAAACCGAGCTGCCGTTGCAGGCATCAACTGCATAAGCCCTTGCGCACCTGCAGAGCTGACGGCGTCCGCACGCCCGGCTGATTCCACCGAAATCACGGCCAGCACCAACGCGGGTGATACATTTGTTCCCACAGTGGACCGTAGAATCTCAATCCCGCGCTCTTTTGCTATGTTTTGCAGGGATTGCAATCGCGGTGACCTTACATTGGTCGCGGCCAATGCGCTGATGGCAGCGTCAAGCCGCCCGGCCCCGCCTTCATCAATATGTGGAGAAATCCGGTTCCAGAACGCCTTGTACGATCCCTTTGGATCCCTTTTGACGTCTGTACCCGGCACCGTGGCGGGCTGGGCCACTTTGGTACGTTCGATGATTTCAGGCACCACCAGTTCAGTGCCCGTACTGGGCGCAGACGGGTTGGCTGCGTGCTCTTCCGGTGTGATTTGCACGTTTACACGCGGGCGCTCGCCGGGCTTGGGGGCTTTTATCCGCTTGTATACGCCACGCGGTTCGACCTCGGTCGCGCTTACAGATGCGGTACCCGATATCAGAAACGCCAGCACACCGGCGCATTGAAGTGCGTTCCGGAGATTCATTTGCCTGCCTCGTGTTTTCTTTTTACGCGATTTGAACCCCGAATCTTCGCGCAAAGCCAGAAAAACAAAGCGAAATGGGGCAATTTCGCCTCATTTGGCGCAATTTTGCATCGCTGTGGGGCCTCTGACTAAGCAAGTGTGATTTTTTTACTGTTTATTTTCAATGCGTTGCAAAATTCATAACCAAAAAGTTAAGCTGCGCGGAAAAAAATCGGCGTTTGGCCCAATTCCTGCCACGCCCAACGGTCAAACATAGTCCCATACCGAGACGGACATGAGCGGACTGAGAGAGAAAGCTCTGAAAGACGCCGAGGTTTGTTAAACATTTTTGATCCTTTAGGAGGGACGTAACATGATCAAGTTCATCAAGAACTTCCGCAAAGACGAAGACGGCGCAGTAACAGTTGACTGGGTTGTTCTGACCGCAGCAGTCATCGGCCTGGCCGCCGTTGCATACCAGCAGATTCAAGCAGGCGCGACTGGCCTGGCAGCTGACGTGAACACCGCCCTGAATGGCGCAACCATCTCGACCGGCAGCAACGCCACAACAGGCGGCATCACCGGCGAAGGCAAAAACAAATAAGCTTTTGCTGTAGCGAAATTTCAAGACCGCGCCTTACTGGCGCGGTCTTTTTCGTTCTGAAATTACCCACGTGATAAGCAGAGCATTGATTGCAGGCCAACGATCAGCGGCTGCGCGCTATCCAGAAAACTCCATCGTTATATGTGCAATCGATTTTGCAAAACCTGCCGAATAAACCTAAAAAAAGCCGGTCGGAATTATACTTTTTAACGAAATCAATATTTAGCCCGATTTCCGCCACTTCGGCGTACAAGTTATGAGCGACGATGTGGCAAGCACTGAAATTATTTACCGGAGACAAACCAATGTTCAGTTTCCTTAATCGGTTCAAATCGGACGAAACAGGAGCGGTAACAGTTGACTGGGTGGTTTTGACAGCTGTCCTCATAGGATTGTCAAGCGCGACTTACCTCGTCATCAGCTCAAGCGTTGACGGCATCGGCGGCAACGTCAACGAAGCCATGAGCACCTCCACTGTCAGCACCGGCTCAAACGCCGCTCCTGGCGGTCTGGTCACGGCGGGAACCAACTAAGTCGCGGCAGGTATTCCCATCAGTCGAGTACTCTGAACCTCGCGTTCAAATGAATGGCATAAAGCGCTGCGACGTTTAGACGAGCAGCGTTTTTTGCTGTCTTCAATCCGGTGTGAAGCGGGAAAAAGGGAGAAAAGACTATGCCAATTTTTGCGGAAGATGACGCAGAATCTGTTAATCAGGCATATTTGTCCCACATTTCGACACAATTTGCGGTTAACAAATAGGCTGTTTCAATGTGGTTCCTTGGCCGCTAAGAATTCAACCAAACAAAATAATGGGGTACACGCATGCGAGCAGTATTCGGACTTGTCCTGATTGTCGGCGTTGCTTTGGCTGGGGGCGCTGTTTACATGGCGCGCAACTACATATCGGCTTACCAGAACGAGCTGGCGCGTCAGCGGCTTGCGGCCGAAGAGGCGCTGGCCAATGCCAAGGTTGACGTTATTCCGACGGTCACCGTTTACGTTTCGAATCGCACGCTGAAATACGGCGAACGGTTGACGGAAGAAGATATCCGCGCTGTCGACTGGCCGGAAAACGCAATTCCCGAAGGTACATTCACCGAGTTGACAGCCCTGTTTCCTGAAAGCGGTGCCAATGAGCGTTTCGTGCTGAGGACGATGGAAAAGGACGAGGCGATCTTGGAAGCCAAGATCACCAACCCCGGTGAAAAAGCTGGCCTGACATCGCGTCTTGAAAAAGGAATGCGGGCATTTGCGATCAGCGTGGACGTTGCCTCGGGCGTATCCGGCTTTTTGCGCCCCGGCGACAATGTCGACATCTATTGGACAGGTACCAGTGGCACTATTGAGGGCAACAGTGGCGGTATCACTCGTCTGATCGAAACCAACGTGCAACTGATTGCCGTTGATCAGACGGCTGGTTCAGACGTGACCAGTACAACAATCGCACGAACCGTTACGGTTGCTGTGACACCGCAACAGGTTGCGGCGCTGGCGCAGGCTCAGAACTCGGGACGGTTGTCTCTGGCTCTTGTTGGTGTCGCGGATGAATCCGTTGCTTCGACGATTGAGGTCGATCAGCGTAAGCTGCTCGGCATTCAAGCGGCGGCCCCAAAACCCGAACAGAAGGTCGAAGAGGTGTGTACAACCCGCATCAGACGTGGTGGCGATATCGTCAACGTGCCCATCCCCTGCACAAATTGACGCCAATTCAGAACCTTACAGGATCAGAGCCGCACCATGAGTGCGGCTCATTTTATTGTGATTGTTGCCAAATTCTCACATAAGGAAACTTCCGGAAACCATTGATTATTGCAATAAATTCGGATTTCGCGCAGTCTCTTTCACCATAGGGCATAAGACCCAAAAAATGAGGCGTGATCGGAGAGGCAGGTCACATGACAATACGTTCCTGGATCAGCGCAACCCTGCTGGGGTTGTCGCTTGTTATGAGCCCCGTTGGCGATGCCGCCTGGGCTGAAACTTTGCGTGTGGTAAAAAAGGGGACAGTGGAAACACTCGACGTCCCCATGAATCGCGCGATCGTCGTAGAAAGCGAACAACCCTTCGCCGAGCTCAGCATTGCCAACGCAGGCATTGCCGATATCTCATCGCTGTCAGATCGCACAATCTATGTTTTGGGTAAGGCCCCGGGCCTGACCACATTGACGCTGTTTGACGGCGCCGGAAATCTATTGGCCAACGTGCGTGTGCGCGTGGCGCCCGATGTTACGGAATTCAAAGAACGCCTGCGTCAGATCTTGCCCAATGAACCTGTCGAGGTTCGTACCGCCAATGATGGCATCGTGTTGTCAGGTACAATTTCCAGTTCGTCCAAATTGGCACGCGCCCTGGAACTGGCCGAACGGTATGCGCCCGAGCGTGTTTCGAACCTGATGTCCGTCGGCGGCGTCCAGCAGGTCATGTTGAAAGTACGCTTCGCGGAAATGAACCGCACCGTCGCCAAAAGCCTGACAGCATCGCTTGGTTTCGGCGGAGGAGGAACCCCAGCAGGTGGCTTCAACTCACTCAACAACCAGTTGGCGCTTACCAATGCCATCAACAACAACATCCCGGCGCTTCAGACAAATACAGGTGCTGTCCTGTTTGGCTTCGGCGCGGGTTCGACTCAGGTTCGTCTGTTGCTGGAAGCCCTTGAAACCAAAGGATTGGTTCGCAATCTGGCCGAACCGAATCTGTCCGCCCTGTCCGGTCAGGAAGCATCGTTTCTTGCCGGTGGCGAAGTTCCGATCCCGGTACCGCAGGAAGACAACGTTGTAGCCATTGAGTTTAAGGCCTTCGGCGTCGAGATGAACTTTATTCCACGTGTCGTGGATGGTGATCTGATCAATCTTGAAATGGCTACAGCGGTATCCAGCATCGACACCAGCTCGAACTTCACCATCAACGGTGATTCTGTTCCAAGTTTCATCACCCGCCGTGCCAACACCACGATTGAACTTCGGGATGGTGAAAGTTTTGCGATCGCAGGTTTGATCCAGGACGATTTTGCCGACCTGAGCAACCAGGTTCCGTGGCTGGGTGACGTGCCGGTTCTGGGTGCCTTGTTCCGCAGCGCCAACTATCGGCGCGAGCAAAGCGAGCTTGTCGTTATCATTACCGCGCATCTTGTCACGCCGACACGGGGCGAAGCACTTGCACTGCCCACCGATCGGGTCAAACCACCCAGCGAATTTGACCTGTTCGTGAATGGCCAGGTCGCGCGCACTCAGCGCCCCGGTGCCGGTGGAGCGTCCGAGGTTGCCAAGCAGGACTTCGGTGGCTCTTACGGCTACGTCCTAGATTGATCAGGAGGATAGGACCAATGCAGAAGTGGATTATCACACTGGGTCTTACGGTCGCTGTCGCCGCATGTACGCGCGAGGCCGGGTACGAGATCGATGCGGGTACGTTCGGAAACGCGACATTGAACAATGTCCAGGTTCAGAGCGGTGAATTGACCTATGCGCAGATTCTCAGCCGTCGATTTGCTGCGGATGTGCCCAGTCAGGTGAACTTTGCGTTCAACAGCTCTCAACTGGATGCATCGGCTCAACGCATACTGTTGCAACAGGCAGACTGGATCAAACAGTTCCCCGAGGCGCGATTCCGCGTTTACGGACATACGGATGCCGTTGGGTCGGTTAGCTATAACAAGAGCCTTGGTCTTCGCCGCGCCCAGGCAGTCGTGGCGTTTCTGGGACAGCAGGGAATCTCACGTTCGCGCCTGGAAGCGGTGGTCTCATTCGGCAAGACCCAGCCGTTGATCGCGACACAGAATCGGGACCGCCGAAACCGCAGAACAGTAACCGAAGTTTCGGGTTTTGTTGATCGCAATCAACAGCTTCTGGACGGCAAGTACGCCGAGGTGATCTACCGCGAATACGTGGAGAGTGCGACGTGGAAAACCACGCTCACGGAAGTTACTGCGACAGACGGAGAAGGTGGATAATACCTTCGAAATGGGCGACATCGTCGCCCATTTCCCTACAATTGGTTCTTTTGCGCCCAATTCTTGCCCAACTTCAACGCAACATTGTGAACAATAGGGTGACCTGCGGCCAAATTTGACCGTATTGGGGCGACAGCACATCAATCTGGCGGATTTCGTTCATATGACATGCTGAGCCCTCACGACGAGGATAGTGTTTATGACAAGCGCAACGCCGCAAGACGACAATACAGCAATCTTGGCCTGCACCATCAGTCGGGATGTCCAGAATTTCGACCTTTTGATCGAAGACATGGAAGCCATTCTGGGCGAACGTTGGGGAGACCTGGGATTCGCGGAAGCGTTGGCCTTTTTCAGTCAGCCCGAAGCCGACTCACTGGAATTCGTAGCGCTGGCCATCGACGGAGAAGACGAAGACAACCTGTCATTGATGGGTGAGATCATCACCCAGGCCAAGGACAAGAAGATCAAAGTTGTTCTGATTGCCGAAGACGTCACCCCGGCTTCGCTGCATCAGTTGCTGCGTAAGGGTGCCGATGAGTTTGTGCCCTACCCTCTGCCGGAAGGTGAGTTGCAGGAAGCCATTGAGCGCATGAAACAGCCGGATCCGGTTGCCGTAGCACAAGCTGCGGCTGTGCCTCTGGCCAGCGGCGACTCAAAAGAAGGTGCCTTGTTCGTCGTCCAGGGTCTGGCCGGCGGCGTCGGAGCAACAACAATGGCCGTGAATCTGGCCTGGGAGCTTGCCAGTGTCTCTGACAAAGAAGCACCGTCTGTCTGCCTGATCGATCTGGACCTGCAATACGGTACCGTTTCAACCTATCTGGACCTTCCGCGACGGGAAACCGTGTTCGAAATGCTGTCCGACACGGATTCGATGGATAACGATGTTTTCTCGCAAGCCCTTCAAACCTATGAAGAAAAACTGCAGGTTCTGACCGCGCCTTCGGATATGGTACCGCTTGATCTGATCACGCCGGAAGACATACAGCGCGTGATCGACATGGCCCGGGCGCATTTCGACTATGTCATTGTCGATATGCCGAAGACTCTGGTTCTGTGGTCGGAAACGGTTTTGCAGGCTGCACATGTTTATTTCGCCGTGATTGAGCTGGATATGCGGTCGGCTCAGAATGCACTGCGCTTGAAGCGTGCGCTGCAAGCTGAGGAACTGCCGTTCAACAAACTGCGTTTCGCGCTGAACCGGGCACCCAAGTTTACCGATCTCAACGGAAAAAGCCGCGTGAAACGTATGGGCGAAAGCCTTGGAATCTCGATCGACCTGCAACTGCCGGATGGCGGAAAGCCGGTCATGCAAAGTGGCGATCACGGTTTGCCGTTGGCAAATGCCGCCGCCAAGAATCCGCTGCGCCGTGAAATCGCAAAGTTGGCAAAATCGCTTCACAGCCTTGGCAGCGGCAGCGCCGAAGAAGCTGCGTAACATCATCCCAAGGGGGGATAAGCCGTGTTTTCAAGATACAAAAAGCAGCCCGCCGCGCAGCCGGTAAAAGCGCCAGCGCAGACCGCCGAGGCGGCAACGCCCGCCACGCAGGAGACACCCACTGCAACCGCCGTAGCACGCAAACCCCTGAAAAAGAAGGCCGGCGAAGTCGCAGGTTCGGACCGGGACCGCAAGCGCAAAGAGCGGTTGGGTGAGATCAAGATCGAACTGCACCGTGAATTGCTTGAAAACCTGAACCTGGCGGCATTGGAAAATGCGGGCGAAGCCGAATTGCGCGCCGAAATCAGCGCGATTGCCAGCGAGGTTCTGGAAACAAAGAACATCGTTCTGAACCGCGACGACCGGTCCCAGCTGAACAAAGAGCTGTATGACGAAGTGACCGGCCTCGGCCCGCTTGAAGCGCTGCTGCAGGACGACACGGTCAACGATATTCTGGTGAACGGTCCGCAACAGATTTTCGTAGAACGCGCCGGTAAGCTGGAAATCAGCGACATTACCTTCAAGGACGAAAAGCACCTGATGCGGATCATCGACAAGATCGTGTCCGCGGTGGGCCGTCGTGTCGATGAATCTAACCCTTATGTTGACGCCCGTCTGGCCGATGGCTCGCGTTTCAACGCCATGGTGCCGCCGATTGCGGTGGATGGATCCCTGGTTTCGATTCGTAAATTCAAAAAGGACAAGCTGGGTATTGACGATCTGGTCAATTTCGGTGCGTTCACCGAAGAAATGGCCGCTTACCTTCAGGCCGCCGTGTCAACCCGCCTGAATGTTATCGTGTCCGGCGGTACCGGCTCGGGTAAGACAACCACGCTCAACGCCCTGTCCAGCTTTATCGACGATGCCGAACGTATCCTGACGATCGAGGATACGGCGGAACTTCAGCTGCAACAGACCCATGTGGGCCGGATGGAAAGCCGCCCGCCAAACGTGGAAGGCAAGGGAGAGGTCAGCCCGCGCGACTGTCTGAAAAACGCCCTGCGTATGCGTCCTGACCGCATCATCGTGGGCGAGACGCGTGGCGCCGAGGTGATCGACATGTTGCAGGCGATGAACACCGGCCACGACGGCTCGATGACGACGATTCACGCCAACTCGGCCCGCGACGGGATCTCACGTCTGGAAAACATGATCGCGATGGCGGGGATCGAGATGCCGATCAAAGCCGTGCGCAGCCAGATTTCCAGCGCTGTGAACCTGATCGTGCAGGCCAGCCGTTTGCAGGACGGTTCGCGCCGGATGACCTCGATCACCGAGATCACCGGCATGGAAGGCGATGTGATTTCGATGCAGGAAATCTTTCGTTTTCAGCGCGTTGGACTGACACCCGACAACAAGATCATCGGTCACTTCACCGCAACCGGCGTGCGTAGCCACTATTCGGAACGTTTCCGTCTGTGGGGCTTTGATCTGCCCGCGTCGATCTACGACCCAACCACGATGTAGGAGAAACAGGTATGCAATTGCCTATCGAGGCGATCATATATGTCGCCATCTTTGTGGGGGTCCTTGCCCTGGTCGAGGGCATCTATCTTGTCGCATTCGGCAAATCCATCAGCCTGAACAGCCGGGTAAACCGCCGTCTGGACATGTTGGAAAAAGGTGCCGGGCGCGAACAGGTGCTGGAGCAGCTGCGCAAGGAAATGCAGCAGCATATGAAATCGCAGAGCATCCCTCTGTATTCGCTGCTGGCCGACAAGGCGCAAAAAGCAGCTATCGCGTTCTCTCCGCGTCAGTTGATCATGATCATGGGTCTGGTCTCGGCCATGGCCTTTGTTGGCCTGAGTATCGGCACCGCCACGGACACGGCGCTGCGCATCGCCATTTCCATCGCCATCGGCATTGGCGGCGTTTACGCGTGGGTCAACCACAAAGCCAAAAAGCGCATGGGGATGATCGAAGAACAGTTGCCCGACGCGGTTGAACTGATGGTGCGCTCGTTGCGGGTCGGCAACCCGTTTGTTTCGACAATTCAAGTGGTGTCAAACGAAGTTCAGGATCCGTTGGGAACCGAATTCGGCGTTATCGCAGATGAATGCGCCTATGGCCGCGATGTGGGCGAGGCGCTAAAGGACATGGCAGAGCGTCTGGACATGCAGGATCTGCGCTTTCTGGCGGTGGCTGTCGGCATTCAACAACAATCCGGTGGCAACCTTGCCGAGATTCTGGCCGGGCTTGCACAGGTTATCCGCGCCCGATTCCGCCTGTTCCGCCGCGTCAAGGCGATCACAGCCGAGGCGCAGTGGTCCGGCAAGTTCCTTTCCGGGTTTCCCATTGCCTGTCTGGTTTTCATTCTGGTCAAGGACCCGGGTTACTATGACGACGTTCTGGATCACCCTTGGTTCATCCCCGCCTGTTTCGTCGTTGGCATCCTGCTGACGCTGAACCTGATCGTCATGAAAATCATTACCAACATCAAGGTCTGAGGATAGCACCATGGAGTTTCTGACCGGCATCAACGACCTTTTAACCCAACACCTGGGTCAGTTCGGCCCCCTCATCGCTGTCGGCGTCCTTGGTCTGATTTTGATCCTCGTGGCCGTTTTGCTGATGGTGAATCAGCCGGAAGACCCGCTGAAGAAACTTCAAAGGTCGAACGCTGCACCACAGAGCACGAAAAAGGACAAGAAAGAGCGCCTGCGCAACTCGAGCCGCAACGAGCAGCTTGAGAAATTCGCGACCTTTCTGGAACCAAAAAACGAAGAAGAGTATTCAGCGGTCGAACTGAAGCTGCGGCAGGCTGGTTATCGGTCGAAGGATTCAGTCCGGTTCTTCCATTTTGCACAGTTTTCACTGGGGATTGTTGGCATTGTAGTTGGTGTTCTTCTGATTACGGTCTTTTCCGGCGATCAGGAATTCACCGGCCAGCAAATGATGATCCGGGTTTTTGTACCGGCGGCAATCGGCTATTTCGCACCGAAATACTGGATCACGCGCCGGGTCGAAGAACGAAAAGAAGCCATTACCGCAGGCTTTCCCGACACGCTGGACCTGATGCTGGTCTGTGTTGAAGCCGGGCAATCGCTGGATCAGGCCATTGTTCGTGTGGCCAGCGAGATGCACGCCTCATACCCCGAAATCGCCCAGGAGTTTGAAATCGTTGCCCACGAAATGAAGGCGGGCAAGGATAAGGATACGGTTCTGCGTGACTTTGGCACGCGATGCGGCGTGCAGGATGTGTCCTCTTTCGTGACCGTGATGATCCAATCGGCGACATTCGGCACGTCGATTGCCGAAGCCCTGCGGGTTTACGCCGGTGAGATGCGCGACAAACGGGTCATGCGCGCCGAAGAGGCCGCGAATAAGTTGCCGACCAAGATGACTCTTGTCACAATGATGCTGACAGTTCCGCCGCTGCTGATCATTTTGGTCGGTCCCTCGGCAAACGTAATTTCGACTTTTGGTCGCTAGGGCGGAAGAACCCTATGAAAGCTGAATTCAGGTGCTTCCCTTTCGGGTTTCGCCGAGTACTCCGGGCCACCATGGTTTTTGCCATGGTGGCTTCTTGCACTGATAGCTTGTCGCCAAACGGTCTGGATGCGCCCGGGGTTGATACAAATGGTCAGGCCGTAGACAACATAACGGTCGGAAACCGGCTGATGGCCGCTGGCGAATACGAATTGGCGCTCGAGTCCTTTACCCGGGCCGCACTGGAACAGGGTATGACAACCCAGGTCCTGACCTCGCTGGGAACGGCGAATGTTGGGTTACGGCGGTTGGGGCAGGCCGAGCCGCTGCTGCGCCGCGCGGTTGCAGATGACCCGGACTGGCCCGTGGCCTGGAACAATCTCGGCGTCCTGTTGATGGAAAAACAGGAATATCCCGAAGCCGCACAGGTGTTTCAACGGGCTTTTGCGCTGGACAATGGCGAAAGTGACGCAATCCGGGACAATCTGCGCTTAGCACTCGCAAAAATGGAAAATCCTGTTAATAATACCCCTCAAGAACAACAAGAATATACACTGGAGCAGCTTGGCGACGGGCAATTCACGCTACGCAAGATCCAGTAATTGAGGCGAGAGCAGTAAAGGACGCAAAAATGCGCCAGCAATTCTTGATTCCGACTGTCATTATCAGTGGTCTGATCCTTTCGGCCTGTGCAAAGGAAACCGAAGAGGAAAAGGTAGAACGCACGTTTCAGGAAGTGAACGTTATTGACGAAACCAACCTGAACGACGTGCTGTTGAATGCCGCGGACCCGAATGAAGCGGTAACCTATTTTCACGATGCAGCGCTGAAAAACCCGGACCGCATCGATCTGCAGCGCGGGTTGGCAATTTCACTTGGCCGGGCAAAGCGCACAACCGAGGCCGCATCAGCCTGGAAGCGCGTGACCACGATGAAGGGCACGAACGCTGCGGATAAGGTTGAATACGCCGACGCATTGGTCCGGAACGGCGACTGGTCGCAGGCCAAATCAATTCTGGATACGGTGCCCCCGACATTTGAGACCTTCAAACGCTATCGCCTTGAAGCGGTTGTTGCCGATTCCCAGAAAGAGTGGAAGCGGGCGGATCATTTCTATGAAACCGCAGTCGGGCTGACGACCCGTCCGGGTAGCGTGATGAACAACTGGGGGTATTCGAAACTGACCCGTGGCCAGTATGCCGAAGCCGAGCGCCTGTTTTCTGACGCGATCCGTCAGGACAGTTCGTTGTTCACCGCCAAGAACAACCTGGTGTTGGCCCGGGCAGCGCAGGGGAACTATAATCTGCCTGTCGTACCGATGACCCAGGTCGAGCGTGCGCGCCTGCTGAACACGATGGGTATTTCAGCGGTCAAACAGGGCGACATAACAACCGCCAAGAACCTGTTCCGCGAAGCCATTTCTACGCATCCGCAGCATTTCGACGAGGCGGTCCGCTCGCTTCGGGCGCTTGAAGGGGCCTGATATATGCAAATACCAGCGGTGGCAGCAGCCTGGTTCTTGCCGTTTGTGCTGCCGATCTGCTTTTACGTGGCCTTCACGGACATGCGCGAGATGCGGATCAAGAACCATGCGGTCATGGCCCTGACACTCGTCTTTGTCGTAATCGGCCTGATCGCTATCCCGCCTTGGTCCACTGGCAGCGTCAGCGGGAATCTGGGGCCGTTCACGGTGTCGATGCCGATCTATTTCTGGCAATTGCTGCATATCCTTGTGGTCTTGGTTATCGGTATCGCCCTGAACGCTGCAGGCGCGATGGGGGCTGGCGATGCCAAGTTTCTGGCGGCAGCGGCGGCCTTTGTCTGGCTGGGTGACCTCAAACTCGTACTGCTTATTCTGACCGCCTGTATTCTGGCAGCCGTGATCACGCATCGATTGGCTAAAGCCACAAAGCTGCGCACCATTGCGCCGCATTGGGAAAGCTGGGATCGGGGCAAGCAGTTTCCCATGGGTTTCGCGCTGGGTGGATCGCTGGCCATGTACCTGATTTTGGGCACTGTTCTCGGATCGTAAACTATCATCAGCGCGCCTTGTCGCTGCCTTTGTCCCGCCACAAAGCTGGGTCATTTTTCTTCAAGACGCCCATTTTTGGGTTTTTGGCGTGACATTTTGATGAACGAGCACCTCGCATGAATATGCAGACTTCCTCTGTTATGGCCCCCCCTGCCCCCAAAGGCTTGGGTGAAATGAGACTTCCGCTGGTGATGATGCGGGATATTCTGCTGAAGACCGTCTTCCGCAAAAATGCCAGCACCGTTTCCGAAATCGCCGAGGCAATCTGTCTGCCCGGTTCGGTCACGCAAGAACTGGTCGACATCGCACGCGATCAGAAACTGCTGGAAGCAACTGGAACGCTGAATGCCAACAGCGGCAACGAGATGGGGTATCAGCTGACCGATGCAGGCAAAGCCCGCGCGCTGGATGCGCTGAGCCAGTCGGAGTATTTCGGCGCGATGCCCGTGCCGCTGGATGTCTATCGCGAACAGGTCAAACGCCAGTCAATCCGCAATATTCAGGTCACTCGAGAGCAACTGGTTGGCGCAATGGGCCATCTGGTTCTGCCCGACAGCCTGCTGGACCATCTGGGCCCCGCGGTCAGCGCCGGTCGGTCGATCCTGATGTATGGCCCTCCGGGCAACGGTAAATCCTCGATCTCGAACGGTATCCGGGATGCTCTGGGCGATAACGTCTATGTACCTTACGCCATTGAATATGCCGGTCAGGTCATCACCGTCTATGACCCGATCGTGCACACGGCGATCGAGCAGGAGCCGGATGATCCCAACAGCCTGCGCCGTCGCAAACGGTTCGATTCACGTTATGTGCAGTGTGAACGGCCCACGGTTGTGACCGGTGGTGAACTGTCGCTCAGCATGTTGGATCTGGTCTATAACCCAACCGCGCGGACCTATCAGGCCCCATTGCAGCTGAAATCGACCGGCGGCATCTTTATCGTGGATGACCTTGGCCGTCAGGCGGAACCGCCGCAGGCACTGGTCAACCGTTGGATCGTTCCGCTGGAAGAGAACAAGGATATCCTCGGTCTGCAATCCGGTGAGAAATTCGAGGTGCCTTTCGACACGCTTGTCATCTTCTCGACCAACTTCCACCCGAACGAAATCTTCGACCAAGCGGCTCTGCGTCGAATCTTCTTCAAGATCAAGATCGACGGCCCGAACCAGGAGAACTTCCTGAAAATCTTTGCCATGGTGGCCCGCAAACGCGGTATGCCGCTGGATGAGGCCGCGCTGGTTCATCTGTTGAAGGTCAAGTACCCGACCATCCATAACATCTATGCAAACTACCAGCCGATCTTCCTGATCGACCAGATGATCTCGATCTGCGAGTTCGAGGGCATTCCCTATCAGATGAGCCCGGACCTGATTGACCGCGCCTGGGCCAACATGTTCGTAAAAGACGAGAAAATCGTCAAATAGCACCGTGCCAATCCCTCCTCCGGGCGGGTAATCTGTGTCCATGACGCAGATTCCCGCTCGGATTGGTACGTGGTTCTCCTCCAAAGGCTGGTCCATCCACCCGCATCAGCAAGAGATGTTTGACCGGGCGAATGATCCGTCGACTTTGCTGATCGCTCCGACCGGTGGCGGCAAGACCATGGCCGGGTTTCTGCCGTCCCTGTCCGAGCTGGCCGGCGGCGGTCATAACGGGCTGCATACAATCTATGTCTCGCCGCTCAAAGCGCTGGCGGCCGATATCAAACGTAACCTGCGCACGCCGGTGGACGAAATCGACCTGCCCATCCGGATCGAGGATCGCACCGGCGACACATCGGCCACACGGAAGAAACGCCAAAGGGTCGATCCACCTCACATTCTGCTAACCACACCGGAAAGTCTGGCATTGCTGACCTCTTACGAGGACGCGCCGCGAATGTTCGATGGGGTGCAGCGGATCATTGTCGATGAAATCCATGCTCTGGCCGAAAGCAAACGCGGCGATCAGTTGATGCTGGCTTTGGCGCGTCTGCAGCGCCTTAACCCCGATCTGCGCCGCGTCGGCTTGTCAGCCACGGTCGAAGACCCGGCAGCGATTGCCCGTTTTCTGGCCCGCCACCCGGACCCCTGTCAGATTGTACAGGCCGACCCCGGACCGGACCCGGACATCCTAATGCTGGAAACAACCGAAACGCCCCCCTGGTCCGGAGGTGGCGCGGCGTATTCGATCCCGGCAGTGCTTGATCAAATCCGACAGCACAAGACCACGCTCATTTTTCACAACACGCGCGCACAGGCCGAGATCTTTTTTCACAATCTGTGGCTGGCCAACGAAGACGGTTTGCCCATTGGCATCCATCACGGCAGCCTCGACCGGCAGCAACGCGAGCGGGTCGAGGCCGCAATGGTTCGAGGTGACTTGCGCGCCATTGTCTGCACTGGGTCTCTGGATCTGGGCATTGATTGGGGCGATGTGGACTTGGTGATCCAGATCGGCGCGCCCAAGAATGTCAAACGGCTGGTGCAACGCATCGGGCGGGCCAACCACCGCTATAACGCGCCGTCCAAGGCCCTGCTGGTGCCTGCCAATCGGTTTGAGGTGGTTGAATGCATCGCCGCGCTGGAGGCCGCCAAAGCCCATGATCTTGACGGCGAACCCCGCGGCCCCGGCCCCCGCGATGTCTTGTGCCAGCACATCCTGATTGCTGCCTGCGCCGGACCGTTCGATGCCGATGATCTGTTCGCAGAAATGACATCCGCCGGGCCATTTGCGCAGCTGACCCGGCCCGAGTTTGACGCCTGCCTGGATTTCTGCGCCACCGGCGGTTACGCCCTTCGTGCCTACGACCGTTGGCAACGGCTGCAGCAACGCGATGACGGAAAATGGCAGTTGCGCGATCCACGTGCAGCGTCTCGCATTCGTATGAATCTGGGGACGATTCAAGACACCGACACCCTCAAAGTGCGCCTGAAACGCAGTCGTGGTGGTAAACCGTTGGGAGAGGTCGAGGAAGCCTTTGCTGCTTCTTTGACCCCTGGCGACACCTTCCTGATCGGCGGGCAGATCGTGCGGTATGAAGGCTTACGCGAAATGGTGGTTGAGGTCAGCCGCCGGGCAGATCGAAAGCCCAAGATCGCAACGTTTTCGGGTACGAAATTTGCAACCTCCACTCAGCTCAGCGACCGTATTCTACGTATGTTTGCCCAAACCGACTGGCCGCAACTGCCCTCTCACACTGCTGATTGGTTGGCTTTGCAGCGCCAGATGTCCCGCCTGCCCCAACGAGATCGTCTGTTGATCGAAAGCTTTCCAAGCGACGGCCGCGAACACCTTTGCGTTTACGGCTTTGCCGGACGTAACGCGCAACAAACGCTGGGCCTGCTGCTGACCAAACGGATGGAGGACACCGGCTTGGCCCCGTTGGGTTTTGTCTCGACGGATTATGCCACGCTGATTTGGGGCCTGGATGCGGTCACGGACCCCCGCCCCCTGTTTCAACGTGACGCGCTGCGCGATGGGTTGGAAACATGGCTGGCAGGCAACGCCGTCATGAAACGCACCTTTCGCGCGTCAGCCACCATAGCCGGTCTGATCGAACGCAACACGGTCGGCCAACGCAAAAGCGGGCGGCAGGCGACGTTTTCGTCGGACATCCTGTATGACACCCTGTTGAAATACGATCCCGACCACCTGCTGATGCAGATCACCCGCGAAGAAGCCATGCGCGGACTGGTCGATTTCGGTCGGATCGAGTCGATGCTGGCCCGTATCGGTGACCGCATCGATCTGCTGCGCCTGGACCGCGTTTCCCCGCTGGCAGCACCCCTTTTTCTTGAGGTTGGCAAGGTGCCGGTCAAAGGCGCTGCCGAAGAACGGCTGTTGGCAGAAGAAAGCGCGCGTCTGCTGGAAAAGGCTGGGCTGGACCAGCTTTGAGCCCCTTGCGCCGGGCACGGAAACACGCCAAGAACGTATCATGAACGTGTGTGAGTTTACCTTTGCGGGTCCGCGCCTCTGTGCCTTGCCGTCAGGCGCGCTTTGGTGGCCGGAACAGCGGTTGTTGTGCGTCTCGGACCTGCATCTGGGAAAATCCGAACGTGTGGCACGTCGCGGTGGGGCCACCCTTCCCCCCTATGACAGTCGCGAGACGCTGGATCGGCTGGCGGATGATCTGGAACATACCAAAGCCGAAACCGTCATATGCCTGGGCGACAGTTTCGACGATCTGGAAGCTGCGCGGGTCTTGCCTGCAACCGAAGGACTAAGGGTTACTTCTTTGCAGGCCGGGCGCCGCTGGATCTGGATCGAAGGGAACCATGACCCCGGCCCGATCGAACTGGGCGGTGTCCATCTGTTCGAGTGGCGGTGCGGCCCGCTTGTCTTTCGCCATATCGCCCAGGATCAGGCCCGGGGCGAGATCTCTGGTCATTACCATCCAAAGGCGCAGATACGGATCAAGGGGCGGAACATCGCGCGACCCGCTTTTCTGTTGGACGGCACACGCCTGATCCTGCCCGCTTATGGCACCTTTACCGGAGGGTTACGCAGCTCGGACCGGGCGCTGACCGATTTGATGGGCGGGAACGCATTGGCGATCCTGACCGGCCCTCAACCGCGCATGATCCCGATGCCGCGTTAGGGTCAGATCAACCCGTCTTCTTCCAACATGGGTCTGTACTTGCGGCTAACCGGAACTCGATCACCGTTCACCAAGTGTAGAAGTGTCTTGCCGTCAACCTTTTCTACACCCACGACAGATGCGTCCACCACCCAATGGGACCGATGCGAACAATGGCCGGGAACGGGCTCCATCTCGGCAATTGCATCTGTTAGGCGGGATCGAATTGTAAACGTACCTTCCGAAGTGACTACATCCACATTGTGATCCCTGCCCGCCAGGCGGTGGATTTGACCATCGAAACCGGGCGGCAAACGATTGGTTATGCGCGGGTTCCCAGCTTCTGGCGAAGTGCCTCGCGATGGGCTCAGATCACTTCTTTGCACAAGAACCAAACCGGTGGCGAACAAAACACCGTAGACAGCAACTGTCTGTGCCCCCGGTGCCACGTGTCCGCCGAAGGTGAACAAAACCCACGCCAGCATCCACAGCGGCGGCGTAAACAACGCCAGGATCACCACGGCAAAGGTTAAATCGCGGGCCGGGACATATTGAAAAACCGGTGTCCTCCGCATCAGCTTGCGCGCCAGTCCGGCGACCGTAAGAGCAAGAATCATCACCCCGGTCCAGAACAAAAGACGCAGACCGAAAGTCAGGTCAGCCTTCAGAAACGGAGGAAACGCGTAGGCAAGCAATGGAAGGAAAACGAGGCCCGCTGTCACTCGCTGTGGGGTACATGCTTTTCGAATAGTACAAAATTTAGACGTCATACCGCTTTTGTGCGTGATTTACCAAAGCTCAACCTGGGCGTGATTGGTGTCGAAGCACCTTAACCTGTAACCAACTGGAAATACAGGGATATCACGATTCATCAAGCTGTCAAACCCATTCAGGGCTTATCGAACGCGACGTCTGGGGGAGGTTTCCGGCGCATCTTTCTGCAACCAGAGGGGGTGTCGGGCCGACTGGAACGGCCCGACCAGATTTACTTAAGCCGTCAAACCTTCGGGCTCGGGCAGATCATTGGCGCGGCAGCAGGCCGTCAGCGTGTTCGCCAACAGGCAGGCAATGGTCATGGGACCAACGCCACCCGGAACCGGGGTAATTGCGCCTGCACGCTCGGCCGCGCTGGCATAGTCCACGTCGCCGACCAGCTTGTTCTTACCGTCACGTTCAATGCGGTTGATGCCCACGTCGATCACGGTGGCGCCTTCCTTGATCCAATCGCCCGGCACCATCTCGGGGCGGCCTACGGCTGCGACAACGATATCGGCACGGCGTACGACGTCAGGCAGGTCTTTGGTGCGCGAATGCGCGATGGTCACGGTGCAGCTGTCGCCCAGCAGAAGCTGCGCCATTGGCTTACCCACGATGTTCGAACGACCGATCACGACCGCGTCCATGCCCGACAGCGAGCCGTGATGGTCGCGCAGCATCATCAGGCAGCCCAGCGGGGTGCAGGGAACCATCGATTTCTGACCGGTGCCCAGCAGACCCACGTTCGAGATGTGGAATCCGTCGACATCCTTGGCTGGATCGATCGAGTTGATCACCAGGTCTTCGTTCAGATGCTTGGGCAGCGGCAACTGAACCAGAATGCCGTGCACGGCCGGGTCGTTGTTCAGCTTGTCGATCAGCGCCAGCAGGTCTTCCTCGGAGGTGTCAGCCTCCAGCTTGTGCTCGTACGAGTTCATGCCGACTTCGACGGTCATCTTGCCCTTCGAGCGGACATAGACCTGGCTGGCCGGGTCTTCACCCACCAGAACCACAGCCAGGCCCGGGGTGATGTCGTTTTCTTCTTTCAGCTTTGCGACCTGATCGGCCACCTGTCCGCGAACTTTCGCGGCAAAGGCCTTACCGTCGATAACCTGAGCTACCATTCTTCGATCCCTTCTTTCACGAAACGGATCGGGCGCACAAAGCGCCCGGTCAGTCAGTCAGTGCCAATCACGCGCTCTTCACGTGCAATCGACCAGTCAATCAAGATGCGCCAGAGCTTTTCTGCCAGATCCGGGTCCATCCCCAGGGTTTCCGAGCTTGCGCGCACACGTTGCACCACCTCTTCGACGCGCTCCGGTATACGGGCTGGAAGGCCCTCGCCCGGTTTCAGCTGTGACGCGCGGTCGATATAGCTGGCACGTGTCACCAGCATTTCGATCAATTGGCGATCCAGCTTGTCGATCTCAACCCGCAGGTCCTGCATCGTGTTACAGTCCTGGGGCGATGTCAGAGTGGGCATCGGCGTCTCCTCATGGCCCGGGAATAAATCCCCGGACCACGAGATGGTGCAAAAACCGGCTTAGAACAAGCCCTCAATCTGGCCTTCTTCGTTGAGACGGATTGTCTCAGCGGCCGGTTTGCGGGGCAGGCCCGGCATGGTCATGATCTCACCGCAGACAACCACGATGAAACCGGCACCGGCAGACAGGCGAACTTCACGTACCGGAACCGAGTGGCCGGTGGGCGCGCCGCGCAGGGACGGATCGGTCGAGAACGAGTACTGGGTCTTTGCCATGCAGACCGGCAGGTTGCCATAGCCCGCTGCTTCCCACT
>NZ_JBQFOY010000013.1:0-125779 GCF_056533985.1 Ruegeria sp. E8
CTGCGGTCAGCGTCGTTTTACCATGGTCAACGTGGCCAATCGTGCCGATGTTGACGTGCGGTTTTGTACGCTCAAACTTTTCCTTTGCCATTCCTCAGGCGCCCTTTTGCGATTTGGGGGACCCTTGGTCCCGTGGTTACATCTGCGCGCGCGAGATATTTGGTTCAAAGGGGAAAATCAAGCACATCCTGCGTGAAAAGAAGGTTAAGACGCCGGATTTTGCGTGACCTCGCCGGATTCCAGCGGCTGGATCAGGTCAGGACGCCGATCAAACCAGCCATTGTCCTTGTGTTCTTCGGCCAGCCACTCTTCGACCCGGTCGGCGACTTTCAGGGCCAGACCGCTCATCTGCTCTTCCCTGGTGCGTTCATGCCCCGACCCTTTCAGGGCGCTGCCCCCGGTCGTATCTTCCAGAACCTGAAACTGCTTACCCTTGGCGAGGAATTCTTCCTTTTTCACGTCGTACACGTTCACCAAAACGATCGCAGTGCTTTTGGGGTTATACAACACAGGGATTCCCGGAGGCGCCAGCATGTAGCCTTCCAAGCTGATGCCGATGTCATATTCCTGAGCGCCTTCATATCGGCCCAACCGGATATTGACCGCGTTCTGGATCGCATCCTCCCACTCCTGTGGGGTCGCATCCCGCGACACCGGACCCTGCTTGGCTTTTTCGGCGAAGGCATAGTTCACGCGCAGTTTGAATTCTCCGAGGCTTTCGGGTTCCTCATAAACCTGCGTTTGCGTGCAAGCGCCCATCAGGGCAAGTCCGGTGATCAGGGTCAGAATGCGCAGCATATATCTCGTCTCGATAGGCCTGTTTTTCTTTGATCTAACGTACCGATACGGGTTGTGCCAAGCCGTATCGGCGGAATTTCACTGTTATGGCCGCCTGATCACGAAAACTTATAGTCGCGCGGGAAGCCATAAGGCGGCTTTTTCCCGACACTGGCGCGCTTGGACAGCCATTGGCTCATGTCGGCCTCATGACGGGTTTTGTCACCGCCCATGGACCATTTCAGACCCTCTTCCCAATTGAAGGTCGTAATGTCGGACAGGCCACCATCCAGCTCAAGCGTCCCCTGACGCCCGCGCGCCATATTGTATTTCTGCAGACGCACGCCCTTGCCGCGGGTCATCTCGGGCAGCTCCTCGGTCGGGAACACAAGGAACTTGCCGTTTTGCGACACCACCGCCACGTGGTCACCCGCGACCGGCTTACAGATCATCGCCGTCTCGTCACCCTTGACGTTCAGCACCTGTTTGCCGTTGCGAGTCTGGGCCAGCACATCGTCCTCGGGCACCATGAAACCGTTGCCCGCATCCGAGGCCACCAGCAACTTGCGCCCGGGCTTGTGGATCAGGATATCGATGATCTGCGCTTCATTCGGCAGGTCAACCATCAGGCGCAACGGTTCACCCATACCTCGCCCGCCGGGCAGGTTGGCCGCACTGACGGTGTAGAAACGTCCGTTCGACGCAAAGACCAACAGCCGGTCCGTCGTTTCCGCGTGGAAGATGAAGCGCGGGCCGTCGCCATCCTTGAACTTCAGCTCGCGCTTCAGGTCGATGTGGCCGGTCATGGCGCGGATCCAGCCCATTTGCGAGCAAACGACCGTGATCGGTTCCTTGTCGATCATAGCCTCAAGCGGAACTTCCTCGATCTGCCCGGCTTCGGCAAATTGCGTCCGGCGCTCGCCGCCTTCGTAATCTTTGCCGAAGGTCTTCTTGGTCTCTTTCAGCTGCTCAGCGATCTTGGCCCATTGCAGGGCAGGATCGGCCAGCAGATCTTCGAGATTGGCGCGTTCCAGCATCAGCTCATCGCGTTCGCGGACCAACTCCATCTCTTCCAGTCGGCGCAAGCTGCGCAGGCGCATGTTGAGGATGGCGTCGACCTGAACCTCGGACAGTTCGCCCTCGCCCGGCTTGGGCGAGACATAATCGGCTTCGCTGGTGGCGCGGATATGGTCGATCCCCCAATCCTCGCGCATCAGCGCGGCTTTGGGATCGTCGTCGTAACGAATGATGTCGATCACCCGGTCGAGGTTCAGGAAGGCAACAATAAAGCCCTCCAAAACTTCCAACCGGTGATCGATCTTCGCCATCCGGTGACGCGAACGGCGGATCAGCACCTCTTGCCGGTGATCGAGGAAGGCGCGCAGCACTTCCTTCATCGAGCAGACCTTGGGCGTCACACCGTCGATCAGCACGTTCATGTTCAGGCTGAAACGCACCTCAAGGTCCGAGTTGCGATAGAGCATGCCCATCAGCACCTCGGGGTCGACGTTCTTGGAACGCGGTTCGAGAATCAGGCGGATGTCATCGGCGGATTCGTCGCGCACATCGGCGAGGATCGGGATTTTCTTGGTTTGGATCAGTTCGGCGATCTTTTCGATCAGCTTGGATTTCTGAACCTGATAGGGGATTTCAGTGACGATGATCTGCCACTGGCCGCGGCCCAGATCCTCGACCTCGTATTTACAGCGCAGACGGAACGAGCCGCGCCCGGTGCGATAGGCCTGCGCGATGTTCTCGGGCGGCTCTACTATCACGCCGCCGGTCGGGAAGTCCGGACCGGGCACGTAGTTCAACAGCGTGTCGTCGCGGGCATCCGGCGTCTTGATCAGATGCAGACAAGCATCACACAGCTCAGCGATATTATGAGGCGGAATATTCGTCGCCATACCCACCGCGATCCCACTGGCGCCATTGGCCAACAGGTTCGGGAACTGTGCGGGCAACACGACCGGCTCGGTCAGCGTGCCATCATAGTTGTCGCGGAAATCGACGGCGTCTTCGTTCAGACCCTCAAGCAGCGCCTCGGCCACGATGGTCATCCGCGCCTCGGTGTATCGCGAGGCCGCCGGGTTGTCGCCGTCGATATTGCCGAAATTCCCCTGCCCGTCGACCAGCGGATAGCGCACGTTGAAGTCCTGCGCCAGGCGCGCCATCGCGTCGTAAATCGCGGCGTCGCCGTGCGGGTGATAGTTGCCCATCACGTCGCCGGAAATCTTGGCTGACTTCCTGAAACCTCCGGTTGCGCTGAGTCGCAACTCTCTCATCGCATAGAGGATTCGCCGATGGACCGGCTTCAGCCCGTCCCGCGCATCCGGCAGGGCGCGGTGCATGATGGTGGACAGCGCATAGGTCAGATAGCGCTCGCCAATTGCGCGGCGCAGCGGTTCAGCCACCTCGCCCCCACCTTCGGGGGCCTCCATATTGGGGTCGTCGATCGTGTCGTTCATACATGATGTGATACGACGCAAGCGCGGCTGGGTAAAGCAAGCAACGCATATTTTGCTGGGGACAAGTCGCGCTTTTTGCAACAGGGGGAGACAGCCTGTTGTTTTCCCCGGTTTTTCGACTCGGCCCCGGAAATATGCTAAACTCTCATCAATTGAATTGCTGCCTATTGTTGATGTTACGATTGCTTGGGGGATGCGCCATGACGCGCCTGATACTTGTTACTTTTGCTGCACTCGGCTGGACCTTTTACGTGATGAGCGGAGGTCCTGAATTTGAGCCTCGCGGGGTTCGCTCGGTAGAACCTGAACGCGTTGCAGTGGCACCCAAACCGGCCGATCCGGTTGTTGAGCCGGCACCGGTCGAAGTGTTGGTGACCCGCGCCGCTGTGAAACCTGCGGTCGCGCCCCCAGCCGTCACTGAAACCGTCGCCGAGTTGGGCGAGGCCGAAACCAAAGTGCTGCTGTCACAGGTTGCGGCGGGCTTGAAAGCGAACCCCTCATTGTTCAGCGATGAAAGCGTGACTCTGACCCTGGCGTCGCTGGAACAAGGCGTGGCTGCATTGGAACAGGTGACCACCGACGCCGAACTGCCAACCGTTGAACTGCCCGAGGTGGTCGAGACACCCAAGGATATCCGCGAAATTTCGGGAACCCGCGTCAACTTGCGCGACGGGCCGGGGACGATCTATCCGATCATCGGCAAGGCCAGGATTGGCCAGCAGGTCGAGGTCTTTGGGGATTCGGGCACCGGCTGGTTGCGCCTGCGCGTGTTGCCGGGGCAACAGGTTGGGTGGATTTCGGCATCACTCGTCCGGAAAACAACGAACTGACATCGAAGCGTCATTGCCCTGCCGCAAACCCCGCCATAGCTTTTGGCGGGGATCAGGCTCGGAAGAAACATGCAGAAATCGATTCTAATTACGGGATGCTCGTCAGGCATCGGTCTGGACGCAGCACACGGTATGCGTGCGCGGGGGTGGCGCGTTTTTGCATCCTGCCGACAGCAACGTGACTGTGATCGCCTGCGCGCTCAGGGCTTTGAAAGTCCCAGGATCGACTACACCGATGCCGACAGCATCACGTCGGGTTTGTCATATGTTCTTGAGAAAACGGGCGGCACGCTGGACGCCCTGTTCAACAACGGCGCGCATGGCCTGCCCGGCGCGATTGAGGATGTTCCCACCGACGGCCTGCGTCATATCTTTGAAACCAACGTCTTCGGCTGGCACGAGCTGACGCGTCAGGTGATTCCCGTCATGCGGGAACAGGGCCATGGTCGGATTGTGCAATGTTCCTCGGTTCTGGGTCTGGTCGCCTTCCCGTGGCGCGGCGCTTATGTCGCCACCAAATACGCCGTTGAAGGGCTGACGGACACACTACGGCTGGAACTGAGGGACACCGACATTCACGTTGTCCTGATCGAGCCCGGCCCCATCACCTCGAAACTTCGGGAAAAAGCGATTCCGATGTTCGAAAAGTACATCGACTGGGAAAACTCGGCGCTTCGGGACCGGTATGAAGGATCGCTGCTGAAGCGACTCTATGAAAGCAGCGGGCCTGACCGGTTCGAACTGCCCGCTTCGGCGGTCACGGACAAGCTGGCCCACGCGGTCGAAGCGCGCCGTCCCAAGCCGCGCTATTACGTGACGACACCGACCTATATCGCTGGCTTTCTGCGCCGGGTTTTGTCCACAAAAGCCACCGATCGCATCCTTTCGGATATCTGAGGCGAAATATCCCGTTCGCTTTTTGACGCCCTGACGCTAGATGGGGCATAATCGAATAAACCGGATGGTGACTTCAAATGGACTTTTTGATGATCGTTTTGCTTCTGGCCATGGCGGCGGTTGTCGTCGTGTTGACCTTGGGCATTGCGAATTTCGGCAAAGGCGGCATGGAAGCTGCAAAGAAAAGCAACAAGATGATGCGCCTGCGTATCCTCTTTCAGTTCATTGCCGTGTTGCTGATCGTGCTTTTCGTTTATCTGCGCGGACAGGGAGTTCAGTAAATGGTAGTACTCAACAAAATCTACACCCGCACGGGCGATGACGGCAAAACCGCTCTGGGCAATGGTGAGCGTGTGGCGAAATACTCAGGCCGCGTTGCGGCCTATGGCACAGTCGACGAATTGAACGCCTTTGTCGGCGTGGCCCGGACCGAGGCCGAAGGCGACGTCGAAGCCGCCCTTGCGCGCATCCAGAATGACCTGTTCGATCTGGGCGCCGATTTCTGCCGCCCCGAAATGGAAAAGGATGCCGAGGCCGATTATCCGCCTCTGCGCGTCGTGCCCGCCCAGATCGACCGGCTGGAAGCCGAGATCGATGTGATGAACGAAACGCTGGAACCGCTGCGCAGCTTCATCCTGCCCGGAGGCTCTCGACTCGCGGCACATCTGCACGTGTGCCGCACGGTTTCACGTCGGGCGGAACGCCTTGCGGTCGAGCTGACGAACATGGAGCCCGTGAACGACGTGGCGGTCAAATACCTCAACCGTCTCAGCGACTGGTTCTTCGTTGCCGCCCGCTGCGCAAATGCAAACGGCAAAGACGACGTGCTATGGGTTCCGGGCGCAAATCGCTGAACCGATACTCAGCCAAAGAAGCGCATGGGCTACATTATTTCCCTTCTCTGCGGAAAAAAATGCAAAACGCGACGTCCCGGTGCACTGACGTGACGATTTTGCTCTGTTGTGCCACTGCGACAGGCGCTATCTAGGCCCGCGAGAGCATTGGTGGAGTCGCGACGCGGCTTACCGTATTTTTAAGGAGCAAGCGCAGAAATGAAGGTACTGGTGCCTGTAAAGCGCGTGATTGACTACAACGTGAAGGTTCGCGTGAAGGCGGACGGAAGCGGTGTTGATCTCGCCAATGTCAAAATGTCGATGAACCCGTTCGACGAAATTGCCGTGGAAGAGGCGATCCGCCTGAAAGAAGCAGGCAAGGCTGAAGAAGTCGTGGTTGTTTCGATTGGCGTAAAGCAAGCGCAGGAAACCCTGCGGACTGCTCTGGCCATGGGTGCTGACCGCGCGATCCTGGTTGTTGCTGCGGACGACGTGCACACCGATATCGAGCCTCTTGCCGTTGCCAAGATCCTGGCCAAAGTGGTCGAGGAAGAGCAGCCCGGCATCGTTCTGGCGGGCAAGCAGGCGATCGACAACGACATGAACGCCACCGGCCAGATGCTGTCGGCCCTGCTGGGCTGGTCGCAGGGCACCTTTGCCTCGGAACTGGACATCGAAGGCGACACCGCCAAGATCACCCGCGAGGTGGATGGCGGTCTACAGACCATCAGCGTCAATATGCCGACCATCGTGACCGTCGACCTGCGCCTGAACGAGCCGCGTTATGCGTCGCTGCCGAACATCATGAAGGCGAAGAAAAAGCCGCTGGATGAGAAAACCGCCGCCGATTACGGCGTCGATGTCACCCCGCGTCTGGAAGTCGTCAAGACCGAAGAACCGCCGGCGCGCGCCGCAGGTATCATCGTGGGTTCGGTTGACGAGCTGGTTTCGAAACTCAAAGAAGCGGGGGCTGTGTAATGGCTGTACTTCTGCTTGGTGAAGTCAACAATGGTGAGCTGTCGCTGGACGCCACCGCCAAGACTGTTGCCGCCGTCAAGTCGCTGGGCGACATCACCGTTCTGGCCGCAGGCGGTTCGGCCGCTGCTGCCGGTGAGGCCGCTGCCAAGATCGACGGTGTGTCCAAGGTTCTGGTTGCCGAAGATGCCTCGCTGGGTCACCGTCTGGCGGAATCGACCGCAGCGCTGATCGTTGGCCTGGCCGACGGGTACGAGCACATCGTTGCCCCAGCCACCACCGACGCCAAAAACGTGATGCCGCGCGTTGCCGCGCTGCTGGACGTGATGGTGATCTCGGATGCGTCCGGCGTTGTTGACGGCTCGACCTTCGAGCGTCCGATCTATGCGGGCAACGCGATCCAGACCGTGAAATCGAACGACGCCAAGAAAGTCGTCACCATCCGTACCGCGTCCTTCGACGCGGCCGGCGAAGGCGGCTCAGCCGCGATCGAGACCATCTCGGTCGGTGACAATCCCGGCCTGTCGTCCTGGGTTGAGGACAAGGTTGCCGAAAGCGACCGTCCTGAGCTGACCTCGGCTGGCGTTGTTGTTTCGGGTGGCCGTGGCGTTGGTTCGGAAGAAGACTTCAAACTGATCGAAGGTCTGGCAGACAAGCTGGGCGCGGCAGTTGGCGCATCGCGCGCCGCCGTTGACTCAGGGTATGCCCCGAACGACTGGCAGGTGGGTCAGACCGGTAAGGTTGTTGCACCGGACCTCTATGTCGCGGTCGGCATCTCGGGTGCGATCCAGCACCTCGCGGGCATGAAAGACTCCAAGGTCATCGTTGCGATCAACAAAGACGAAGAGGCGCCGATCTTCCAGGTTGCCGATTTCGGTCTGGTCGCTGACTTGTTCGATGCGGTTCCCGAACTCACCGGAAAACTCGGCTGATCTTTCGGTACATCGACCCGACAAAACTTATAAAGGCTCGCCCGAGAGGCGGGCCTTTTTCAGTTCAGATCCCTCAATGCAACCAGCAGTTTTTCCGCAATCTCTCGATGCGCGGACGGACCGATCATATGTTCTGCAATCGGTTGCTGCAGCGTGCCGAACAAAACATCCTCAAGCGCAGCAGACTGACCGGACACGCAAACGGAAACCTCGACAACACTGGCACATAAAGGCTTCAGCTGTTCGATCATGGCGACGTCCGGCACGACACAATCGCCATGCGAACCAGTTTGCCGCTTTACGTGCAACCAGAGAAGAATGACCTCGGGTTCGATTGCTTTGATCAGCGTTGTGGTGGTCTGCACCCAGACCTCTTTCAACTCCTGCGCGATGACTTCAAAACGCGCGTCCTTTTCGGCACTCAACCTTGCCAGCAAGTGCCTTATGAAGTGGATTTCCGTGAAATCAACATCTGGGTAAAGTTCAAGCAGATCGCGGGTCGGCTGAAGAAACCGATCATTGCGGCGCGGATGCACGCGGTAGAACCGATTCGACTGACAAGGGACATCCGGCACCTGCAACACGCACAGGTCTGACCCGTTGACCAGTTTCAACACGCCCGGATCGCCGGACAGCGCCTCGGCCCCGCAAAACAGGCTGCCAAAGTTGACACAGGGTTTTTCCAACCGCTTCCCCAGCACTGCCGGATACGGATCATCGACGAACCTGCCGAATGTCTCTTCCCCGCCCAGGCATGCCACGTAAGGCGCCTCCAACCCGCTAGGTGGCCCCCGGAACCACAGTTTCGAATCCGCGTATCGACAGGCAGCCTCTCTGCCGCTGTTTGTCTGATGAAAGCTCATATCAAGCCCCCCATTTTCTCACCCGATTGCCATTTTGCGGCCGCAGATATTGAGAATATCCTAATGCGCGCATTTGAAGCAAAATTGACGGGTTCGATCCCCTTGCCGCCTGCCCCGGTCTACCGATACTGTCGCGGTATCCTCCAGGGTAAAGGCAGCTGAAAATGGAAGTTAAATCGGTTGGGGTGATTGGCGCGGGTCAAATGGGCAATGGTATTGCCCACGTTCTGGCATTGGCGGAATACGACGTCTTGCTGAACGATGTCAGCCAGGATGCACTGGACAGCGCGATTTCCACGATCGAGGGCAACATGGCGCGTCAGGCGTCGCGTGGAAAGATCACCGAAAACGCGATGCAGGCCGCTCTGAAGCGGATCAACACCACGCTGGAGCTACCGAGTCTGGGTCAAACCGATCTGGTGATCGAGGCCGCGACCGAGCGGGAAACGATTAAACAGGCGATTTTCGAAGACCTGCAACCCCATCTGCTGCCGCATACGATTCTGACGTCCAATACGTCGTCAATTTCGATCACACGTCTGGCAAGCCGCACGGACCGACCCGAACGGTTCATGGGATTTCATTTCATGAACCCGGTGCCGGTGATGCAGCTGGTGGAATTGATCCGGGGCATCGCCACGGACGAAGAAACCTTCAGCGCCTGCAAAGCGGTTGTGGACCGGTTAGGGAAAACGGCAGCAAGTGCCGAAGACTTCCCCGCCTTCATCGTGAATCGCATCCTGATGCCGATGATCAACGAAGCGGTTTATACGCTCTACGAAGGCGTTGGAAACGTTCAGTCCATCGACCAGTCAATGAAGCTGGGTGCGAACCATCCGATGGGGCCGCTGGAACTGGCGGATTTCATTGGGCTGGATACCTGTCTGGCTATCATGAACGTGCTGCATGACGGGCTGGCCGACACCAAGTATCGACCCTGTCCGCTGTTGACGAAATATGTCGAGGCCGGGTGGCTGGGACGTAAAACAGAGCGTGGGTTCTATGATTATCGGGGTGACGTTCCTGTCCCAACGCGCTGAAGGGGGCCAGCCCCCTCGCCCGGATTTCATCCGGGCTCACCCCCGGGATATTTTTAGCCAGATGAAGAAGCGGATCAGGACTTAAGCGTCTTGCCCAGGGACATTGTGTGGTTTCTGAGCCAGGCCATGAAGCCACGCGGATCACGCTCCAGCTGCTCCATATCCTGATCCGAGATCGGATCGCCGATGACCGGCGATTGCGGTTTGTTGCAGGAGCGCACGATTTCATGCAGCAAAAGACCCTGCCGCAGGATCGGCGATACGCGGTTGGCAATCTGATACCAGCGCGAATTGCTGCCCGGAAAGAATATCGGCACCACGCGCGCGCCCGAACGGCGGATCATTTTGGCGGTAAACACGTTCCATTCGCGCTCGATCGCAGGCCCGAACCAGTCGTCCGAGGACATCACGACACCGGATGGGAACAGCGCCACAACGCCACCGTTTTTCAGGTGCTCCATCGCCTTGCCGCGCATTTCCAGCATTTTCGCCTGCGCCTCGGGATCGTGTGGGAAGGGCACCGGGATCATGAAAGAGGTCGCGGCCTCATCCAGACCGGTCAGGACCGAACGGGTGAGAATGCGGTAGTCGCTGCGCACTTGTCCGATCAACTCGGCCAGAATCATACCGTCCACCATGCCATGGGGATGGTTGGCAACGACAACAACGGGGCCGGTTTTGGGAATACGCGCGATCTGCTCTTGTGGGGTGGTCAGATCGATCCCCATCACTTTTAGCGCACCGCCCCAGAACCGCTGGCCGCGATAATATTCGTTCTTTTTCTCGAACTTGTTGACCATGCGCAGAATGGTCAGCTTGCCTGTGCACCATTCGATCGCCCGAATGGCGGTTGAAGTCCAGGCATCGTCGAACGAGTTCGCATAGGTCAGAGTTCTACGGTCGTAGATCTCACCCTGTTCTGCGGTCCCATCCAGCACCGGGCTTGTCTTGGTCTCGTGCGTTGTTTCCGCCAATTCCTGGTCTTCCCGTTCTTCCTGTCCCGGCGGGGTGGCTTAAAACCCCTCTCCGAACTTGTCGTTCACAAGCGTTTCCAGAGCTTCTGCCAATGCCTCAGCATCCGGCCCGGACGTCTCGACGTCAATAGTTGTTCCGCGCGATGCTGCCAACATCAAAAGCCCCATAATACTGTCGCCTGATGCAGAAAGTCCGTCTTTTGACACCTCAGCATGTGCATCGAACCCTTCCACAACCTCAACCAGCTTTGCCGAGGCACGTGCATGGAGGCCCTTTTCATTTAATATTTTGAGGCTTCGGTTCGTCATATTCAATAATCCGCTTTTAATCTAATGTCACATTTTGCGCATTGATGTATTTCCGTCCAGCCTCCATCGCCTGGCGGACGGCGTCTCCAATGGGCAAGTGGCGGCTTTTGGCCAATTTGATCAGCATCGGCAGATTTGCTCCGTACAGAATGCGCCGATCTTGAGGCGCGCAGGCACGCAGGCTGAGATTCGATGGGCTGCCTCCGAACAGGTCGGTGACGACGACAACACCGTCCCCCATGTCTACTTCGTCGGCGGCACGGCAGATTTCGGCCTGTTTTTCATCCCGGTCATGGTTGGCTTCAATCGCAATGGCCACGAGGCTGGGCTGTGGCCCGACCACATGCTGCGTGGCGGCCAGGTATTCCTGAGCCAACCCCCCATGCGCAACGATCACAATTCCGATCAATCCGACCTCACATTCAACGACCGACGTTCCATCTCGCGATGTCTAATTGCCACCTGCTGCCCGTCTTCCGCAAGAGCCTTTGCGACGGCCTCTGCAAGGGCCACTGATCTGTGCTGGCCGCCCGTGCATCCAAACGCAACGGACAGATGCGCTTTGCCTTCGGCCCGAAAAGCCGGCAGCAACAGGGTCAGCAAATCGAGCACTCGATCATAAAACGGCAGGTAGTTTGCATCTGACTGCACATAGTGCGCGACGTCGGGGTGTCGACCATCCGCCGCACGAAGTTCGGGCCGCCAATAGGGGTTTGCCAGAAAACGGCAATCGAACACCATATCCAACCCGCGCGGCAAGCCGCGTTTATAGGAGAAGGACTCGACAGAAACCGCCAGATGCCGCCCGCCTTGAGGTGCGAACCAGTTCTCGACCTCTTCGCGCAGCTGATGCACGTTCAGAAGGCTGGTATCGATCAGTGTATCGGCAATCTCACGGATCGGGGCCAGCAGTTCTTTTTCGCGCTGAATGCCGGTTTCCGGGCTGGCATTTTTTGCAACGGGGTGCCGTCGTCGGGTTTCCGAAAAACGACGCACCAGAACGTCATCGCTGCAATCCAGATACAGAACCGTCAGATCGACCTGCGCCATCCGGCCCAGTTTTTCTGCCAGTTCAATAAAGCCGATGGTCGAGAAATCGCGATTTCGGGCATCGATACCCAAGGCCATCGGACGGTCACTGTCTGCGCTGTCAAGCAGGCGCAGCAATAGCCCCATGGGCAGGTTGTCGATCGCCTCAAAACCCAGATCTTCCAAAACGTGAATAGCGGTGGATCTGCCCGCCCCGGATGGCCCCGTGACCAATACGATCCGCCGTTGCGATGTCATGTGTTCGGCCATTCCGGGTTTACACGTCCATTTTTCAAAAGCAGCATCAACGCTGCAGCCAAATTGGGTACAGACGCACCCCGAAGCAAGGGAACAGTTTGCCTCAGCACTGAAATTGTCGCTGGGTCTGGCAGACGCTGCGGTTCGTGTTGGTCCAGATCCACCACGTAGTCCAAAGGAACCGGATCAGAGGGGTCTGCCTTGATCAACCCAATGTACCGGGCCTCGATCAATCCGTGTATGTTGGGCACGGCCGAAGCGAACACCTGATGGTGTCGCATTTCCAGATTGACGCGGTCATCGGCAACCAGGTCCGCGCCAAACGCCATCATCTGCAACGCTAACCCGGATTTCCCGGTGCCGGACGCGCCGATGATCAAAAGCCCGCGCCCGGCAACCGAAACGCATGAGGCATGAACACACGCCCGGTTCTGGTCTTTGGCGTTTGACAGCGAATCAATCGGCATCGAGTTAAACGGGCAGCCCCACGACAAAGCGGGCACCCAGAGGATCGGATGTGATATCGGCCTCGGTCGGGCGGATGTTTTCGGCCCAGATCACGCCGCCATGGGCTTCGACGATCTGCTTTGAAATGGCCAATCCAAGGCCCGAGTTATTGCCGAAATGCTCCGCCGGGCGTTCCGAGTAGAAGCGCTTGAACACCTTGGTGAGCGCCTGTTCGGGAATGCCGGGGCCTGTGTCTTCGACAACGACCAGCACGCGATTGTCCCGCTGACGAACCCAGACCCGAATGGCGTCGTTTTCCTCGCAGAAGGAAATGGCATTGGTGATCAGATTGACGAACACCTGCGCCAAGCGCGCTTCCAACCCGTTGATCACAATCGGCTCGGATGGCAAGTCGGTTATGTAATCGATACCCTTCGAGCGTGCATCCTCGCCCAGATACTGCCCAAGATTGCCCAGCAGTTTGAGCAGATCGAAGGGTTGCTCTTCTTCCTTGACCAGTTCCGCATCCAAACGCGACGCGTTCGAGATATCGCTGACCAACCGATCCAGACGCCGAACGTCGTGTTCGATCACATCCAGCAGTTTGTCGCGCTGATCCTCACGTTTGACCATGCGCAGCGTGCCGACGGCGGATTGCAGGCTGGCCAGCGGGTTCTTGATTTCATGGGCGACGTCGGCGGCGAACTGTTCGTTTGCGTCGATCCGGTTATACAGCGCCGTCACCATGCCCCGCAAAGCGCGGCTGAGGCGCCCGATTTCGTCCGGACGTGCGCTGAGATCCGGAATACGGATGCGCCCGGGATTGACCCCGGTGCCCCGGTCCTTGCCCATTTCGGCCGCTGCTGCCAGATCGGCCAGCGGGTTCGCGATTGTCGAGGCCAGCACAAGGCTCAGGCCGACCGACACCAGCAGGGCCACCACGAACATCTGAAGGATGCGTTCCTGCTCCCGGCGGGCAAGCGCGTCAATCTCACCTGCGGGGCCAGTGATGGCCACCGCTCCGGCTGGGGCATTTTCAAATAGGATCGGTGCGGCGGCCACGATAACCGTCTCACCGGCGCTATCCTGAACCGCCTGAACCTGACTTTGCCCGGCAATCGCAGGCGGAATTATGGCCTGAACCCGTTGCGCCAGCGTCGGTGCCTCAACTTCGGTTGACCAGTTGAGTAGGTTCGACAACCCAGTCCAAACGGCGTTCAGCGTGTCGCTGATTACCGTGCTGCCGGTCTGCACATCGGCCTCGGACCTCAGAAGAACCGGCATGTCCGATGCCTGAGGGGCACCGCGTGTCCAGCCGATCAGAGTGCCGCTGGCGTCATAGACAAAAACCTCACCCCCTTCGGGCAGAGTCAGGCCGGACAGCGTATCCTTGACGTCCAGAGCCCCGGCATTCTGCGCGGATTGCAATGCGCTCTGACGCAACTGGGTTTCAAAGACGTTGCTGACCAGTTGCGCGTCGCCAAGCAGGTTGCGTGCGGTCTGCTGGACTTTCTCTTTTCGCGAGTCGTCCAGATACAGCAATCCCGTGACCAGAATCACCAAGGCAATCAGATTGAAGGTGATGATCTTGCGCGCCAACGGGGACCCGCGCAGAGAAAACAGGTTCCTCCGGGATCGCTTCTCTCTCAGCTCCGCCGACTCGGGGTCCTGGGGAATGACCCAGTCATCCCCAAGAACGACGTCACCGTCGCGTAGTTCGCTGGCTTGTTCGGTGTCGCGCACGAGACCCCATTACCTCTTGCAGGCGGCCGCGCCTATTCTTCGTTGTACCGGTAACCGATACCATACAAGGTTTCGATCGCCGAGAACTCGGAATCGGCCGCACGCATTTTTTTCCGCAGGCGCTTGATATGGCTGTCGATGGTGCGGTCGTCCACATAGACCTGATCGTCGTATGCCACATCCATCAGCTGATCGCGGCTTTTGACGAATCCCGGACGCTGAGCCAGCGCCTGTAACAACAGGAATTCGGTTACGGTCAGTGAGACATCGTTGCCCTTCCAGCTGACTGCATGACGCAGCGGGTCCATCCGAAGGTCGCCGCGTTCCATTACCTTGGTGTCATTGCTGTTGGCTGTAACTGCATCGCCGCTTGTGGCCTCTTGCCGACGCAGCAGCGCACGAATGCGCTCAACCAGCAAACGTTGCGAGAATGGCTTTTTTACATAGTCGTCCGCGCCCATGCGCAGGCCGAGAACCTCGTCGATCTCGTCATCTTTCGAGGTTAGGAAGATCACCGGCATCTGCGTTTTCTGACGCAGCCGCTGCAGCAGATCCATACCGTCCATACGCGGCATCTTTATATCCAGAACAGCCATGTCCGGCAGTTTCTTGTTGAACGCGTCCAACGCGGCCTGTCCATCGTTATACGTTTCTACCTCGAAACCTTCGGCTTCGAGTGTCATGGATACGGACGTCAGAATGTTTCTATCGTCATCCACAAGTGCAATCTTTGACATCGGGCTCACCCCTATTCCTGCTCACTCGCGCAATAATTCGCTTATTTGTAAGGCATTGTTGGCGGTTTTAAGACGCCGAATCAATCCGTAACTGCGAATCGTGCCTTTCTTGCGGCAGGTCTGCGGCAAATTTGCCTTGATGCCCGCAAAAAACTGCCTGCTTTTCCGGCTGGAAAAAGGTGATGGCGCTAAATCTGAACTTGTTTGCGTTAACTGCGTCAAACCCGCCTGTTCATGCCCCGAATGACCGTGATAAGACGCGCCCAGCCGCCGGTTTTTCCCGGCTCACTGCCCCAATGGCGCAACAGGCCATCAGCCACCGCGCCGCCACAGGAGAAGACACACATGACATCTGGACGGGTTAACCCGCAATTCCGCCTCGAAGATCAGGGCATCGAGGGTCTGGGCAATGTCTATTACAACTTCATGGAACCGGCGCTGATCGAAGAGGCGCTGAAGCGCGGCGAAGGCACACTTGGCAAAGGCGGGGCATTTCTGGTCACCACCGGCAAGTTCACCGGCCGCTCGCCCAAGGACAAGCATGTCGTCAAGACCGACAACGTCGCCGACACCATCTGGTGGGAAAACAACGCCGCCATGAGCCCCGAAGGCTTTGACGCGCTGCATGCCGACATGCTCGAGCATATGAAGGGCCGCGACTTTTTCGTGCAGGACCTCGTCGGTGGTGCCGACCCGGCCTATTCGATCAACGTGCGCATGGTCACCGAACTGGCGTGGCACAACCTGTTCATCCGTCACCTGCTGCGCCGTCCGGACCGCGAAGACCTGGAAGAGTTCATCGCGGACTTTACCGTCATCAACTGCCCCAGCTTCCAGGCCGACCCGGCCAAGCATGGCTGCAACAGCGAGACGATCATTGCGCTGAATTTCGACCGCAAGATGATCCTGATCGGTGGCACCGAATATGCGGGCGAAAACAAGAAGTCGGTATTCACCCTGCTGAACTACATGCTGCCGGAAAAAGGCGTGATGCCGATGCACTGTTCGGCCAACCACGCTGTCGGCAACCCGGTCGACACCGCCGTGTTCTTTGGCCTGTCGGGTACCGGAAAGACCACCCTGTCGGCCGATCCGTCGCGCACCCTGATCGGGGATGACGAACATGGCTGGTCGGATCGCGGCACTTTCAACTTCGAAGGCGGCTGCTATGCCAAGACCATCAATCTGAACGCCGAAGCCGAGCCGGAAATCTACGCGACCACCAGCAAGTTCGGAACCGTGATCGAGAACATGGTCTTCGATCCCGAAACCAAGGAACTGGATTTCGAAGACGACTCGCTGACCGCGAATATGCGTTGCGCCTATCCGCTCGAGTATATCTCGAACGCATCAAGCAGCGCTTTGGGCGGTCATCCGAAGAACATCATCATGCTGACCTGTGACGCGTTCGGCGTTCTGCCTCCGATCGCGCGGCTGACCCCGGCGCAGGCGATGTATCACTTCCTGTCGGGCTTTACCTCGAAGGTGGCCGGTACTGAGCGTGGCATCACCGAACCGCAACCGACCTTTTCGACCTGCTTCGGCGCGCCGTTCATGCCGCGCCGTCCGGAAGTCTACGGCAACCTGCTGCGTGACAAGATCGCTCAGCACGGCGCGACCTGCTGGCTGGTGAACACCGGCTGGACCGGCGGTGCCTATGGCGTTGGCTCGCGAATGCCGATTAAGGCCACCCGTGCTCTGTTGACCGCCGCACTGGAAGGATCGCTGCGCGACGCCGAGTTCCGCAAGGATGCCAATTTCGGCTTTGACGTGCCGGTCTCGGTGCCGGGCGTGGCCGAGGTATTGCTGGACCCGCGCCGCACCTGGGACGATCAGGCCGCGTTCGACAAGCAGGCCGAGAAGCTGGTGCAGATGTTCGCAGAGAACTTTGAACAGTATCTGCCTTTCATCGACGAAGACATCAAAGCCGTCGCAATCGGATAAATCAGGGAAAGGGGCCACAGCGCCCCTTTTTCATTGCGCGGTTGCGGGTAATTTTCTCCCCATGATTGTATGTCACAAAAAGCACATACAATTGCGTTGTTTCAAAATGCGATTTGCGCTACGCCTGTTAACCACTACGACGAAAATACCCGGCACAATTGCGCCGGGCACTAACTGAAAGTACCTTGGGGCCGCTCATGTGCGCACACTCACAACGCTGGAATGAGCAACCTAATCATGAACCTAGTCTAAGTAAATGGGGATGAGTGTCAATATGATACTTGCTGAATTGTGCAAGGTTCAGCATGGCTCAGATGGTCGCAGGGACGCGACATTTGGCACTGCAAGCTGTAGGTAACATCATGACTGAGATTTCAAAACTTACTGAACTGCGCAAACTGATGCAAAGCATGGAGCGCACGCTGGGTCTGGAAAAACTATCTCCGGTTGAGCGCGACATTTATTACGCCGCCGAAGAGCTTTCCAAATCCGATCAGGAAGTCCGTACATTCGGCCTGATCGAACACACGTTGGTTCAAAGCGTTTCGCGTCCAACTTTCTTCCGCGCGCTGAAATCGCTTGTCGAAAAGGGCTATCTTTCGCAAAGCGGCAGTTCCAACCGGGGGCGGTACATCGTTAATGCGCCCAGATGACGCTATCAACACGCGCAAGGAGCGGTGAGGTCTTTGCGCGCGTGGGCTACTGAAACGTTTCTGGCCTCTTCGGCCTATGTGCTGGCGTCGATATTTACTTTCGTCGTCCTGATGCCGTTGCAGAACGTGTTTTTTCCTGAATATCCAAGCCGGGCAAGCCTGCTGTTTCTGCCGCATGGCGTGCGGGTTCTGTCTGCCTGGCTGTTGGGATGGCGCGCAATTTTTGCCTTGCTACCCGGCGTGTTCATCGTCTTCGCCTATTTGGGTGGATCGGATGTGTTCCTGCCCAGCCGCCTGATGGCCATGGCGATAGCGGTCCTGACGGTCCCGGCCGTTTTCTATCTGCTCAAGGCTGTAGGATGGGATCTGTTCCCGCGTGCCGATCGAAAACCCTGCTGGATATGTGTGATGGGCGTCGGCGTCATCACGTCATTTCTTGTCTCGGGTTTGACCAATCTGGCCTTCGGCAGCGCGACAGTCGAATATATCGCATTCCTGATCGGCGATATCTCGGGCCTGTTCTTCCTGATGTTGGGTCTTTATTTTGCCTTTCGGTTCGCTGACAAGCGACAGGGTTGAGACATCACCCGAACAGACCGCGCCGCAGCAGGTTCAGACCGGCAATCAGCAAAACAAACAGGGTTGCCTTGCGAAAGCTTGCCTGATCAATACGGTCCTGCAACCTCATCCCGATCCACATTCCAGCCATGGCCGGAAGAACCAGCACTGCGGAAAACGGCAGCGTTTCTGCGCGCAAAATACCCGACCCGACATGCGCGATCAGCAACATGATCGCCCCAAGGCCGTAGATGACACCCTGTATGCGAAACTGTTCCTTTTTCGGCATGTTCAGCGCCGTCAGATAGGCAACGGTCGGAGGGCCCCAGACCCCTGACATCCCGCCCACAAACCCCGCAACACCGCCAACCGCAGCTTCAACACCGGTCGACGGCTGGTTCAGGGACAACCTGAAACCCAGAACCTGCAACAGGGCGAAGATCGATACGAATACCCCGATAAGAAGCAGAAAGACAGTGCCGGGGATCATCGCGACAAGCTGCGCGCTCAGCAGCAGAAAGAAACCTCCGACAATAAGGAAAACCCGAAATCTGCGAATGGAGGCAACCGCGGCGCTGCCCCCCCCGCGAAGGGCCTGAAGCCCGTTTGTCACAAGCGTTGGCAGAATAAGCCCCGCCAGTGTCAAATCCGGCGGCAGAAATGAGGTTAGCCCAGACACAAACACCATAGGCATTGCAAAACCGACCAAGCCTTTGATCGATCCGGCGGCGAAGGCGACGGCCATGGCCAGCAGCAGTTCCTGTGGCGTGAGAATGGAAAACAGGGTCATGCCCCCTAGATATCATCTGGATTTTCTTCTGCATTGCAAAAATGCTTAGGTAATTTTTGAACTTTTTTGCGGGGTAATAAGCATTTTTGTTGCGCTGCACGTGCAGCATGATATGACCAGACGACCGAGGAAAGGACGCGATTCATGGCCCACGACGGACAGGATATGACCGAGATGACTACAGCTGCAATTTTGCCCGATCTTCTGGATTTGACCCGGGCCGCCGTGCCCGCAGTGGAGGCGGTTTTTGAAAAAGCGCGCGAGTCCATACGCAGCAAGGTAACGGCGGATGGTCGTGTTTCCGGCGCTTTGATCGAAGCGAACCAGACCGCCGCTCATGGTCTGGCCTGGTTGGCCACCTACAACCAATCGCTGCAGCAGATGCAACGCTGGGCCGAAGCGCTGCAAGCCGATGGAAAGTTCGGCGAGGTCGAACAACTGCTGCACCAGATCGCCTTTGGCGAATACCTGCATCAGGTCGCTGGCGGCATCCCGATGAACCAGGGTGAGGTCGTGCGCCTTCAGGATATGGGGCTGGGCTGGGACGCATTATCCGGCTTCCAATCTTCCGAAGTGCAGACCCTGATGGCGCAGGCCAATTCTCAGGCCGCGCGCAGCCGTCTGGTCGAACTGATGCAGGATCAGGCTGGCGCCACGATGTTCGGCGCCTCGGGTCTGGACGAAGAGCTGGAAATGATCCGCGACCAGTTCCGCCGCTATGCGCAAGAAAAAGTCGAGCCAAACGCTCATGACTGGCACTTGAATGACGAGCTGATCCCGATGGAAATCATCGAGGAGCTGGCGGAAATGGGCGTCTTCGGCCTGACCATCCCCGAAGAATTCGGCGGGTTCGGCCTGTCCAAAGCGTCGATGTGTGTGGTCTCCGAAGAGCTGTCGCGCGGCTACATCGGTGTGGGCTCGTTGGGAACGCGGTCCGAGATCGCGGCGGAACTGATCATCGCGGGCGGCACGGATGAGCAAAAGGCGAACTGGTTGCCGAAACTGGCCAGCGCAGAAATTCTGCCGACCGCCGTTTTCACCGAACCGAACACCGGATCCGACCTCGGCAGTCTGCGCACACGCGCGGTCAAGAATGCAGATGGTGATTATGAGATCACCGGCAACAAGACATGGATCACCCACGCCGCGCGGACCCATGTGATGACGCTGCTGGCGCGCACCAACCCCGACACCACCGACCACCGTGGCCTGTCGATGTTCCTGGCCGAAAAGACACCCGGCACGGACGAGGCCCCCTTCCCCACCCCCGGTATGACCGGCGGTGAGATCGAGGTGCTGGGCTATCGCGGCATGAAGGAATACGAGCTGGGCTTTGATGGCTTCAAAGTCAAAGGTGAAAACCTTCTGGGTGGCGAAGAAGGTAAAGGTTTCAAGCAGTTGATGGAAACCTTCGAAAGCGCGCGCATCCAGACCGCCGCCCGCGCCATTGGTGTTGCTCAATGCGCGCTGGACATCGCGATGCAATATGCGATCGACCGCAAACAGTTCGGCAAGTCCCTGATCAACTTCCCGCGCGTTTCCGGCAAGCTGGCGATGATGGCGGTCGAGATTATGATCGCGCGGCAGCTGACATATTTCAGCGCGTGGGAGAAAGACCACGGCCAGCGCTGTGACCTTGAGGCTGGAATGGCCAAGCTGCTGGGGGCCCGTGTGGCCTGGGCTGCGGCGGATAATGGCTTGCAGATTCACGGCGGCAACGGCTTTGCGCTGGAATACAAGATCAGCCGCGTTCTGTGCGACGCGCGCATTCTTAACATTTTCGAAGGGGCGGCCGAGATTCAGGCGCAGGTGATCGCACGACGTCTGCTTGGGTAACCAAGTTCGGCAGTCCCGTTTCCCCAACTGACCCGGCCTTGCGCCGGGTCTTTTTCCAGAATTGATGGGTTTGTACCGCCAACGGCCCCCCGACTGTTCGGATTGTACAAAACGGAAAGCCACCTGATCACTGCCGCTTTCCTGTCGCTGGCCATGCAAACTTCCCCCTTTGCATCCGCTGTGAACCCCGATAGATCACGCTGCAAAACCGACCCCGCCCATGGAATTGTGAGCACAGAATGACCCGTCGAATCTTTGCGCTTTGGGCGACCCTCGCAGCACTTGCGCTGGGCGGTTGCACCGTCAGTCAGCCGACCGCCACCCAAAGCGACATCGACGCGCTGGCGCAGGCCATCCGATCGCTGGGCCCCGAGGTCGACCCGGCCGAGGCGCAACGGGCCGCCACGATCTCGTACAGCTATTCCCAGCAATTGGCGCGGGAATGGAACATCACCGACCCGGCCATCATCCACAACGCCAAGATCTCCAACGGCTTTCGCGAGTTCGGCTTGTGCAATGACTGGGCGCAGGCCATGACCACGCGTCTGCGGCAAGAGGATTTCCGCACGCTTGACCTGCACTGGGCCACTTCGCCGCCGACGCAGTTTCGGATCATCCATCACTCGGCGCTGATCAGCGCCAAGGGGGATTCGATGTATGACGGGATCATCCTTGACCCGTGGCGCAACAGTGGCGCGCTGTATTGGGCACCGGTGCGCGAGGATACAAAATACAATTGGCGGCCGCGCCTTGAGGTGCGGCGGGAATTGCTGAACGGCGCGAACCCCTATTGAGGTTTTCGCGACGCCCTGAATGGGCTAAGACCCTGAAATGATCCGCCTGATCCTGACCCTGCCCCTGCTGGCCCTGTTCCAATGCGACAAGGATGAAACTGTCGCCGCTTATGGCGCGGCGGATCGGACTTGGGTGCTGCAGGAGATCGACGGGCAACCCTATGAGGCCTGCGCCCTGTTGCGGTTTCCCGAAGAGGGCAAGATCGCCGGAAACGCCCCCTGCAACAGCTATAACGGCACTCTGAACGCGCCCTATCCGTGGTTTGAGGTTCAGGACCTGAACGCTACGCGCGCGGCCTGTGCGGGGCTTGAGGCAGAAGGGTTCTATTTCGCCGCCCTCATGGCGATGACGCAATCCGAAGTGTCCGGTGATGTGCTGATCCTGCGCAATGAGGATGGGCACGAGATGGTGTTCACAGCCGCCGAGTGACCTGATCCACAAACCGCGCCCGCGCCTCGGGCAGTGGGCTATGCCCCAGCGACGGGGCAACACGGTGTTCAAGGAAGTAACCGGTTGTGCGCAGGGCTTCGGCGATCTCGGCATCAGGTGCCGCGCCTTCTCCGCGCAGACAGGGCGGCAAGGGCAGCAGCTTGTCCGCCCACTCTCCGGCCCCTTTTGCGCTGACGGCCCGGCCCGTCTTGGGGGACACATAGATCAACCCATCGGTCGCGCCGGTCACGGCGCAGGCGGTCAGGTCGAGGCCAAAGCCAAGCTCGTCCAGCAGCGCCAGTTCCCAGCGCAGGTAAGCCAGCGGCCAGATCTCATCCTGTCCCAAAAGGTCCATCAACTGTTCGGTCCGCGTATAAAGCGCCGGATGCGGTTCGCGTTCGGGCAGGCAGAAGGACAAAAGCGAGACGACGGCATTCAGCCCGGACAGGGCCAACCGCCCGGAAAACGCCGCCGCGGCGCGGGAGCGCAGGGGTTCAACCTGAAACGTGCCGATATGCTCCTCGAGCCGCGCGCGCCACAGCACATCCAGCTGCGCGCCGGGTTGCAGGATCGGAGCGATTTTGCGGCTGGTTCCACCCCGCACGACCCCGGCATGACGCCCGTGGCCTTCGGTAAAGACCTCGATAATCGCCGCCGTTTCGCCATGGCGGCGAGAGGTCAGAAGTATGCCGTGATCGCGCCAGTCCAAAACTCGGCCCTGTTGTTGCTAAGAGTGATCGCAGAAAATCCCAAGCAGAGTTGGCACGCAAGAGCGGAACCTGTTCCTTGCCCCTTTCCATCAGAGTTCTTTTCCGAAACCGCCATAATTTTGCGACTTCGTGCCAGCCATCTTGCGCGCATCCACGCCACCCCCACCTGCACCTCAAACGGAAGGGGCCACGCTATGATTGATGACGAACCACAACCTGTCACCTATTACGAAGACCGCAATATCTGGACCCAGGACCCCACGGCTGTTGACATGCAGGTCTATGAGACGTTTGCGTCGACCGTCGTCAGTCTTTTGCAGGTGCTGGACGACAACAAACCCATGTTATCACGGGACGTCTATGCGCGCTTTTTCGCATCGCTGCGTCAGATGTCCAGAATGTTGGGCGAATACGAGGATGGGTGGAACCGGGGCGAATAGTGCCCGTTTCAAGGCTGTGGGATTCGGGTTCAAACGCTTGCATTTTCAAGCGCCAAACAGGGTAAGCGCTTAGTCCAATCCCTCTTCGCCCAACAGATGCCGCCCTTGGCGATCCTCGACCTCGATCACCCAAAGGTCGGGGTCAAAGCTGCGTTGGCGTTGGATGGCCTGATCCACTTCAGTTTCCTGACCGGACGAGAGTTCGACCCATTTCCGCTCACCGCTCATCAGATCAAAGCTGCGCTGGAATGCGACAGCCTGCCCGTCCAGCGTGTTGAGCTTGACCAGAACGGCACCCGCCGTGTCGTCGCCATGGGCCACGACAAAGGCCGGGATTTCCTGAAACCGGAGCCGCGCCAGATAGGCGTGAACCCAGAAGTCGGCCGTCAGCCGGGTCATGCGTTGCCGTCTTTGAAATCCAGACCCATTTCCGAGTAGCGTTCGGATTCTTCCAACCAGTTGGGCCGGACCTTCACTTGCAGGAACAGGTGGATCTTACGGTCGAGGAATTCTTCCAGTTCCGCCCGCGCGGCCTGGCTGACCGCTTTGATCGTCTCGCCGCGCTTGCCCAGCACGATGCCTTTGTGGCCGTCCCGCATGACATAGATGACCTGATCGATCTTAGCAGAACCATCCTTGCGCTCTTCCCAGTTCTCGGTTTCGACGGTCAGTTGATAGGGCAGTTCCTGATGCAGGCGCAGGGTCAGTTTCTCGCGCGTCATCTCAGCCGCGATCATGCGCAGGGGCAGATCGGCAATCTGGTCTTCGGGGTAGAGCCATGGGCCTTCGGGCAATTCCGAGGCCAGCCATTTGCGCAGGTCGTCGACGCCGTGGCCTTTTTCGGCCGAGATCATGAAGGTTTCGGCGAAGGGGTAGCGCGCGTTCAAGTCGCTGGTCAGAGCCAGCAGCTTTTCCGACGGGACCTTGTCGATCTTGTTGATGGCCAGCGCAATGGTGCGGCCCTGCCCGATCTCTTCCAGACCTTCGAGGATACGCTCGACCCCTTCGGTGATGCCGCGATGCGCTTCGACCATCAGCACGACGACATCGGCGTCAGCCGCCCCGCCCCAGGCGGCGGCGACCATGGCGCGGTCCAGACGGCGGCGGGGTTTGAACAGGCCCGGCGTGTCGACAAACACAAGCTGCGCGTCTCCCTCCATCGCCACGCCGCGAATACGCGCGCGGGTGGTCTGCACCTTATGCGTCACGATCGAGACCTTGGCCCCGACCATGCGGTTCAGCAGGGTGGACTTGCCCGCGTTGGGCTCTCCGATCAGGGCGATAAATCCGGCGCGTGTGGTCATGTGTCTGGCGATCCTGTTTGCAAGTGCGCACCCCTATAGCAGAATGGCCCGGCGGGCCAGAGGGATTTGTCGCATTGCAGCCATGCGTCTGCGGTGGCAGGACAGGGTCAGACGCCTAGCCAGTCCCAGCCCGGCCCCAGATCCGATCAGTGAGGTCTTAATGAAACGTCGCGCATTTCTTCTTGGAAGCGGCGCCGCCGCAGGTACCATTGGTTTGGGAGGGTTGTCTCTGGCGGCAAGCGATGCCGCGCAGGAGCTGGTGTTGCAACCCGCCAGCTATCGGCTGCGCGATCAAGTGACGACGGGGATGGTCAGCCTGTCACCCGACGCGCCACCGCCGGTTCTGTATGGGCGTCAGGGCGAGGCGATGCGGCTGACGGTGCGCAATACACTGCCCGATTATACCGCGATGCATTGGCACGGGCTGCGGATCGCCAACCAGATGGACGGGGTGCCCTATCTGACCCAGATGCCCATCGGCGAGGGCGAGAGCTTTGTCTATGAGTTCACGCCTCCGGATGCGGGCACCTATTGGTATCATCCCCATTGCATGACGATGGATCAGATGGCCCGTGGGCTCACCGGCGTCATGGTGATTGCCGAGCCGGAAGACCCCGGTTTCGACAGCGAACAGGTGATCAATCTGCGGGATTTCCGATTGGACGAGGAAGGTGCGTTTTTGCCGGCCTATACCGCGCGTGGCGCCGCACGGGCGGGCACGTTTGGCAACGTACAGACCGCCAACTGGCAGAGCGAGGCGATGTATGACCACGCAGCAGGTGCTCTGGTACGCCTGCGCGTGGTCAATACGGACACGACACGTATCTACAAGCTGCATCTGGAAGAGGCTGACGCCCGGATCATCGCTTGGGACGGACATCCGGTCGAGGTTGATCTGACCCTGCCCACCGCCGCCGAGCCGCTGCTGCTGGGCCCCGGTCAGCGGGTGGATTTTGCCGTACGGATGCCTGACGGCGAAGGGCAATCCACAACGCTTGTCGCCAAGTTCCCCGGTCAGAAACACCGCGCCATGGCGCAGTTGCGGGCCACGGGGCAATCTTTGGCACGCGATCTGCGTGATCTACGGCCATTGCGCAAAAACCCGGTAGGGCGACCCGATCTTGGACAGGCGGAACTGCATGAGTTCGTGTTCGGATGGACCCCGGAAGGGGGTCAGCCAAATAACGGGTTCTGCGGCTCTCTGGGGTATAATTTCTGGTCGATCAACCGCACGCCCTGGGCGGGCGATGCTGCACAGGGTACCGGGCCGCTGGCCGTGCTGGAACAAGGCAAGAGCTATGTTCTGCGGCTGCGCAATGAATCACCGAACCTGCACCCTATCCACCTGCACGGGCTGGCTTTTGTTCCGCTGACGTCGAACCTGCGCAGGCTGCCGCCATTGATGACCGATACGATACTGTTGTTGAAAGATGAGGTGGTCGAGATCGCGCTGGTTGCCGACAATCCCGGCGACTGGGCGTTTCATTGTCATGTGATCGAGCATCAGAAGACCGGGCTGACCGGGTTCATTCGGGTGGTCTGAACTTAACCCTTTGCGGACATGCTCAGCGCCAATACATGGTTCGGATAGGCTTGGTCTCCGATTTGAAAATCCGCGACGCCAACCTGCCGGAACCCTTTGGACAGATAGAACTCAATTGCGGGCGTATTCTCGGAATTGGTCGTCAGCCAAATGTCGTTCCGGCCTTTACCGTGGCAGTGGTCAATTGCCACCTTTAACAGCGCTGAACCGATGCCTTTTCCGTGATGGCGCGGCTGCACGTAGAATGTCACGATCTCAAGATCGGAAAGCCCGTCAACGGGAGCAATACGGCCTTCCGCCAGCCGAATGTAACCATCGATCCCATCACGGTTTTCCGAAACAACCAGAATATCCTTCTCTTCTTGCAGCAGCGTTTCGAACCGCGCGGTCGCGAACTCGGACAGTGCGAACTCGGCGAAGAAAGAACTCACGCCGTGACGCAAGTAAGTGCTGACCCAGACTTCAATCGACAGTGCGGCCAAGCTGGCGGCGTCTACCTTCTGGGCCGGTCTGATCTTCATAGTTTTAGGAGGAACCGGGCGGGCTCAACTGGTCCAGCAGAGCCTTCGCCGCGGCCTGTTCGGCCTGTCGTTTCGAGCCTGCTGTGGCCTGTGCCTCGGTGCCGTCCTGAAGGCGGGCGGCGATGGTGAAGATCGGGGCGTGGTCGGGGCCGCTGCGTTTGACCTCGACATATGCGGGCGGTTTTTGACCGCGGGCCTGCGCCCATTCCTGCAACGAGGTTTTGGCATCGCGGGCGTCGGCATCGACCTTGTGGATGCGATCCCCCCACAGGGCGAGGATGACATCGCGGGCGGCCTCGAACCCGGTATCGCGGTAGATGGCGGCAATCACCGCCTCCATCGCGTCACCCAGCAGGGCCTGTTTGCGGCGGCCACCGGACAGCATCTCGGACCGGCCAAGTTTCAGGACCGCACCGAGATCGATCTGGCGTGCCACATCGGCGCAGGCCTCTTTGCGGACCAGAGCGTTGAAGCGGGGGGCCAGCTGGCCTTCGGAGGCCTTTTTATCGGCCTCAAGCAGCGCCGTGGCCATGACAAGGCCCAGCACGCGGTCGCCGAGAAATTCGAGCCGCTGATTGTCGGGTCGTGTGGACGACGACACCGAGCCATGGGTCAGCGCGCGCACCAGCAGTTCGGGGTTGGTGAACTGGTACCCCAAACGCTGCTGGAACGCCTTTATTTCAACCGAAAGCTTCAATTGACCGCCTTGAAGAACCGATCACCGCGCCAGGTCCAGAAGAACAGCATCGACCGGCCTGCGGACGAGAACATGATCCGGTCGGCGCGCCCGATCAGGTTTTCGTATGGCACGTATCCCACGCCACCGGCGGATTGCGGCAGGCGGCTGTCGCTGGAATTGTCGCGGTTGTCACCCATGAAGAAATAGTGGCCTTCGGGCACGGTATAGATGCCGGTATTGTCCGATCCCTGATTGCCGATTTCCAGCACGTCATACGAAACACCGTTGGGCAGGGTTTCAATCAGGCGGTTTTTCTCGCAAGTGCCGCCGATGCCGACCGGACCGTTAGAACAGCGCGGGCGCAGGCGTTGCGGGCCTTGCGGTTCGGCAAGTTCGGTGAAGACGCCATCGGGCTGCTGCGGAACCGGCGTGCCGTTGAGAATGATCTGGCCAGCGCGCACCTGGATACGGTCGCCCGGCAGACCGATCAGGCGTTTGATATAGTCACGCCCGGTGACCGGATGGCGGAAAACGATGACGTCGCCGCGTTCGGGATCACCGCCCCAGATGCGGGTGTTTTCTCCGCCCTGCATCCAGCCGCAGATATCTTCGGCATCCACATTCAGGCCAACGCTGGGGATGATCAGGCTGGGGCAGGACGCGTAGGAATAGCCATAGGCCATCTTGTTGACGAAGAGGAAATCACCGATCAGCAGCGTCTGCTTCATCGAGCCTGAGGGAATCCAGAACGGCTGAAAGAAGAGGGTGCGGAACACGCCTGCAATCAGCAGAGCGTAGACGATGGTTTTAATCGTCTCCCAGACGCCGCTTCCGGTTTTGGCTTCCTCGGCCATACTGCTCTCTCCAGTCTATGCGTGGTTGGGGTGCTACATGCGGGTCAGGTGGGGGCAAGTCAAGGCTGCGCAGGCGCTTCTTGAAGCGGGCGGGCCTCGATCACCACAAAGGCCTGCGCCCAGGGGTGATCATCGGTCAGGGTGACGTGGATGATCGCCTCGTGCCCGTCGGGGGTCATTTCCCTGAGGCGCTCGGCCGCCCATCCGGTCACATGCATCACGGGCTGGCCGGTGCGCAGGTTGGTGACGGCCATGTCTTTCCAAGCGATACCCATGCGCAGGCCGGTACCCAGCGCCTTGGAACAGGCCTCTTTCGCGGCCCAGCGTTTGGCGTAGGTTCCGGCCGTATCGGCGCGGCGTTCGGCCTTGTGCTGTTCGGTGTCGGTGAAGACACGATTGCGGAAGCGGTCGCCGAACCGGTCGAGCGTACCCTGGATGCGGTCAATATTTGCGAGGTCTGTGCCGATGCCGAGGATCATCTGGAGAACGCCGACCTTATCAAACCGAAGCCGCCCAACGCAAACAACCCGGCTGCGGCTCCGTCAATCCAGCGGCAGCAGCGACGATAGCCCTGCATCATGCCATCCACCGAGAACAGAATTGAATACAGGGTGTTGTTCAATGTACCAACCACTACGCAGGCTAGAGTGGCGAGCGCCACATTCAGCAAACCGTCATCTGGTCCAAGCCCAATCGACAATGCCGCCATCCATGCGATCACAGATTTCGGATTTGACATGTTCAGGATCAGCCCGCGCAGAAACCAGCGCCCACCGCCGGATGGACCCTCGGCATCATTGCCGGGTTTAACAGCCGAATTGAAGGATTGCCACGCGAGCCACAGCAGATAAAGGCCGCCCAGAATTTTGAGCAACATCAGCAGATAGATTGATGTCTGAAGAACTGCCCCCATGCCGCTGGCGGCAACAAGGCCCCAGAATGCCAGACCACAGGACAGACCGGCACCGTAAGTTAGGCTGGTTTTGCGGCCAAATTTCATTGCTATTGCAGCATTTGAGATGTTTGCGGGGCCGGGTGAAACCGCCACCACAAAGAACGTCAATGCCGTCGAGATCAGCGCAGTGTAATCCATCATCCCAACCGCACCGTCAGGATCTTGTAACTCGCCACCCCGAAGAACCCGGCAAAGGCGAAATCGAACCAGCGGCGGGCGCGGCGGTAGGTGCGGACCATGCGCTCGGAGGAAAACAGGAACGCATAGCCGATGAAAATCAGCAGCGATCCGGCATAGAGCATGGCGAAATAGCCCAGCAGCATCGACAGGCTGGCATCATTGGGCGCGACGATGGCGTAGATCGAGCCCCAGCTGAGGATCGCCTTGGGGTTTGTCAGGTGAATCGCCGCGCCCTTGGCGAAGATCGTCGGCAGCGAGCCTGTGACCGGTTTGCCCAAAGCGACGTCATCCGCAGTAATCGCGCGGCGCAGGGCCTTGAGGGCCAGCCAGCCCAGATAGGCCACGCCGATATAGCGGATCACCTCGAAGACCCAGACATTGGCCAGCATGATCGCCGACAGGCCCAGAGCAGCGGCAATGCCCCAGGCGGCGGAACCGGCACAGATGCCCAGCGAGAAGGCCAGACCGGCACGGCGGCCTTCGTTCATCGCGGTTCCGGCAATGCCCATCGTGGCAGGCCCCGGAGAGCCGCCAGCCATCAGCCAGGCCAGCCAGATGGCGACAAAGCCGGGCGTAATCACGCGCGCGCCTCGTCCATCAGGCGGCGCATCTCGGCAATGGCCGGGGTGAGACCCAGAAAGATCGATTCACCGATCAGGAAGTGGCCGATATTCAGCTCTTTCACCTCGAGGAAGGCGGCAACAGGCTTGACGGTGTCATAGGTCAGACCGTGACCTGCATGAACCTCGAGCCCCAGCGAATGGGCGAAGGCGGACATCTGGCGCAGCGATTCAAGCTCGCGCGCGGCCTCGTCCATGCGACCTTCGGCATGGGCGTCGCAATAGGCGCCGGTGTGCAGCTCAATCACTTCGGCGCCGATGCGGTGGGCGGCTTCGATCTGGCGCTGATCGGCGGCGATGAAGATCGACACGCGGCAGCCGACATCACGCAGCGGTGCGATGAAATGGGCCAGCTTGTTTTCTTCGCGCGCGACTTCGAGCCCGCCTTCCGTGGTGCGTTCCTCGCGCTTTTCGGGCACGATGCAGACCGCGTGCGGTTTGTGGCGCAGGGCGATTTTCTGCATCTCGGGCGTCGCGGCCATCTCAAAGTTCAGCGGGACCGACAGAACCTCCATCAGCCCGTCGATATCGGCGTCCGAGATATGGCGGCGGTCTTCGCGCAGGTGCGCCGTGATGCCATCGGCCCCGGCCTCTTCCGCCAGTTTGGCGGCGCGCAGCGGATCGGGATAGGCCCCGCCCCGCGCGTTGCGCACGGTGGCGACGTGATCGATGTTCACACCCAGACGCAGTTGGTTGTCAGACATCAGTCGATTCCTTTTGAACAGTTTGGCCCGAGCCTAGAGGCTCTGCCGGGGAAACGGCAGTCGATTTTTCGGCCAAACGTTTGATTTCCTCAAACTTCGCTTTGATCTTGGCGCGGCGACGCTGCTGGTAAGTGAGGATCAGGGGCAGGCTGAGGTAGTAGCAGATCACACCCGCCACGATGCCGGGGATGATGCCACCGATCATATAGGGGTAGAAGACGTCATCATAGAACTGCGCCAGCCCGTGCCAGTCGGCCACGCGATCGGTGAACAAGGCCAGAAAATTGTTCTTGAGGTCCCCGATGGCATCGGCAAACTTGCCCATCAGGCCCTGCGTGTCGCCTTCTTCGTATTCGGTGCCCAGCAGGAAATGCCCGGTCTGAAGGCAGATCACCCCGATCGGAACATAGGTCAGCGGGTTGCCGAAAAACGTACCGCTGAGCGCGGCCAGAATGTTTCCCTTGATCAGTCGGGCACCGATAGCGGCCACCAGAAAATGAAGCCCGTAAAACGGGGTGAAGGCGGCAAACACCCCTGCCCCGATGCCGCGCGCAATGCGGTCAGGCGAATCCGGCAACCGCCGGACACGGTGCTTGACGTAATGAAAGGCGCGGGTCCATCCGCCACGCGGATAAACGAATTCCGATGCGATCTGGACTGGAGAGCGTCGGTCTCGGCGCTTGAATACCACCCGTGATCACCCCTTCTCAGCCAGCCGCAACTGCGGTCTTAGGCCGGTCCCGATACCGTTCGACCGCTGCAACGTCGCTTTCCGCCTCGAGCATCAGCATAAGCGAATGCAGCTGTTCAAGGTCGCGCAGTTCGACATTGATCAGCAGACGGTAAAAATCCGGTTTGCGGTCAACAAATTCCAGGTTCGAAATATTGGCCTTTTTCTCGCCGATCAATGTGCAAATGCGCCCCAGAACCCCGGCATCGTTGCCAATGGTCAGATCCAGAGTCGCGCCATAGACCGCCGGATGGGTGCCGGAATGCCAGTGCAGATCGACCCAGCGGTCTGGTTCGCCCTCGAACTCGCTGAGCCTGTCGCAATCGATGGCGTGCACGACAACGCCCTTGCCCCGATAGGTGATGCCGACGATACGCTCCCCCGGCAGCGGCTGACAACAGGGCGCACGGTCGAACTTCTGCCCCGGCTCAAGACCGATCACCGCACGGCGCAGCGGAATGGCATCGCCGTCATCTTTGGCAAGCTCGGGATAGACGGCCTCGACCACTTCATGGGCGGTCAGTTCGGCGCTGCCCAGACGGGCCAGCAGCTCGTGCCGGTCCTTCAGGCGCAGGTGTTTGGCAGCGGTATCCAGCGCCTTGTCAGTGGCCTTGCGGCCCACATGTTCGAAACCCGACCGCGCCAGTTCCTTGCCCAGCTTGATGAAGCGTTCACGATCCACTTCGCGCAGGGCGCGGCGGATGGCGGTACGGGCCTTGCCGGTAACTGCAATCTCAAGCCATGTGACCTGCGGCGTCTGACCGTCTGCGGTGATGATGTCCACCGACTGGCCGTTTTTCAGCCGCGTCCAGAGCGGTACCCGAATGCCATCCACCTTGGCCCCGACACAGGCGTGACCGATCCGGGTATGGATGGCATAGGCAAAATCAATCGGCGTCGCCCCGCGCGGCAGCTTCACCACGTCACCCTTGGGAGTGAAGCAGAAGACCTGGTCCGAATACATCTCGAGCTTGACGGCTTCGAGGAAATCCTCGTGATCATCTTCGCTGTCGAATTGTTCGGTCAGGTTCGCGATCCATTTGGCCGGATCGACTGCAAACGGGTTTTCCGAGCGCACACCGTCGCGATAGGACCAATGCGCGGCAACGCCGGTTTCGGCCACGTCGTGCATCTGGCGGGTGCGGATCTGAACCTCGACCCGTTTGCCGTCACGCCCGGAAACCGTGGTGTGGATCGAGCGGTAGCCGTTCGATTTCGGCTGGCTGATGTAATCCTTGAACCGCCCCGGCACCGCGCGCCAGCGCTGGTGGATGGCACCGAGCGTGCGATAGCTGTCTTCTTCGGTCCGGGTGATGATGCGGAACCCATAAATGTCGGACAGGCGCGAGAAGCCCTGATCCTTTTCCTGCATCTTGCGCCAGATCGAATAGGGTTTCTTGGCGCGGCCGAACACCTCGGCCTCGATCCCGGCTTTTTCCAGTTCGTGCCGCATGTCGCCGGTGATGCGGTGGATCACGTCGCCGGTTTCCCGTTGCAGGGTGATGAAGCGGCGGATGATCGACTGGCGGCCTTCGGGGTTCAGGACGCGGAAGGCGAGGTCTTCCAGTTCCTCGCGCATCCATTGCATCCCCATCCGGCCCGCAAGCGGCGCGTAGATGTCCATCGTCTCGCGCGCTTTGATCACCTGTTTTTCAGGGCGCATCGCCTTGATCGTACGCATGTTGTGCAGACGGTCGGCAAGCTTGACCAGAATGACCCGCAGGTCCTTGGACATCGCCATGAACAGCTTGCGGAAATTCTCGGCCTGCTTGGTCTCGCGGCTGGAAAGCTGCAGGTTGGTCAGCTTGGTGACGCCATCGACCAGCTTGGCGACCTCATCCCCGAACAGTTCGGCCACTTTGCCATAGCTGGCCTTGGTGTCCTCGATCGTGTCGTGCAGCAGGGCGGTGATGATCGTCGCATCGTCCAAACGCTGTTCGGTCAGGATGGCGGCAACGGCAACGGGATGGGTAAAATAAGGCTCGCCGGAATGGCGGTATTGCCCCTCATGCATCTGCTGGCCGAACTCATAGGCCAGCGCGATGCGATCGGCATTCGTCTTGGGATTGTAGTTGCGGACCAGCGCAATCAGGTCGTCAGCAGAAATCATCCGGTCCGCACCTTCGTCTTTAGGGCTTACCCCTGGCCTTGAGCCTCCATCAGAGCGCGCAGGAGCTTCTCTTCGGACATGTCGTCCATGGCGGGTTTGTCCGTTTCGGCACCCATCAGCAGCGCCATCTGGTCTTCTTCAGGCTCATCAACCTCGATCTGGGTCTGGTTCGCCTCGATCAGACGCTCGCGCAGTTCATCCGCGCTTTGGGTTTCGTCGGCGATCTCACGCAGGGACACGACAGGGTTTTTGTCGTTGTCGCGGTCAACGGTAATCGCAGCACCGGCGGAAATCTCACGCGCCCGATGGGCGGCAAGCATCACCAGCTCGAACCGGTTTGGAACCTTGTCTACGCAATCTTCAACCGTCACGCGGGCCATGGGGCGCTCTCCGTTTCTGAATCCATGTCAGGAAGAGGCTTATCTAAGCGCGAATCCGCGCCTTGACAAGCAGGAAATGCTGCATTTGCAGGGATCACAGCGGCGTGACCGCCGCAACCTCTGCCGCAGGCAGGGCAGAGACCATCTGGGAAACCGTGCGATCCAGAACTGGATGGCGCCAATCCGGGACGATATCGGCCATGGGTACCAGCACAAAAGCACGATCCTGAAGGCGCGGATGCGGCAGAACCAGTTGATCCGGCGCCTCTTGCCGCTGTGCCTCGGGCGGCAGGGTCAGCCAGCGGTCAAACGTGGCGCGATCCGGCAGGACCTGATCGTCGAAACAGACAAGGTCCAGATCCAGCGTCCGCATCCCCCAGCGCTGTATCCGTTCCCGCCCAAACTCGTGTTCGACCTCGTGCAGAACCTGCAACAGCTCGGCCGGGGATTTCCCGGTTGCAATCAGCGCTGCAGCGTTCACATAATCCGGCCCGGCCCCGGCAGGAAAGCACGGCGTGGCAAAAAATCGGCTGACCGAGCGAATCACTTCACCCTGACGCGAAAGCGCATCAAGTGCATGTTGTAGCGTCACATTGGGACCGTTTCCTCTCAAATCGAGATTTGCGCCCAGCGCAACAACGGCATTTGGCATGGATTTGCTCATGTGATATCCTACATTCGACACACTGCATACTTGCGATAATCGACAAAAGTTCTAATTATAGGCCTACCAGAGCGCGTCATTTTATCACTCACTCACTCACGTAACGCGGCGCGGTCTGGATTATACCGGAAGGGACTATTTATGTTTTATAAGGACGAACGGCTAGCGCTGTTCATCGATGGCTCGAATCTTTATGCTGCGGCAAAAGCTCTCGGTTTCGACATAGACTACAAACTTCTGCGGCAGGAATTCATGCGCCGTGGCAAGTTGCTTCGGGCTTTCTACTACACAGCGCTGTTGGAAAACGACGAATACTCGCCGATCCGCCCATTGGTTGATTGGCTGCATTACAATGGATTCACCATGGTCACCAAACCGGCCAAGGAATACACCGACAGCATGGGGCGCCGTAAAGTCAAAGGAAACATGGATATCGAGCTCACCGTCGATGCCATGGAACTTGCGCCACGTGTGGACCATATCGTGCTGTTCTCGGGCGATGGAGATTTCCGTCCGCTGATCGCAAGCCTGCAACGTCAGGGCGTTCGTGTGTCGGTCGTGTCGACCATTCGCAGCCAGCCGCCGATGATCTCGGACGAGCTGCGCCGTCAGGCCGACAATTTCATCGAATTGGAAGACCTGCGCGACGTCATCGGGCGCCCGCCGCGCGAAATGCCGGCAGAGCCTCGCAGCGTAGCAGTTGCCAGCAACGGCTGATCAGGCAAAACGTCTGACATGATGGGGAAAATTTCGCGCGGTCAGGACCAATGGTTCTGACCGCGCTTCTTTAACTAGGTACAGGTGCTGAAACATCACCTGACTAGCATCGATTCGTGTCAGATGAATGACACTGTCCTGTCTGGACCATGGCCGGGAAAAGACTTACCTGTGCCGTAAGGAGACAGCCCAATGACAAAGCCACCACTGACACTTTACCTGGCCGCCCCGCGCGGGTTCTGCGCCGGTGTGGACCGCGCCATCAAGATCGTTGAGATGGCCCTGCAGAAATGGGGGGCCCCGGTCTATGTGCGTCATGAGATCGTGCACAACAAATTCGTGGTCGATGGCTTGCGCGCCAAGGGGGCTGTGTTTGTCGAAGAGCTGCATGAATGCCCCGATGACCGCCCGGTGATCTTTTCCGCCCATGGCGTACCGAAATCCGTACCCGCCGAAGCCGCCGAGCGTGAGATGATCTATGTGGACGCGACCTGCCCTTTGGTCTCGAAGGTGCATGTCGAGGCCCAGCGCCATGCAGATGCCGGGTTGCAGATGATCATGATCGGCCACAAAGGCCACCCCGAAACGGTCGGCACCATGGGGCAATTGCCCGAGGGCGATGTGCTGCTGGTCGAAACCGTGGACGATGTGGCCACGGTCGACGTGCGCGATCCGCAGAAACTGGCTTTTGTCACCCAGACCACCCTGTCGGTTGATGACACCAAGGACATCATAGCCGCCCTTCAGGCCAGGTTCCCCGCCATTGTCGGCCCACACAAGGAAGACATCTGTTACGCCACCACGAACCGGCAGGAGGCGGTGAAAGCCGTGGCCCCCAAGGCGGATGCCTTGCTGGTCGTGGGCGCGCCAAACTCGTCGAATTCACGCCGTCTGGTCGAGGTCGCCTCACGCGAGGGGTGCCAGTATGCGCAGTTGGTGCAGCGGGCCACCGAGATCGACTGGCGGTCGCTTGAGGGGATCTCGACCGTGGCCGTCACTGCGGGTGCGTCGGCTCCGGAACTATTGGTGAACGAGGTGATAGACGCCTTCCGCGATCACTACGATGTCACCGTCGAGCCGGTTGAAACGGCCGTCGAAAACGTCGAGTTCAAAGTGCCCCGCGTATTGAGGCAGCCGGCGTGAGCGGAGTGCCGAAGGCACCGCTCTATCTTGGGCTTGCCGGGCTGATCCCGTTTGTCTGGGGCGCGTTGACTTACCTGAATGGTGATCTGAACGCCTGGGGCGCGAAGACATTTGGCCCGCGCTTTGTGGGGCCGTATGTGCAGCTGTTCTATGGCTCGGTCATCCTGAGCTTCATGTCCGGCGTTCTCTGGGGCTTTGCCACCAAGACCTCGGGCAGCAAGGCAGCCCTGTGCTATCTGCTGTCGGTTCTGCCGGCCCTTTGGGCCTTTGTCATGACGGGTGGCGGGCCGGTCAATGCGGGCACCAATCTGATGTACGGGTTCGCGGGCCTGCTGCTGCTGGACGCCCTGTTTTCATACTGGCGGCTGACGCCGGTCTGGTGGATGCAATTGCGCATCCTGCTAACCGCCGTCGTTTTGGCCAGCCTTGCAGTCGGAGTGTACCTGTGACCGATACACGCACAATCACCGCTTATACCAACAGGGTGGCGGAATATCTGAACATCCCCCTGCCACCCGAACAGCTTGAGGCCCGTCAGGCTTTCGCAGATGCGGTTGGCGCCGGTGGGTATGTGCTGGATCTGGGGTCCGGTCCCGGGTCGGACAGCAGTTTCCTGATGCGGCAGGGGCTGAAGGTTCGGGCGCTGGATGCCACGCCCGCCTTTGTCGAACATGCCCGCGAAAACGGTGTGGACGCGCATCTGGGTACGTTTGACGACGTCACAGAGACCGCCAAATATGACGGCATTTACGCCAGCTTTTCCCTGCTGCACGCGCCGCGCGTTGATTTCCCGGGTCATCTGAAAGCGATCCACACGGCTCTGAAACCCGGAGGGCAACTGTTTCTGGGGATGAAGCTGGGCACTGGTGAACACCGGGACGAACTGGATCGCTACTACACCTATTACACTGAGGCCGAGATCACAGACGCCCTGCACGCGGCAGGGTTCACGATTGATCGCGCAGTCCAAGGCATGGGCAAGGGACTGGCCGGATCGTATGACGGGTTCATTCTGGTGTTCGCCCATGCCTGACCTTTTTGCCTATACCGATGGTGCCTGTTCCGGCAATCCCGGCCCCGGAGGCTGGGGCGTTCTGCTGCGCGCAATGGACGGGGACAGGGTTCTGAAAGAACGCGAGCTGAACGGCGGCGAGGCCGAGACGACCAACAACCGGATGGAACTGCTGGCCGCCATCAGCGCGTTGGAGACGCTGGAGCGCCCGTCAAAGATCACCATCGTCACCGACAGCGCCTATGTGAAGAACGGCGTCACCGGCTGGATTTTTGGCTGGAAACGGAACGGCTGGAAAACGTCGAACAAGAAACCGGTCAAGAATGTCGATCTGTGGCAGCGTCTGGATGAGGCGCAGGAGCGGCACGATGTGACATGGGAATGGGTCAAGGGCCATGCAGGCCATCCGGAAAATGAAAAGGCCGATGAGCTGGCGCGCGCAGGCATGGCGCCGTTCAAACCCAAAAAGGCGCAGGCGTGACCGCACTGACCCTGCTGGATTATGCCTCGGTTCTGATCTTTGCGCTGACCGGGGCCTTGGTGGCCAGTCGCGCTCAGCTGGATCTGGTCGGGTTCGCCTTCATGGCCTGCCTGACTGCGGTCGGGGGCGGTACCGTGCGCGACCTGTTGCTGGACCGGCACCCGATCTTCTGGGTGGGGCAACCGGATTACATTCTGATTGCCGTAGCAGCGGCAGTTCTTGTGTTCTTTACCGCGCATCTGGTGGAAAGCCGCTACAACTGGCTGGTCTGGCTGGACAGTTTCGCCCTGTCGGTTGCGGTCGCGGCCGGAACCGGTGCGGCGCTATCGTTAGGCCAATCCGGTGTCATTGTCGTGTTAATGGGTGTGACAACCGGGTGTCTGGGCGGGCTGATGAGGGACGTGGTCTGCAACGAAGTGCCGCTGGTGCTGAAACAGGGTGAACTTTATGTCTCCTGCGCATTTGCCGGGGCATTGACGACGGTTCTGGCCGTTAGGCTGGGACTGGAACCCGTATTTGCGTTGAGCCTCTGCGCCCTTGTGTGCTGGGCGCTGCGGGCCGGATCACTGGTGTTTGGCTGGCAGTTGCCCGTCTACAAAAGCCGTCCGCCACGCAATTGAGCCTGTTGGTAGACGCGGCAAGGGCGGGCTGATACCTCTTTGGAATGCACAGCCCGGAGGCCAACGTGACTTTCAGACTTACATCGATTGCAGCCTGTCTGGCTCTGCTGGCCTCATGTGGCGAGGTTTATAACCCTGTCAGTTTCGTCGCTCAGGGCGATCAGATCATCGCCTCGGGCACGATTGATGAAACAACGCTGTCCGCCTTTGAGGAAGTAACGGCCGAATACCCCGAAGCCCGCACGCTGGTCCTGCAATACATCGAGGGGTCGGTGGATGATGATGCAAATGTCGTCTTCAGCCGCGAGGTGCGCAGGGCTGGGTTCGACACGGTCGTGCCCTCGAACGGTCTGGTTGCCAGCGGGGGCACCGATCTGTTTCTGGCCGGAAAGCGCCGCGTCCTGCAACCGGGGGCCTGTGTCGGTGTCCACAGCTGGGCCGGGTCAGGGCTGGTTGCGACCGAGCTGCCCGAGGACGACCCGGAACATGATCGATATCTGGACTATTTCAGAGACATCGGCGTGGATGAGGAGTTTTACTGGTACACCCTGTTTGCTGCCCCGGCCGACAGCATGCACTGGATGACCGCCGCTGAGGCCAACCGGTATGATTTGACCACAAAGGGTGCACCGGCCTTGGGTTCGGCTGCGGTCTGCGACGAACGGTAAATCAGCGCGTCAGCAGGCGCGCGCCGATTTCCTTGACGAACTTCGCAGCAACCATTGCGGTCATGCCGTAAGGGTCGCGGTGCGGGTTCAGCTCGACAATATCCGCACCGACCAATTGACCTTCGAAGCTGTGGATCAGGTTGATGACCTCACGCGTGCTCAGCCCGCCGGGTTCGTGATGCGAGACGCCGGGGGCAAAGGCCGGGTCCAGCGCATCCAGATCCAGTGACAGGTAGACGGGGCCATCGAAGCTGATCTCCAGATCGGGGCTCCAGTTGCGCATGTCGATCACCTCGACCCCGAACCTGTCGGCCTGTTCGCGTTGGTGGGCGTTCATGGTGCGGATGCCGACCTGTACCAGCCGGTTGACCGGGCAGGTCTCCATGACCCGCGCAAAGGGGCAGCCATGGCCCAGCGGTCCGATGTCTTGCGTGTCATACAGATCCGGATGGCTGTCGATATGCAGGATGTTCAGCCCTTGGTACCTGTCCGCATGGGCCTTGATCAGCGGATAGGCCACGGAATGGTCCCCGCCCAGCGACAGAAGGCGCGCGCCTGTTGCGATCCGCTTGGCTGCTTGGGCTTCGATGCGGTCAATCGGTTCTTGCCCTCGCATCTCGAAGACATCGAGATCACCGGTATCGCGGAACCGCTCGGTCGCGCCCAGATCGGTGCCGTCTTCGGCGGTCAGATTGGCGGCACCGGAATGAAGCGCCTCGCGGATGCGTCCGGGGGCGAAGGCGGGGCCCTGCAGGAACGACGAATGTAAGTCCAGTGGAATGCCCATCAGGGCAACATCACCCGGTTTCAGATCGTGCTGCATCGACATCCTCCCCTATCGCTGGATGCGATCAGGACGGAGAAGCAGCCTGAGGTCAAGGGATTAGCGGCGCAGATATGTCTGCCAGATCCAGATCACCAGTAAAGCGCCAAGAACCGCGCCGACAAAGCCTGACATCCAGCCCATGACGGTTGCCAGAAACCGCAGCAGAAGCCCTCCGATCAGGGCACCTATGATTCCGATGAGCATGGTGGGAGGGATATCCGCCTCGATCCGCATCAGCCGGTTGGCCAGAAATCCGGCAGCAGCACCGATGATGATAAGGGCGACGATGGGCATGTCATTTCCTCCAATGCGTTGGCACGATGATCAAAGCACCAACCGAGGAAATCACCGCATCCAGACCCGGAGGGCCAAAGCTGATGCCGAACATGATCCGCACGAAATAGAACAGAAACGCGCCGCCCACACAGATGATGATGGATTGCAAATAACCGTTATGAGTAAAGCCGGTCTTCTCGGACAGATATCCGACGATCCCGGCAATCACGACGGTGCCCATCATCACCATGAACATATGGTTTTACTCCGAAGACAGCCGAGTGCCGGTTGGTATTGCCCAGCCCCGTAGAAATGTTTCCCTATCCTGCGCGCCTTTGCCTGCCCTTTGCAAGCGCAGCAGTTCGACAGCGCCCTGCCCGCAGGCCACGTGCAGATCGTCGTTCAGAACCTCACCCGGAGCGCCCTGCCCGTCGGCAAGGCGCGAGGCCAGCAGCTTGATGCGTTCACCTTCCATCTCGGTCCATGCACCGGGAAAAGGTGAAAGACCTCGGATTTGGCGGTCTACCTCGACTGCCGGGCGTGTCCAGTCGATGCGGCCCTCGGATTTGTCGATCTTGGTGGCGTAGGTCACGCCGTCCTCGGGCTGAGGTTGGGGCGTCAGGTCCGACAGGCTGGCCAGCGCATCGATGATCAGCGCAGCCCCCATGGTCGAAAGCCGGTCGTGCAATTGCGCGGTGGTTTCTTCGGGATCGATTGCAGTCGCCTGTCGCAACAGGACAGGGCCAGTGTCCAGGCCGGCCTCCATCTGCATGATGCAGATTCCGGTCTCGGCATCGCCGGACATGATCGCCCGATGGATCGGTGCGGCCCCGCGCCAGCGCGGCAACAGGCTGGCATGGATGTTCAGGCAGCCTTGTTTGGGCGCATCGAGAATGGGTTGCGGCAGGATCAGGCCATAGGCCACGACCACGGCCACATCTGCTTTCAACGCGGCGAAGGCTTCCTGTTCCTCGGCTGATTTCAGCGAAACCGGATGGCGGACGGGAAGGCCCAGCGCCTCGGCCCGGGCATGAACGGGCGTGGGACGGTCTTTCTTGCCGCGGCCCGCAGGGCGTGGGGGCTGACAATAGACGGCGGCGATCTCGTGCCCGGCCTCGACCAGCGCATCGAGCACAGGAACTGAGAAATCGGGGGTGCCCATGAAGATGACGCGCATGATCGGCTCCGGTGGTTTACGGGTGCCGGGCTGAATCCCGGCCTACGTCAGTTTCTTTGCTTTGCGCAGCAGCATGTCGCGTTTGACCTTGCTGAGCCGGTCGAAATACATCCGCCCGTTCAGGTGATCGATCTGATGCTGCACGCTGGTGGCGTCGATGCCGACAAAATCACGGCGGTCCACCATGCCCTGTTCGTTCAGGAACTTCACCGTTACAGCGCGCGGACGTCTGATCTTGGCCGAGACGCCGGGCAGGTTCGGGCTGGCCTCGTCGTGTTCGCGCAGCTCGATCGAGCTGTGCAGGATTTCCGGGTTGGCCAGGCGCACAGCCTTGCCACGCTCGGCCGAGCCATCGACGACGGCCAGACGCAGCATCACGCCGATCTGCGGCGCAGCAAGGCCGACACCGGGCATCGCCTCCATCGTGTCGATCATGTCGTCCCAGATGGCGCGAATCTCATCGGTGATTTCACTCACCTCATCGGCCTTGGTGCGCAGGCGTTTGTCTGGCCACGGCAGGCAGGAGCGGACGGTCATGTGCGCGCCTTCTCGCGTTTGAGCTTTTGCATCTTGCGGGTGATCATCTGCCGTTTCAGCGGTTTGAGATAGTCGATGAACAGCTTGCCGTTCAGGTGGTCGATCTCGTGCTGTACACAGGTGGCCCAGAGCCCGTCAAAGGTTTCCTGCTGAAGTTTGCCGTTCTGATCCATCCAGGTGACATCCACCACCTTGGGGCGGGTCACTTCGGCATATTGATCGGGGATCGACAGGCAGCCTTCTTCGTAGACATTGGTTTCGTCAGACGAGGCGATGACCTCGGGGTTGAACATGATCAGGGGGCGCGGTGCCTCACCTTCTTCCTTGACGCAATCGATCACGATCAACCGATCCAGCACACCGATCTGCGGCGCGGCCAGGCCGATGCCGGGCGCGTCATACATGGTTTCCAGCATGTCGTCGGCCAGTTTGCGCAGCTCGTCCGTAAGGTCGCCCACGGGCGCGCAGACCTTCTTCAGGCGGGGGTCGGGATGGATCAGGATATTGCGTTTCATGAGGCTGATTTAGGCCATCCCGCCCCGCGCCGCAACGCCCCCCTTGCACCTGCCCGATTTGCGGTTAGCTTTCGTCCAACAGAACGGAGCAGACATGACTTTCAACGACCTGACCGACCGCCGGGGAACCAACAGTTCCAAATGGGACAAGATGGAGATGCTGTATGGCGTTTCGCCCGAGGACGGGCTGGCCATGTGGACGGCAGATTCCGATTATCAAACAGCGCCTTGCGTGATCGATGCGGTGCACAAGGCCGCGGATCACGGCGTATTCGGCTATTCCTGGATGCATCCGGATTATCTATCCTCAGTCCAATGGTGGATGAAAACCCGGCATGACTGGGAAATCGACACGGATTGGATTCTGACAACCCAGGGTCTGGGCAACGCAATTGCTTTGTCGCTGGATGTCTGGACAAAGCCGGGCGATGGGATCGTGATCTTCACCCCGGTCTACCATGAGTTTGCCCACAAGGTGAACAAATCGGACCGCCGGGTCGTGGAATGCCCGCTGGTGCGGGAAGGCGACAGTTATGGGCTTGATCTGGACGACGCCCAGTCGCGGCTGGACGGGTCCGAGACGATGCTGCTGTGGTGTTCGCCGCAAAACCCGTCGGGGCGGGTCTGGACCCCGGAAGAGCTGCGCGCCGTGGCCGCGTTTGCCGAGCGCAACGGATTGATCCTTGTGTCGGATGAGATCCACCACGATTTGGTCTATCACGGAGCCAAGTTCGTGCCGATGGATGTGGCGGCCCCGGATGCGCGGCCCTGGACAGTGACACTGACCGCGGCGTCGAAGACGTTCAACATCGCCGGGCAGCGGACCGGCAACATGATCATCCCCGACCCCAAACTGCGCGCGGCCATGAAGCATCGGTTGCAGACGCTGGATTACGACCCCAGCGCCTTGGGTGTGGCGATGATCACTGCCGCCTACAGCCCTGAGGGGGCCGAATGGGTGGACGCTCAGGTCGCGCATCTGGACGGCAACCGGCGATTGTTCAATCAGACCATTGCCGAGATTCCGGGCCTGTGGTCGATGCCGTTGCAGGCGACTTATCTGGCCTGGGTCGATTTCTCGGGCACCGGCATGGATCACGCGGAATTTGTCCGCCGCCTGCGCGAGGACGCGCGGATTGCGACCTCGTCAGGTCCCGGCTTTGGCACCGGTGGGGAAACGTTCGAACGCTTCAACCTCGCCACGCAACGGGCGCGGGTTGAAGAAGCCTGCGCGCGGCTGAAACAAGCCTTCGGGGATTTGCAGTAAGTCATGCGGCGGCTGGGGCTGATAGGTCTCGCCCTGTTGATCGCAGGTGCCGGCTGGATTGGCTGGCACCGCTATGGACCGCGCCCGCCGGCCCCGCCGATGGCACCCGAAGCCACACGTGTTGATCATATTCTGATCGAGAAAGCTGCCCGCCGCCTGACGGCCACGCTGGACGGGGCGGTGGTGATGCAGGCCGACATTGCGTTGGGCTTTGCCCCGGAGGGGGACAAAGAGATCGAAGGAGACGGCAAAACGCCCGTCGGTCTGTTCAGGATCGATCGGCGCAACCCAAACAGCGCCTTTCATCTGTCGCTGGGAATTGATTACCCGCAATCCGACGACATCGAACGCGCACGTCAGCAAGGCACGGACCCCGGAGGAGACATCTTCATCCATGGCCAACCCAACGGCGTGGTCGGTTTTACCCTGCCCGGAGACTGGACATTGGGCTGTATTGCACTGTCGAACACCGAAATGACGCAGCTTTGGAGCCTGACCGAAACCGGAACGACCGTCGAAATCCGGCCTTAATCCTCGTGCCCCAACAGGGCAATCGGCGCATCCGGCGCGCGATAGAAATCCAGCGGAGCCTTGTCATGGGCTACGGTGCTGCGCTTGAACTCATACCGCATCTCACCGCCTTCATCCTCATCCGCGATGATCAGGCATTGGTAGAGGTGGTTGGCCCCATCGTAGATATCGACCAGCCCGCGCAGACGCGGCGTGGTTTCAGCCTCAACCGTGAAGCCGTCCTTCCACAATTTGAGGATTTTGTAGGTATTGTCGCACACGACCACCCGCAAACGGCTGGCTTTCTTCAATGCTGCGATTCGGGCCGCGTCCAACTCGGCGCGTATTTCCTTTGAAACATAGGTACTCATTAATCCGTTCCCCCGTGAATGACTCCTATTGTGCCGGAACGATTGTAAAAATCCAGTGAACCTCATCACAGATCACGATCGGCCCGAGGGGTGTTGCACAGAAATACCGGCCCCAACTGTGCGCGAGTGCAGAGCTTTTGCGCGGGCTCTTGGATAGGAAGATGCCGGGCTTGGGCCTATCTTTGGCGAAACGCTATTGCGGAGGAAAAGATATGGGCCTGCTGGTCGACGGAACATGGCATGACACCTGGTATGACACCAAATCCACAGGCGGCGCGTTCAAACGCAGCGCCGCGCAGTTCCGCAACTGGATAACCGCCGATGGCAGCGCGGGACCGTCCGGCGCGGGCAGGTTCAAGGCAGAGGCCGGGCGCTATCACCTCTATGTCAGCCACGCCTGCCCTTGGGCACATCGCACGTTGATCTTCCGTGAGTTGAAAGGGCTGAGCGACCTGATCTCGGTCTCGGTGGTGCATCCCGATATGCTGGACAAGGGCTGGACCTTTGAAACGGACGATCACGGTGCCACAGGTGACGATCTTCATGGGCTGAACTTTGCGCATCAGGTCTACACCAGGGCCGATCCGTCCTATTCCGGTCGGGTCACGGTACCGATCCTGTGGGACAAGCAGCAGGGGACCATTGTCTCGAACGAAAGTTCGGAAATCATCCGCATGTTCAATTCGGCCTTCAACGGGATCACCGGCAACACGGATGATTTCTGGCCCGAGGCGATGCGGGACGACATCGAAGATGTGAACGCCCGCATTTATTCCGACGTCAACAACGGCGTCTACAAATCCGGCTTTGCCACCTCGCAAGCGGCCTATGACGCTGCTGTAGGTCCGTTGTTCGACACGCTGGACTGGCTGGAAGATCGCCTGTCCCGCAACCGGTATCTGATGGGAGACCGGATCACCGAGGCTGACTGGCGGCTGTTCACCACACTGATCCGGTTCGACCCGGTCTATCACCTGCATTTCAAGTGCAACAAGCGGCGTCTGGTCGATTACCCGAACCTATGGGCCTATACCCGTGAGCTGTATCAATGGCCCGGTGTGGCCCCCACAGTGAATATGAACCACATCGTGCGCCACTATCACTTCAGCCATGACAGCATCAATCCGCACCGGATCATTCCGGTGAACCCGGTGCTGGACTATGCGGAACCGCATGGCCGCGATCAACGCCCTGCGGCGTAGTGTTCGACCATCGCCGCCAGATCCTCTGGCGGCGTTTCGCTTTGCACATAGGCGCAGGCATTTGGGCTATGGGCAAAGATCGACCCATCCGAAAAGAAGGTGGTGTTGGTGACAAAGATCACCCGCGCCTCAGGGCGGCGATAGCTGGCGAAATCGGCCACGGCCAACGCGCTGCCGGTTTCCAAAACCAGATCAAGCACGATGATTTCGAAATCCGTGCCATAGAGCGCCAGAATGGCGTCCTCCTGCGTCTCGACCAGCGTGACCTCGGCGCCTTGCCGCTCCAGATGTCTTTTCCAGACCCGACCAAGGTCGGGGTTACTCTCAACAATCAGAACTTTCATTTGCAACAACCTCGGCACTTGATATGGTGAGTGGTGCCGACCCCCGTAGTCCGTGATCCCGTGATTTCCTTAACAAAGTGTTAACAGCGCCCCAACAGGTCCGTGATCGGGCAGTTTTGCTTGTGTAAGAGGCAAAAATCCGCTTGAAGCACGCCAAAACCGGTCATTTCCCGCAGAGAGAGCAGATGAGCACATTGGATCACGGCCTGGACCCACGGGCATCGCGCGACCACGGCGGCGGGCTGGACAGGGCAATCGTCAGATATGGCGGCACGCGCGACGACTGGATGGATCTGTCGACCGGCATCAACCCGCATCCCTACGAGATTTCGGGGCTGACCGCTGCGGATTGGGCTGAATTGCCGGATCACGGAGCCTTTGAACGGTTGAGCGATGCCGCACGCCGGTTCTGGACTGTGCCGGACGGCGCGGCGATCCTGCCCGCGCCGGGCGCATCGGCCATCATCGCGCGCATCCCCGCACTTGCCGCGGCAGGCACAGTGCAGATCACGCCACCGACCTATAACGAACACGCCGCGGCCTTTTCGGCACAGGGCTGGACCGTTCAGACGGACGCTCCGGGGGACACCCGTGTGATCGTGCACCCAAACAATCCCGACGGGCGCATCTGGCAGGAAAGCGATGTCTCTGCCCCGCTGACCGTGATCGATGAGAGCTTTTGCGATGTCACGCCCGATGCGTCCCTGATCCATCTGGCGGAACGTCCCGGCGTGATCGTGTTGAAGAGTTTTGGCAAGTTCTGGGGGTTGGCCGGAATGCGTCTGGGGTTTGCCATCGGGCGGCCAGACCTGATCAACCGGCTGAATGACCTGACCGGCCCGTGGTCTGTATCGGGCCCTGCCCTGCGGCTTGGAACCCAGGCCCTGACGGACAGGGGCTGGGCGGACGCCACGCGGGCGCGATTGGCGGGCGAGGCCGCTCGACTGGATTCGCTGGTGACGACTAAAGGGGCTGAGGTCGTCGGCGGCACCAGCCTGTTCCGTCTTTACAAGGTCGACGATGCCGCCAGCTGGCAGGATCGCCTTGCACAAAGCCATATCTGGAGCCGCATCTTTCCCTATTCGCGCACCTATCTGCGCCTCGGGCTGCCGCCTGCGGATGGCTGGGACTGGCTGGAGGCCGCGCTGTGAGCCTTGGCCTGATGCTGGTCTGCGCCATGTGTCTGGACGCCGCGCTGGGAGAGCCTGACTGGCTGTGGTCGCGCGTCAAACACCCGGCGGTGATGATCGGCAATCTGATCGGCTGGCTGGACAAACGTCTGAACCACGGAACCGGGCGGCAGTTGAAAGGCGCGGGCGTACTTGCGCTGCTGGTTTGCGGTGCATGGGGGCTTGGATGGACGCTGTCCCTGCTGGGGCCGGTGGTCGAGATCTTGCTCTGCGCGATCCTGCTGGCACAGAAATCGCTGGTTGCACATGTGCGCGCGGTGGGTGACGGGCTGCTGACTTCGCTGGCAGAGGGCCGCGGGCAGGTGGCTATGATCGTCTCGCGCGATACGCGGGACATGACCGAGGCGCAGGTGGCGCGCTCGGCCATCGAAAGCGCGGCAGAAAACCTAAGCGATGGGGTTGTCGCGCCTGCGTTATGGTTTTTGATTGCCGGATTGCCCGGTCTGCTGGTCTACAAGGCCGTGAATACCGCCGACAGCATGATCGGGTATCGCAATGAAAAATACCGCGCGTTTGGCTGGGCCTCGGCCCGGTTCGATGATCTGTTGAACCTGATCCCTGCCCGCCTGACCTGTGTGCTGATCGTGGCGCTTTCGGGCCAGCGATCGCGCTGGCGCGAGATTGTGGCGGATGCGCGCCGCCATATTTCACCCAATGCAGGCTGGCCCGAAGCCGCCATGGCGCGCGCGCTGAACGTCGCCCTTGCCGGGCCGCGCAGCTATGACGGTCAAGTCAGGGATCTGGCCTGGGTCAATGGCGATGCGCCGCGCGAGATCGGGCCGTCAGAAGTTTTCCGCGCATGCCACATGTTGTGGAGCGTTTGGGGGCTTGCGCTTGGGCTCGTGTCAGTGTGGGTTGGGGTCAACCTGATTTTCTGACGGATGCCGCCTTATGCGTTTTCTTTCCAGCCTGATCGCTGCCGCCCTGTTTGCCTCTCCTGCCCTGGCCCAGTGTGGGGGTGGGTTCAACTCGTTCGTCAAAGGGCTGAAGGCCGAGGCCGTCCAGCAGGGCTTTGACCAATCCACCGTGAACGCGTTTTTCAAGGGCGTTCAGCAGGACAGCGCCGTGCTGAGGGCCGACCGGGCGCAGGGGGTGTATCAGAAACCGTTCATCGACTTTTCACGCCGTCTGATCACAAAAAACCGGATCGAGCGTGGGCAGGCAATGTCGCGCAAATACGACGCAGTGTTTGACCGGATCGAGCGTGAATACGGCATCTCGCGCGGGGTGCTGCTGGCGTTCTGGGCGTTTGAGACCGACTACGGGGCCTTTCAGGGTGATTTCAACACCCGCAACGCGCTGGTGACTTTGGCCCATGACTGCCGCCGTCCGGACCTGTTCCGCCCGCAAATCTTTGCGGCCATCGAGCTGTATCAGAATGGCGATTTCGACCCGGGCCGCACCACGGGCGCCTGGGCCGGCGAAGTCGGTATGGTCCAAATGCTGCCCCGTGATATTCTGGAAAACGGCGTCGACGGGGACGGGGACGGGCATGTCCGCCTGAAGACCTCGGCCACCGATGCGCTGATATCCGGAGCCAAGATGCTGTCGCATCTGGGCTGGCAATCCGGGCAACCGTGGCTGCAAGAGGTCACGGTGCCCACGCAGATGGATTGGTCGCTGTCCGGCCCCGGAAAGCCCCGTTCCGTGGCGGATTGGCAGGCGATGGGCGTTGAGGCGCGCAGCGGGTCTTTGGCCGACCTGCCCGCATCGCTGATCCTGCCACAGGGGCGCAACGGACCGGCCTTTCTGGCCTACCCGAATTTCGACGTTTACTTCGAATGGAACCAGAGCTTTGTCTACGTCCTGACCGCCGCCTATTTCGGCACCCGGCTGGAAGGGGCCCAGATTTACGACGCAGGCGATCCGGCACAGGGTTTGAACGGCGCCCAGATGAAGCAGTTGCAAAGCAAGCTTCAGGCCAAAGGGTATGACGTTGGAAAGATTGACGGCATTCTGGGGGCCGGAACAAGGGCTGCGGTACAGGCCGAACAGGTGCGGCTGGGCCTGCCTGCGGACGCATGGCCGACAAAAGAGCTGTTGAACAGGCTCTGAGCCCACGACCTGCTGGTTTGCGTCGTAGGCTCAGAGTTTTGGATAGGTATCCTCAGAACGCGGGGGCGAGTTTCGGAATCGGCGCGGAATGGTCAGACTGCTTGCGGCGCTTGAACCCAAGGAACCCAAGCAACGCAATCGCCGACGCAAGCAGCGGAATTGATGCGGGAACCGGAACCGGCGCAACCGGAGGTGTTACCCCGGTTGCGTAATTGAATCCCGACGCCGCAGTCAGCGTCGTGCCGGTCACCAGATTCATGCTTGCATCAAGAACCTGCGTACCAACCACGGTCGCGCTGTTCAGAAAGTTCATCGAAGATGTACAGGTGCCGCCCGTGCCTGCAGCGGCCCCGGGACATGAAACAAAGGTATTCAAAAATATGGAAAAGTCCGCGACGGAATTCTGATAGGGGATTCTGCCGGTGAAAATCTGATCGATGCTCATGTTCGAGGTATAATCGTTGACGACATTCACATTGGTCGCCCCGAACCCTGGCCCTTTGTACATGAACACCTCAAGCCTTAGTGACCCGCTGTTGGAAGCGGGTCCAGTATAGGCAATCGTACCGATCCCCTGAACACGCAGAGAAATGTCGAGAAACCCGCTACTTGGCCCATTGGTAACGGTGATGGAGTCCGAATAACCAGCCCCGGCATGTGAAAAGCTTCCAAACAGGGACCCTGGTACGGCGCTGTAGTCGATTGAAGACTGGTTGCCGGTTTTCAGAACACCACCAACAGCACTTGCGCTGGTTGACATCGAACCTTCAGGCCCGGTGCACGTCGTGTTGTCAAATCCGCCTGACGTCGAGTTTGTGCAGGTTTGTTGTCCGTTCAAGGCTACAAGCCCGACTGTAGAAGGATTGAAGGTCATAGCCTGAGCCGCCTGAGCGCTGCAGAAAAAAAGAAAACAAATACAAATATGCTTGATCAATTTCATCACCGTACCCCTCACCAAACATAATAAAAAGATCATAATGAGACTTAAAAAGCAAGAAACTTACCCATTTTGAGCAAGGTTGCCATTGCCGAGAACATCACCCTACTAGACCCCAAAAACCGCTAAAGTCCCCCAGTTCGCAACTGGTCAACCTTACCTATATGACCCGAAGTGAGGAAACAGCTGCAAGCCAGTTGGCGGCAAGTCGCGATAATCGACAGTGAGCCGAAGGCAGGGGGATGAACCGAAAAACTTGCGGAACAGACCGGATCGGGCCTGACCACAGGTGCATCGTAAAAGTGGATGTGCCGGGGCGATTGCGATTTGCGACCGGGGCCAGAACTGCTGGCGCAGCCTATGTGACCGGGTACTTTTCCGGGTCTATACCGTGTCTTTGGCAGACAAAGTCGATGTAGCTTCCCTTCGGAGGAACCCCGCCAAACTTGCTGCGAAGGTCGCCCCGGGTTTCGCCCTGAAAATGGTGAAACCGGGCCCAATCTGGCTCGTATTCTTCAATGCGAAGCGCAGGATCAAGAAATCCTCGACGCGGCCAGTACAAATGCCAGTGCTGGCCTCGGTCTATTTCACCCGTGACCCCCAGCGCCCAGCGGGTCACACTTGGGCCGGTTGTCGTCCACGGAAGGTCATAGAGCGTGATTTTCTCGCCCGCGTCATGCCGTTTGACCAGTTTTGCTATGTGATCGCTGCTCAGCCAAAACGGGATCGGGACTTCTGACTCCAAAAAATTCAGGATCAGCTTCAATGCCAGAGAGTTCCTTGGAAGGCGCAAGACGCAGTTGTTCATCGCTTTATTGCGCCAGACGACACCGAACAAGTAATCCGGCGGAACGTCCAGCGGCCGGACGCAGTATATATCCAGATCGACCCAGACATAGTCGGTTTTTCGCAGCATGTGGATCCGGAAAATGTCTGAGTAGACTGCCATTCGTCTTCGGCCGCCGGCCAGATTTTCGGTGGTCTCATCTGCATAGATTTCCCGGGCATCATGCACAATGACGCCTTCGGGAACATCTATATCCATGTCCAGGACATACAGATGGAACTTATAGCCATGGTCCAAAAAGGACTGAATGCACACTCTTTCAACGCAAGACAAAGGCGGGCCAAACCAGAAACTTGCAACTTGAAAATCCAAAACAGCACCTCATGCCCAAAGCCGAAACGGGATCGCTGTTCCAATAATAATGCCGCGCGGGCCTCGTCAACTGCGGCCGTGGATTTGGCCTGACTTACCCTGTGTTGAACAAGCCCTTTGTGTCAAAGCGCCCACAGTTCGACCACGGCCTTTCATTGGGGATGCACTCTTTTGGGATATTCTACTCTGGCCGCACAGGGTAGCGATCCCCCTTCTGATCGATCAAAATCAGTCGCTCACCGCTGCGCACATACAGATCACATCGGCTGAATCCGTTGCGGTAGGCGATGCAGACGCTGCCATCCTCGGCGATGGAATAGGTTCCAAAGGCCGAGTCTCCGCTGGCATAGGTGTAGGAATAGGCCCCTCCGGTCGAAAATTTGGCCTGACCGTCGTCGTAGAAGGTGAAGGTCTGGCCTGCCAAAGCGTCGAGCTCTGACGGTGTCAGGGGAACATCCCCGGATTTGACAGGCCAGTCTGCGGCAAAGGCCGGGCTGGCGGCGATGAGGGCTGGGATCAAAAAGCGCGTCATGCGACCAAGTTAGCGCGATATCCGCGTTACCGTCATAACGTTGCGGTGAGCGGTCAGGCGACCATCTGCTCGGCCTTCTTAAGGTCGACCGAGACCAGTTGGCTGACGCCCTGTTCCTGCATGGTCACACCGAACAGCCGGTCCATGCGCGCCATGGTCACCGCGTGGTGGGTGATGATCAGGAAACGGGTGTCGGTCTGGCGGCACATCTCGTCCAGCAGGTCGCAGAAACGGGTGACGTTGGCGTCATCCAGCGGCGCGTCGACCTCGTCCAGCACACAGATCGGGGCGGGGTTGGCGAGGAAGACGCCAAAGATCAGCGCGGTCGCGGTCAGGGTCTGTTCCCCGCCCGACAACAGGCTGAGGATCGACAGTTTCTTGCCCGGCGGCTGGCACATGATCTCGAGCCCCGCATCCAGCGGATCGTCGCTTTCGACCATGACCAGATTGGCCTCGCCGCCGCCAAAGAGGTGCTTGAACAGCATGGCGAAGTTCGAGTTGACCTGTTCGAACGCGGTCAGCAGACGCTCGCGCCCTTCCCGGTTGAGGCTGGCGATGCCGCTGCGCAGGGCTTTGATCGCCTCTTCCAAATCGGCTTTTTCACCGCTGAGCGTGTCGAACTCTTCCTGAACCTCCTTGCTGTCCTCCTCGGCGCGCAGGTTCACCGCACCCATGGCGTCGCGTTGGCGCTTGTGGCGGTTCACCTCAGATTCCAGAACATCCGCAGCAGGCATCTGATCGGGGTTCACGTCCAGCTGATTCAGCAACTGGTTCGGGGTCAGCTGCTGATCCTCGGCAATGCGTTCGGCCGCCGCGACAACGCTTTCCTTGGCCGCGTCACACCGCGCCTCTGCCGCGGCACGGCTTTCCCGCGCTTCCGAGGCCAGACGTTCGGATTCGCGTTCAGCCAGAACAATTTCGCGCTGCTGAGTCTCGGCCTCAGCCAGTTTATCGGCAGCCTCGGCCCGGCGGGCTTCGGCGGTTTCGATCAGCTCGTTCAACTCTTCCCGCGCTTCGGCGATTTCGCCGGGGGCGGCCATGGCCTCGGTCAGCTCCTCTTCAGAACTTTCCTTGCGCTCGGCCAATTCCGAGATGCGTTTCTCAGCAGTTTCCAGACGGTGCCGCCAGCCGCTGAGGTCCTTCGTGACCTCTTGCGAGCGGCGGGTGCGCGCGTCCCCCTCACGGCGCAGCTCATCATGGGTCGAGCGGTGAGTCAGCATCGTGATCCGCGCTGCCTCAACGGTTTGTTTGATGTCTTCGACCTCGGCACGGGCGCTGTCGAGATCGCCCAGATTGTTCAACGCGCCCTCGGCCTCGCGCAGTTGCGCGCGGGCGGACATCGCGTCTTCCTTGTGGCGATCCACGGCCAGAGTCAGGGTTTCCAGCTTGCCCTGTGCCAGATTGCGATCCGCTTCGGCCCGACTGAGCAGGCGCGCGGTTTCGGCCATGCGTTGATCAGCAGCACGGCGGGCTTCACGCGCGCGGCGGTCGGCTTCGGTCACATCGGCCAATTGTTGCGACAGTGCCTCATGCGCAGCGCGGGCACCATCGGCTTGCGCCTCGGTGCGGGTGAGTTCCTGTTTCAGCGCTTCCAGCTTGTTCAATTGTTCCAGCCGCAGAGCCGCCGCGCTTGGGGCATCCTCGGCCCAGGCCCGGAACCCGTCCCAACGCCACAGGTCGCCCGAACGCGACACGAGCCGTTGACCCGGTTTCAGCGCCGCCTGCAAGCGCGCGCCTTGATCGGCGTCTACAAGACCGATCTGCACGATCCGGCGGCTGAGACGATCCGGTCCGGACACATGCAGTGCCAGCGGTTCGGCCCCTTCGGGCAGCGGCTGGTCGCTGTCATAGCCCGCGATCTGCACCCAGCCCGACGGGCCATCGCCCTCGACCAGAGGTGCGCGCAGATCGTCGGCCAGCGCCGCACCCAAGGCCTTTTCATAGCCGGGTTCGACACGCAGCAAGTCCAGCACCTGCCCGCCCTCTGCAGTGTCGCGCTCCACCAGCTTGGCCAGTGCCGTGGTTTCGGCCCGGATCGCGCCAAGCTCACCTTCGGCCTCGGAGCGTTGCGCTCGGGCCTCGGCCTCGCGGGCCTGCGTCTCATTGCGCAGCTCATCCGCGGCAGCCAGCGCCTCTTCGGCGGCTTCTGCTGCTTCGCGGGCTTCTTCCTCGCCGTCCTGAGCCGCTTCAAACGCTTCGCTGGCACGGGACAGCGCCGTTTTGGCCTCATCCACGGCCAGCCGGGCTTTTTCCTCTTCACCCTCGGACCGGGTCAGTGTCTTGCGGCTGTCTTCCACCAGACGCTGGGCCGATTGGTGCCGGGCGACAAGGCGGGCCATATCCTCGGTCTGTTGCGACAGGTGGTCTTCGCGTTCCTGCAGGATCGAGGCCGCCTCGCGGGCGATTTCCGCCGCCTCGGCCACTTTCTCGTCATGGCCTTCGGCAGCTTTGGCCAGTTCACGGGCCTCCCATTCCAGCCGCTCGATCATCTGACCCGCATCGCGGTTCAGGCCGGTTTCGCGTTCGATATCGTTGCCAAGTTGCTGGATACGGTTGGTCAGCGTCTCAATCGTCTGGCGCGCGCGGGTTTCCTGATCACTGAGCTGATCGCGCTGCACCTGCTGGCGCTGCAGAACGGCGGCGGCGATTGCCTCTTCCTCGCGCAGCGGTGGCAGGGTTTCCTCGATCTCAGCCCGTTTCGCCGCGGCGGCGCGGGCTTCGGCCTCGGCACGCGAGGCTTCGGTGATCCGGTCCCGCAGCTTTTCTTCGGCCTGCTGACGGGCCATGTCGGCCTCTTTCCAGCGGCGGTAGAGCAACATGCCTTCGGCCTGTCGCAGCTGTTCTCCGATTTCGCGGTAACGCGCGGCCTGTCGGGCCTGACGCGCAAGCTGGGCCAGTTGTCCACCCAATTGCTCCAGCACGTCATCGACGCGGGTCAGGTTGGCCTCGGTGCCTTTCAGCTTCAGCTCGGCCTCATGCCGGCGCTGATAGAGGCCCGAGATACCGGCGGCCTCTTCCAGAATGCGGCGGCGGGCGCGGGGTTTGGCGTTGATCAGTTCGGCAATGCGATTCTGTCCCACCAGCGCGGGTGAATGCGCGCCGGTCGAGGCATCGGCAAACAGCATTTGCACATCACGGGCGCGCACGTCCTTGCCATTGGTCTTGTAGGCGCTGCCTACGTCGCGGGTGATGCGGCGGACGATCTCAAGCTGGTCGCTGTCGTTGAACCCGGATGGCGCCAGACGTTCCGAGTTGTCCATGGTCAGGACAACTTCGGCAAAGTTGCGCGCGGGCCGCGTGGCGGCCCCGGCAAAGATCACATCCTCCATCGCGCCGCCGCGCATGGATTTGGGGCGGTTTTCACCCATCACCCAGCGCAGAGCTTCCAGCAGGTTGGATTTGCCGCAGCCATTGGGACCAACCACCCCGGTCAACCCGTCCGCGATGATCAGATCGGTCGGGTCCACGAAGCTTTTGAAGCCGGTCAGTTTGAGTTTGCTAAAGCGCAATGGCTGCTCTTGGTATGATTCCTATGGTCTAGAAGTCTGCGCAAGGGATGGGGGAGGTGTCAACGTGATTGCGCAGGATATGGGATATTGAGTTGAGTTATCCACAATATCTTGGCAAAACTACGCGCAGAACCGCGTATCTCAATACGGCGTGCATTCGAAGACCTGATACCCGTAGTCTTCGTAATAGCCATAATCGACGCATTCATAAGGGCGGCGGAGCAGCGCGCCGAAAATCAGCTTTTCGCCCAATTCCTCGTCACATCCCAGCACGCCGACGGTGACGGCCGCATCGCCCAGCACATCCAATAGCGGACAGCCCGAAACCTGCGCCATGGCCAGCGCGGCCCGGTCGCGGATCGGGCCCAGGCGCGGAGCGTATTGGGCGTTCACACGGACAGCCTCGGCCAGTTCATTGCGAACGCGCACGTCAAAGATGCTGCCGTTTACGGCGACACGTGTTGCGGGCAGGTCGCGGAAGTAGGGCGAGCCGCCCGAACACGCGGCGAGGAACAGGAAGGCAAGCACTCGGATCATGCCGCCTTTCTAGCGGCACTATGGTTAACGAAACCTTTCCCGATTCAAGCGCGCAAGACCTCTCCCAACCGGCGGATACCCTCACGGATCGTCGCCTCATCAGAATTCGAGAAGCTGAGGCGAATGGTGTTTGCGCCGCTGCCATCCGGAAAGAACGCCTGTCCCGGCACGAAAGCCACCTTCACCGTGTCCAGTGCCCGCGCCAGCAGGTCGGATCCGCTGGTCCCGGCAGGAAGTGTGACCCAGATGAACATGCCGCCCTCGGGCCGCGTCCATTCGACCCCGTCCGGCATATGTTGTTCCAACGCGTCCAGCATCGCGTCGCGGCGGGTTCTGTAAACATCGCGTACTTTGGGGATATGGGTGTCAAAGCAGGCCTGCGCCACCTGATGCACGGCCATCTGGTTGATGGTCGCAGAATGCAGATCAGCGGCCTGTTTCAGCAGAACCATCTGAGAGATGATTGGCTTGGACGCAACGACCCACCCCATACGCAACCCCGGCGACAGTGTTTTCGAGAAGCTGCCGCAATAGATCGTCCGACACTTTTCGATCGACCCTTTCCGGGCCAGTTCCAGAGACAACATCGGAGAGATCGGATCGCCGTCGTAGCGCAGCGCCTGATAGGCCCCGTCCTCGATCAGTGCACAGTCCAGATCGTCGGCCAGTTCCAGCAGAGCCTCCCTGCCTTGTAAATCCACCGTCTCGCCTGTCGGGTTGGCAAAGTCCGGCGAAAGGTAGGCGAATTTTACCGCACCCTCGCCCGCTGCGGCCTTGTATTCCTTGGCCCCAAGGTTGCCATTGAGCCTGTCAAAGCGGGGTTCATAGGCATTGAACGCAGCCAGCGCGCCCAGGTAGGTGGGCCAACCGACCAGGGCCGTATCACCGGGGGACAGGAACAGCTTGCCCAGATAATCCAGCGCCTGTTGCGAGCCTGAGGTGATCAGGATGTTGTCGATGTCGCATTCCACCCCGATCTCGCGCATATGCTGGACCAGCCATTCACGCAAAGGAACATAGCCTTCGCTGACCGAATATTGCAGCGCCTGTGCTTGGGTATCCGGCCCCAACGTCTGCTGAAACGCCTGCGCGAACGCGTCGGCGGGGAACAGAGCAGGGTCAGGAATACCTCCGGCAAAAGAAATGATGCCGGGTTGGTCGAGCAGTTTCAGCAACTCGCGAATTTCCGACGCCTTCATCCGGGAGGCCCGGGTGGCAAACAAAGGGTGTTGGGACATGAGGCTCCTCCGATCTCATTTCGGCGCAGACTATGCTTCCTCAAATTAAAGTCAATATTACTGACCTAATATTTCAACGGATGTGACCGGGTATTCTTGAACAGCCCCGTCGTCCATGGTCAAATGAGTTCACCAATTTCGGAACGAACAATGCCCTTTCACAAAGTCCAAACGGAAAAACTGTCGCTCGCCGTCGTTCGCCAGATCGAGCTTTTGATCCTGCGCGGCATTCTGCGCCCCGGTGAGCGTTTACCATCCGAGCGCGAACTGGCCGAGCGCATGGGCGTGTCGCGCCCGTCCCTGCGCGATGCGATTTCAGAGCTTCAGGAACACGGGCTTTTGACGGCGAAAGCCGGGTCCGGGATCTATGTGGCCGAGGTGCTGGGATCGGCCTTTTCCCCTGCGCTGATCAGATTGTTCGGCAGCCATGACGAAGCTGTCTTTGACTACCTGTCCTTTCGCCGCGACATGGAAGGGCTGGCGGCAGAACGGGCCGCGCGATTGGGGTCAGAGAGCGACCTGAAAGTGGTTCAGACGATTTTTGACAAGATGCAGGCCGCCCATGACCGGAACGCAGCGGATGACGAGGCGCGGCTGGATGCCGAGTTTCACATGGCCATCATCGAGGCCAGCCACAACGTGGTCATGCTGCACATGATGCGGTCGATGTATGATCTGCTGGTGCAAGGGGTGTTCTATAACCGCCAGACCATGTTCCGCCAGCGGGCCACACGAGAGGCTATTCTGGATCAGCACCGCGCCATCAATGCAGCGTTGCAGGCCCGCGATCCCTCGACCGCGCGGGATGCGATTGAACAGCATCTGGACTTTGTCGAACGCTGTATGGCGGATCAACAGAAGACAGAGCGGAACGAAGCCATCGCTCAGCAAAGATTGCAACACGAAACCTGGCGGCCCTGAACGCAGGTGTTCTACCCGTTCCAAGGTGGATTAGGCGGCCCCGGTTGCAGCGGGGATCAGTTGTTGCGGGAAGGGTCTGCCGCTGCCTTCTCCCAGATGATCATCGGGGGCCAGCGTGGTCAGAGCCGGGTCGATGAACAGCCGTGCGCCGCGGTTTCTGAGCTGTTTGTGCAGCATCACATGTTCGCACACCATGTGACCGTTTTCGTCCCGGCAGGAATACCGCAGGCCCCGCAGCGCGCGCGATTTATACAGGCCAGCGCCGCCAAAGGCGCTTTCGACAGGGATCAGCGGCGTGTCGGCAGGAATATGAAACTGCCGGTCAAAAACGGCTGATTTCAACAAAGCCTGACGCCATTTCCGGCGGCCGAACAACGGTCTGCGCGTGCTTTGGATGCGCTGCCAGACATCTTCGTCGCACCAGCCCGGACAACGCAGTGCGTGAATGTCATAATAAGCGGGCTTGGAATTGGCGAAGACCCCCTCCCATAGAGGGGCAACCCGCTGGGCTGCCGTCAGAACCGACTGAACATCCAGACAGGCATTCGGGCCATCCATATCCAAAACCAAAGTCAGATCGAGGTCACTGTCTTTTTCTTCCAGCCTGGTGAGCACTGCGTTTCTGGCCGCCGTGATGCGTTCGATCCGGCCGGGGAAATCTGAGGCAAGACCGTCCAGTTGAACAATATCGACATGCCGATTTCGACCCGCGTAGTCCGACAACACCCGGTCGGTGCCATCCACATTGTCGTTGGTCGCGATGGTGACGAAATACCGATGCAATTGCGCAGACAGGGTTTCGATCCGGTTGATCGTGTCGATCAGCGCTGAGCCGCCATTTCTGACCACACCAACAATATTCATCGAAACTGTGTTGCCAGTCACGGCCCGTCTTTCCCTGTATTGTCACGCTCTCTTCCAAGCGCTCCTGTCAACCTGATCCCCATCAGGTTGCAGGATTCGGAGTGTCCAACAAGAGAAGCAGAAGCACGCCAAAAACAAAAGACCCGACAGCCAAAAGCTCTCGGGTCATCTGTATCACTTTTCTGTCGGGGTCACCCGTCAGTGCAGCTTGGTGCCCACATCTGCAATCGACGCATCGATCAGCTTGTTGGCCTGTGCCGCAGTCATCTGCTTGGCCAGAACCGAGCTTGCCGCGGAAACCGCAACCGAAATCGCCTGATCGCGCACTTCTTTCACGGCAGAAGCCTCAGCCGAGGCGATCTGGTCCTGAGCAGCGGCCAGACGACGTTCGATTGACTTTTCAAGGTCAACCTTCGCCTGTTCAGCAGCCAGAACCGCATCATCCTTGGCAGCTGCGACGATTGCATCAGCCTGCGACTGCACTTCGCGCTGCTTACGCTCGTACGAGGCCAGCAGGGTGCGGGCTTCTTCGTGCAGGGCACGGGCTTCGTCCAGATCGGCCTTGATGCCTTCGGCCCGGTTGTCCAGCGCGCCACCGATCATGCCGGGGACTTTGAAGTAGAACAGGACCGCGATGAAGACGATGAAGCCCAGAAGGACGACAAAGTCGGTGTTGCCAAGCGAGAAGAACGGGCCTTTGGCCGCAAAGGCCGGGGTCGCCGCACCGAAAGTCAGGATAAGGGCAAGAGTGTTCCGCATGTCACTTATCCTTTCGTCTGCGCGTCGACAGCACTGGCAATGGCATCAGCATCCGCTTCGCCGCCCAGCGCAGTTACCAGTTCAGCCGCCGTATCCTTGGCAACCACTTGAATGCTTTCCAGCGCGCCGGCACGGATTTCGGCGATTGCCTTTTCCGATTCAGCCGCCTTTGCAGCGATTTCCGCATCCGCCTTGGCAATTGCGTCATCCAGACCAGACTGGATTTCAGCGCGTGCTTCGGCAGCGATACGCTGCGCTTCGGCACGGGCATCGGCCAGCGCCTTGTTATAGGCCTCTTCGGCCTCGACCGCCTTGGCCTTCAGATCTTCGGCCGCAGCCAGGTCATTTGTAATGGTCCCCTGACGTTCAGCCAGGATTGCCGCGATGCGGGGCAGAGCCACGCGGGACAGGACCAGAAAGATGACGACCAGCGTAATGACCAGCCAGAAAATCTGGTTGGGGAACCAATCGAAGCAGAGCTGCGGCATCCCGATGGCCGAACCACCGGCATCGACGCACGAGCCTACTACTTCTTCGCTAATGGGTTCAGTCGCCATGATGTCCTCCGTCGGAACGTTGTCTTTACAACAGGTGGGCCGCTATGGCTTGGGCCCACCTGCGCGTAAGGATCAGGTTCCGCAGATTAGACGGCGAACATCAGCAGCAGCGAGACCAGGAATGCGAAGATGCCCAGCGCTTCTGCGAATGCGATACCGATGAAGAGGGTTGCGGTCTGCGAAGCAGCCGCCGAAGGGTTGCGCAGGGCGCCGGCCAGGAAGTTGCCTGCAACGTTGCCCACCCCGATTGCGGCTGCGCCGGAACCGATTGCTGCCAGGCCTGCGCCGATGTGTGCGAGATCGCCTTCCATGATGTATCTCCTTACGAATTGGAAGTTTCGATGTTGGGGTATCGGACCTTAGTGCGAAGGATGCAGCGCATCTTTCAGGTAAACACAGGTCAGAATGGTGAATACGTAGGCCTGAATGAAGGACACAAGGACCTCAAGGCCATACATTGCGGTGATCGCCAGAACGGACACGGGCGAGATCAAAGAAATCGCGGCAAAGCCTGCGAACACCTTGATCACGGCGTGGCCTGCCATGACGTTACCGGCAAGACGAATGGAGTGGCTGACCGGGCGCACAAAGTACGAGATCAGCTCGATGATCGCCAGAACAGGGCGCAGCGCCAAGGGTGCGCTGGAGACCCAGAACAAACCCAGGAAGGCGGCGCCGTTCTTGACGAAACCCAGGATAGTCACGGTCAGGAACACGGCCAGCGCCAGCGGAATGGTCACGGCAAAATGCGATGTGGTGGTGAAGGACGTGGGGATCATGCCCAGGAAGTTCGCGCAGACGATGAACATGAACAGTGTCATGACATAGGGGAAAAACTTGACGCCTTCCTTACCGCAGATGTCCTCCAGCATCTTGTAGATAAAGCCGTAGGCCAGCTCGGCCACCGACTGCATCCGGGTCGGAACAATCGCGCGCTTGGACGTCGGTACGACCAGCAGCAGAACGATGGCGACAATCGCAAAGAACAGCCAAAGGGTCACGTTTGTGACGGTGAACATGCCAACCGCGCCGTCGCCGAACAGCGGCTTGACGATGAACTGATCCATCGGGTGGAATACCAGGCTGCTGCCTTCTGCTGCGGTGGTCTCAGTTGCCACGTTCAGTCCCTCTCGTCCTTCTCGGCCTGTGTTGAGGCCGCTTGTTTCTCTTGAACCTCTTTCGCGCTGCGGAGCATAACCTTCACGCCCGCGACAAGGCCCAGCAATGTGAACAGCACCAGAAAGATCGGGATCGTCCCGAGCAGGCTGTCCAGCCCGTATCCGATGCCAAATCCGATCCCGAGACCGGAAACCATTTCGATGACCATCCTCCAGGCAAGCTCGCCCCCGGACACGTCAGCATCCGCACGAGGCTTTGGCGCTTTGGCCTTTTTCGCCGCCTCGATCTTGGCCTCAAGCTGCGCCATACGCTGCTTTTGGTCGTCATCGGTCACGGGCGTTTCCCTCGCACAGTCTTGGGCACGGTGCTAAGGCGCGGAGGGCGCAGAGTCAACGGTGTTGAACGCTCGAATTGACGCAGCTTAGAAGTCTGTTTTTATTATGAAATTTAACACACTGCACCTGCACCAGACGCATCCAGATCAGCCACATAGCCTGTGTTGACGGGATTCAGGATATTCAACCTTTTGGTTGATCTTTATCTGACACCCCTCGTCGCAAGGGTCTGAGAACCCGCCCGTCGATCAGTATGAGACCCGCAAAGATCGCGGCCATGCCCAGCAGATGCTCGGGCCGCAAAGTTTCGCCCAGCACCCATGTTCCCAGCACCAGAGCCGAGACAGGCGCGATCAGCGTCACGGTCGAGATATTGGTCGGCCCCACTTTCGGCAGCAACCAATAAAACACGATGAAGGCCGCCGAGGTCAGAACGAATCCGATCATGAACAGCGAGGCCCAGGTTTCGGGTCGGGTCACGTGGGGCAGCCCCTCTTGCCACAGGGCCAGCGGTGCGATGGCCAGGGTTGCGCCGGTCAGGGCCAGCGCCACCAGAACCACCGGTGGCATATCGCGAAAGGCCCGCGCGATGTTCACCGAAAACGCATAACAGATCGGCGCGCAAAGGGTCAGCAGGATCGCCCAGAACTCGGATCCTTTGCCAGACTGCAAAACCGGCAAGGACAACACCACGATACCGGCAAAACCACAGATCACACCCAAGGACTTGAGCAGGGTCGCGCGCTCACTTCCCGGCCAGAAATGTGAGACGATGACCGCGAAGGCAGGTGTTGTCGCGTTTACGATCCCGGCCACGCCCGCGCCGATATGCTGCTGCCCGAGGGCATAGAACGCGAAGGGGGCCGCGTAGCTTAGCGCACCGAAGCCCAGCAGCCCGATGGCTCGCTTCAAACTCAGCGTCACCGGCAAGCGCGCACCCAGCACATAGGCCCAGCACCCCAGCGCACCCAGACCGACCCGTCCCATCGACACCGACAGGGGGCCCAATTCGCGCAACAGGATCGCGTTGAACATGAAGGACATGCCCCAGCCGATGCCGAGGATGCAGATCACCAGCCAATATTTCAGCGCCATCGCCCGCTCCAATCCCTATTCCGGGGAACAGTGACCCGATGGCGGAAATTGTCAAACCGGTTCCTGCGCTTTAGGAAAGGGCATGTCCAACGATCTCGACACTGTCTTTGCAGCCCTCGCCGACCCCACCCGCCGCGCCATTCTGGCGATGCTGCTGGAGGATGATATGGCCGTGACGGATGTAGCCGAGCCATTCGAGATGTCGCTGGCGGCGATTTCCAAGCATCTGGTCATACTGACCAAAGCGGGTCTGATCAGTCAGGAAAAACGCGGGCGGGTGAAATGGTGCAAGCTGGAACCCGACGCCCTGCGTGCAGCCTCGGTCTGGATGCAGGGGTTCGGGCAGTTCGAACCCGTCAATCTGGACGCGTTCGAACGGTTTCTGGAAGTGGAACTGCCGACGTCGGACGACGCCTAGCGCACCACAAAGACCGACATGCTGGCATGTTTGGCCAGGTAACCGGCGTGGCTGGAAAAGATATAGTCGGTAATCCGCGGCGCATGGGTGCCCACAATGATCAGATCTGCGCCAATCTCTTCCGCAGCACGGGTCAGATCGCTGTCGATTTCGGCTGCGACGTCGACCGAGTGAATTTTGCGTATGGAAACCTCGGCCCCACCCTCAGCGGCCAGTCGTTCGGTGAAGGTGGCCAGTTCCTTGTCGATCTCGGCCTCGGTGTCGGTGGATTCACCCATATGGGCCCCGGTGACACTGACCAGAGTGATTTTGGCCCCCTGCCATTTCGCCACCTGCGCGGCAATATCGGCGGCCTTGCGAACCTCGGGCGGTAGATGCCGGTCAATCGGCAACATGATATGTTTGAACATGATCTCCTCCTTTAGCCGTTGGTACAAAGGTAAAAGAGGCGTCACGGTCGCGCCTTGATCTGGCTCAATCAAATTCCACCTTCGGAATGCTTTACCGTGGCGCGCTGTTTTAGTCTGGAACAGGTTTCAGTCCGAAGCGTGCTGAACGGGCGCACTGCGCGGCGTTTCTTCTTTCAGCAGCATCAGCAAGGCGATGATTGTCAGCGCCACGCCGCCGAAGATCAAACCGGTGGGCACAGGTTGACCCAGCGCGATTTCCCACAGGATCACCCAGCTGGGCACCAGATAGGTATAGGCCATCACCTTGGCCGAAGGCAGCCAGAGGGATGAGAACTGCACCAACACGAAACTGGCGGCCGTTGCAAAGAAGGAAATATAGAGCAACCCGATCCAGACAATGGCGGGAAGCGCCGCCCAATCGGTTGTCATCAGGTCGGACCACCCAAACACTGTGAGTAACAGGCATCCGGTAACCAGTGTCCAGAACGTGAACACCACTGCGGGCTCTCCCCTGTTCAGCTTTCGGATCATGGGTGTGTAGATCGCGTGGGCGACGCAACCCCAGAAATAGATGATCTCGCCGCTGCCGATCTCGAAGGCGCGAAACATCTGCCAGTCGGCCCGAAAAATCACCCACAACGCGCCCGCCGCGCCAATGGTCAAGGCCAGCGCCATGCGGGGCGTGGTGATCTGGCGCAGCAGAACCCATCCTGCGAGGGCCGAAACGACGGGTGTCAGGGTGAATACCGCCGCAGCACTGACCGGTGGGGCGGTTTGCAGCCCGTAGAACATCAGCACGAAATAGGTGGAAAACAGCCCGCCCAAAACCAGATAGCGCCACGGTGCCAGCACAGCGTTCTTAGGCAGGCCGGTTGTCGCCAGAGCCACCACGCCGATCACCACAGCCGCAATGGCAAAGCGTACCGCGTTCAGTGCGGCAGGGGCAATCTCATTGGCAATCATCGACCCCAGCGAGAAACTGCCCGCAACAAGGGCCGAGAAGATCAGCATGGCCATATGGCCACGCGCCTGAGGGCTCACGACTGCCAGCCTTTGGATTCTTGTTTCAGATAGCTCAAAAAGGCCTGCACCTTGGTGGTGCGGTGCAGATCCACATGAGTCACCAGCCAAAGGTGGCCGAACCATTCCGGGAGCGGGTCCATCACCTCGACCAGATTGTCGTGACGGGCGGCTTCCCAGCGGGCCATGAAACCAATTCCGGCCCCGGCCAGCACGGCTTCGCGTATGCTGAAATTGTTGGTGCAGCGAAACGTGATGCATTCAGCAGGTACCGCCCCGCGCAACCACCGGGCAAACGGGGCGCGACTGTCTTCATCATCAGAGCTGACGAAATGATAGTTGCCGAAATCCTCGACACCAGACGGCTTGCCAAATTGTTCGACATAGGACGTGCTGGCATAAAGACCGACTTCCTGCTGATGGAAGGGCTGGACCACGTTGTCGGGTTGATCGGGGGCTGATCCCGCGCGGATGGCTACATGCGCTTCGCCGTATTCCAGACGGAACAACCGGTCACCGGTCAGGTATCGCACGATCAGCTCCGGGTGTTTCTTTTGAAACGCGCTGAGTGTCGGCACGATCAGAGGCGCAAGCGATCCCAGCGAGGTCACGACCAATTCGCCCGAGACATCGTCACCCCGGCCCTTCATTCGCCCGACAAGCTGATTGAACTGATCCTCGGTGGCTTGTGCCACACGCAGCAGATCGTCACCCGCCTCGGTCGGCGTGTAGCCCCGCGCGTGGCGCTGAAACAGCTTGACGCCCAGCCGCGATTCAATCGCGTCGATGTGCCGGATCACGGTGGCGTGGTGCACCCCCAGGACCTCGGCCGCGCCGCTGACCGTACCCATCCGCGCGACCTGATAGGCGGTTCTCACTTCATCCCAATTGTCCATGGCAATGTCGTCACTGTGCAATTTCTAACAATTACTGTTGATATATCCGAGTTTTGTTCGCAGGTGCAACAATCATATTGGGACCGGAACAAGATTTCCCTGATCCAAAGGACCTGAACAATGCCCAATACCATCCTTCATATCGATTCATCCGCCCGCCGCGTAGACTCGACCACCCGCGATCTGTCCGACCGCGTGGTCAAGCAACTGGGCGCAGACCGCATCATTCGCCGCGATCTGGCCACCCCGCTGCCCCTGCTGACCGAAGACTGGGTTGCCGCCAACTTCACTCCTGCCGATCAGCGTGACGATGTACAGCGCGATCGGCTGGCCCTGTCCGACGAGTTGGTGGGCGAACTGCAAGACGCCGACACCATCGTCATCGGCCTGCCGATCTACAACTTCTCGGTGCCTGCCGCCTTCAAAGCCTGGATCGACCTGGTCGCACGCGCAGGGCTGACCTTTGCTTACTCTGAAACTGGCCCCAAAGGCTTGCTGGATGGGAAACGCGCCATTCTGGCCGTCGCCTCGGGCGGTGTCCAAGTCGGCTCTGATGCAGATTTCGCCACCAACTACGCGCGCTATGTTCTAGGCTTTATCGGCATTCACGACGTGGAGATCATCGCCGCGGATCAGATGGCAGTGAACCCCGACGCGGCGCTGGAAAGTGCCCATAAGGCTGTTGAGGAGCTTGCTGCCTGATCGCCTCTGGTCAATGAACCCGGAAACGTCCAGTCTGCCGCTCAGATGTAGCTGGCAGACTGGACGGGCAAATGAAGAAAATCGGCATTCTGGGCGGTGTAGGTTGGGCCTCGACCGTTGATTATTACCGGGCGATTGCCGAAGGGGCGGGGCGTTATCACGCGGAACGCGGCTATGGCTCTCCCTTGCCAATCCCTCCGATGACGATCGAATCCGTCACGCAGTCCAAAACACGCGCCTTGCGCGGCGTCGCCGGGGATGAGGCCAGCTGGGCGAGGTTTGACGCGGTGTTCCGAGATGCATTGCTGACACTGGAACGTGCGGGCTGCGATTTCGGCATCATCGCCTCCAACACGCCTCACGCGCGCCTTCATGCGATCCGAGAAGGTATTTCCATGCCCATCCTCAGCATCTTTGACGCAACCGCCGACGCCACGGCAGGCACCGGCGCGTCCAAAGCTCTGGTTCTGGGAACAACCGTGACAATGCAGGCCACCAATTATGCGGATCGTCTGGCCGCCGAGGGCATCACGGCGAATGAGCGACTGCCCGAACCCGAGATTTCCGAAATGCAGGCCATGATCGACAGTGATTTCTACGGTGGTGTGTCCGACACGGCTCGCGCGCGGCTGCTGGCCTTTTGCAGCAAACACGCAACCCCCGGAACCGCGATCCTGCTGGCCTGTACCGAGCTGCCCTTGGCCTTTCCCGACCATCTGGACGATCCGGTATTCGAGGCCGCCGGGCACCTGTTCGTCAACCCGTCAGCTGCGCATGTCGCCGCAGCCCTGAACGAAGCCCTGAGCGAGCCGCAATAACCGCCCGCCCCTTCTTCTGTTCAAAAATACCTCCGTCGGAGACACGCGCCGCAAGGCGCGTTCCTTACGGCAGCCAGGTCACCTCGCACCCAATCCGACCGAAGAACGCCATCAGATCATCGCGCGACATCGCAACGGTACGATCATTGACCAACGGATGCATGTAGATGACATCCGCCTGTTGGGCGGCGGCGTCCATGAAGAACCGCACGTCATTCTGAACCCCGTTGATCATCGCCAGCGGACTGACCGCGCCGGGACGGATGCCCAGGTTCTGCAACAGACGGTCTGCCGAGCCGAAGGACAGGTTGCCAATGCCAAGCTCGGCCCCCAGCGCCTTGAGGTCAATCTCGCGGCTCTGTTCCAGCGTCACCAGATAGTTGCGCTTTTTCTTGTCGCGCAGATACAGGTTCTTGACCCGCAGGGCGTTTTCACCCGGCACCATGAACTGATCCTCGACGGACTTGGCATCCTCGACAGTGCGCAGCGGAACATGTGTATGCAACCGATAGGTCAGGCCCCACGCATCCAATTGCGCCAACAGCGCGTCGGAACTGAGCGGCAAAGTATCCTGAAAAGCAGATGACGCGTCCATGGGAACCTCCTGTTTGGCGCGCTCATCGCGCAACACGTCGACGAATTCAAGTCACGACAGTGCCAGAATTCAGTGGTAGCGTGCCGCCATGAAAGTGACGCGCAACACCCCAGATCAATTGATCCTGTCCAACACACCTTGGCTGATCGGCATCATGCTGGTCGTCTTTATCCTTTGCTTTGTCGGCGCAGGCCTCTTCATGGCGACCGAAGGCGGCGAGGGCATCTGGTTCGGCTCTATCTTTGCGCTGTTCGGTGGCGGGTTAGGCTTTGGCGCGTTCTGCGTCTTTGTGCGCCGCGTTCAGGTCATATTGGATCGCAACAGCAATAGCATTTTGATCCGTCGCCAATCGCTCTTTGGATATGACACTGTAGAACATGAGCTGTCGAACCTGTCCCATGCCGAGGTGGAAACCACCACCTCTTCCCGCGACGGGACCACGTCCAAGATGCATCGTCCGGTTCTGATCCTGGGAAAGGGCATGAGCGCCGGACGACATCCGATTGTCGAAGCCTATGTCAGCGGACGCGGCGCGCAGCGGATGGTCGACGCGGTCAATGACTGGCTGCCCGCGCGCAAGGTTGACTCTGCCAGCCAATCGGCCTAAATCGCCGCAAACATCCGGAAGAGACGACCCTTCCGGTCCCTTGAGTCGTTCAGGGATCGCCCCCCACCAGCGAGTTTCGCCCGTGGGGGCGTTTGTGCATTTAACCGGCGCATCCTATCTAGGAGGCGCCACCAGATAACCGGCATAGGAGGCCGAAGGCATGTTTGAAAATCTATCCGAACGCCTCTCTGGCGTCTTTGATCGGCTGACGAAACAAGGCGCGCTGTCCGAAGAGGACGTCAAGACCGCCCTGCGCGAGGTTCGCGTTGCCCTGCTTGAGGCTGACGTCTCGCTGCCGGTGGCGCGCGCCTTCGTCAAGAAAGTACAGGAACAGGCGACCGGTCAGGCCGTCACCAAGTCGATCACCCCCGGTCAGCAGGTCGTCAAGATCGTGCATGACGAGCTGGTCGACACCCTGCGCGGCGAGGAAGACCCCGGCAAGCTGAAGATCGACAACCCGCCTGCCCCGATCCTGATGGTTGGTCTGCAGGGCTCGGGGAAGACGACCACCACCGGTAAGCTCGCCAAGCGCCTGAAAGAGAAAGAAGGCAAGAAGGTCCTGATGGCCTCGCTCGATGTCTATCGCCCGGCGGCGATGGATCAGCTGGCGGTTCTTGGTACACAGGTCGGTGTGGATACGCTTCCGATTGTTCCGGGCCAAAAGCCGGTCGACATCGCCAAGCGCGCCAAACAGCAGGCAACGCTGGGCGGCTATGACGTCTACATGCTCGACACCGCGGGCCGTCTGCACATCGACGAAGTGCTGATGGACGAGGTCGAGCAGGTCCGCAACGTGGTTGACCCGCGTGAAACCCTGCTGGTCGTCGACGGCCTGACAGGCCAGGTCGCCGTCGAGGTGGCCGAGGAGTTCGACGCCAAGGTCGGCATCTCGGGCGTGGTCCTGACCCGTATGGACGGTGACGGGCGCGGCGGTGCGGCGCTGTCGATGCGCGCAGTCACTGGCAAGCCGATCCGCTTCGTCGGTCTGGGCGAGAAGATGGACGCCCTGGAAACCTTCGAGCCGGACCGGATCGCCGGTCGTATTCTGGGCATGGGCGACATCGTTGCTCTGGTCGAAAAGGCCCAGGAAACGATGGAGATCGAACAGACCGAGCGCATGATGAAGCGCATGGTCAAAGGTCAGTTCAATATGAACGACCTGAAGATGCAGCTGGAACAGATGATCCAGATGGGCGGCATGCAGGGCATGATGGGCATGATGCCGGGCATGGGCAAAATGGCCAAGCAGATGGATCAGGCGGGGCTCGACGACAAAATCCTGCGCCAGCAGATCGCCATGATCCAGTCGATGACCAAACGCGAACGTGCCAACCCGCAATTGCTGCAGGCCAGCCGCAAGAAGCGCATCGCCGCCGGTTCGGGCATGGAGGTCAGCGACCTCAACAAGCTGCTGAAAATGCACCGGCAGATGTCGGACATGATGAAGAAGATGGGCAAAATGGGCAAAGGCAAGATGCTGAAACAGGCCATGAAGGGCATGTTCGGCAAAGGCGGCCCGTCGCCCGAGGAAATGGCCGCAGGCATGGATCCCAAGGCGCTGGAACAGGCGGCCAAGGCGATGGGCGGCAAGATGCCCGGCGGCCTGCCCGGTCTGGGCGGCGGCATGGGTCTGCCTCCGGGCCTCAGCGGCTTCGGGAAGAAGAAGTAAGTGATCGCCCAATCGGCATATCCCTGGGAGGCTCCGGCCACCGGCCCTGCAGCCGCCCTGTCTGGGCGGCTGGGCGCAGCTTTGCCGCGGCTTGAAACCGCGCGGCTGGTTCTGCGTGCGCCGGTGATTGGCGATTTCGATAAGTATGCTGACATTTTGATGTCTGACCGCGCACGGTACATGGACGGGCCATTTGATCGTGAGGGTGCATGGCTGGATTTCATGCAGTACGTCGCTGGCTGGCTGCTGCGGGGTGCCGGGCTCTGGACCATCGTTGACCGGGACGATGACAGGGTACTGGGGTTTGTTTCTACCGGGATGGAGTTCGGTGATCACGAGCACGAGCTTGGCTATCTGCTGACAACCGAGGCCGAAGGCCAGGGCATCGCCGCAGAAGCTGTTACCGCCGCACGGGATTTTGCCTTGGGCCCGCATGCCCTGCCTTCGCTGGTCAGCTACGTGGACCCTGCGAACACGCGCTCAGCGAAGCTCGCCGAACGCGTCGGCGCGACACGCGACCAGCGGGCCGAGGCCGCTTTCGACGCGCCAGTTTGTGTTTTCCGCCACAAACCCGGTGGGATGGAGGCTAGCACATGACGCTGCTCAACATCCCCACACTTGAGACCGAGCGCCTGATCATGCGCGCACCGTCCGAGGCCGATGTCGACGCGGATACCGCGTTCTTCGCCAGTGATGCCGCAAAGTTCGTCGGCGGCCCGCTGCGCCGGGATGAGGTTTGGCGGGTCGTCGCCTCGCTGCTGGGGCATTGGGCGATGCGCGGTTACGGGTACTGGAGTGTCGAGGAAAAAGACACCGGAACCTATGTCGGGCGGGTCGGTCTGTGGTGCCCCGACGGCTGGCCGGAACCCGAGGTTGGCTGGACATTGTTGAACCATGCCACTGGTAAGGGCTATGCGACCGAGGCCGGGTTGGCCGCGCGCGCCTATGCCTATGACGTTCTGGGTTGGGAGACAGCAATCTCGCTGATCGATCTGGACAACCACGCCAGCAAGGCGGTGGCCAAGCGGCTGGGTGCTGAGTTCGAGTATCATTACGATCACCCCAAGTTCGGCAAATCCGAGATCTGGCGGCACCCTGCCCCGGCCGATCTGGTGAACGGCGGGATGGAGGCTTACGCATGATCGACCTCCAAATTCCGACACTGAAAACAGAGCGTTTGATCCTGCGTGGCCCCGAAGCCCGCGATTTCGATGACGTCGCAAAGTTCTTTGCCGACAAGGACCGCAGTTGGGGCTTTGGCGGTCCTTTGAGCCGAAATGAAGCCTGGCGCTGGTTTGCCAGCATGATCGGCCACTGGGTGCTGCACGGCTATGGCTTTTGGATGGTAGAAACGCGCGCCGCAGAGCCTGTCGGTTTCGTTGGCCTCTGGTATCCCGAAGGCTGGCCCGAACCCGAACTGGGTTGGGTCATGTTCGAAGGCAGCGAAGGCAAGGGTTATGCCCGCGAAGCAGCGGAAGAGATCCGTCGCTATGGCTATGAAGTGCTGGGTTTTGAAACCCTGAGCTCGAACATCATGCCCGGCAATGATCGTTCTGTCGCGTTGGCCGAGCGGATGGGTGCGCATTACGAACGCAGCTATGAAAACGTCACCCACGCCACCGAAATGGTCTATCGCCATCCCGGCCCCGACCAATTGTCGGAGATGCGCCCATGACGACCTTCACGATCCCTGAAATCGAGACCGAGCGTCTGATCCTGCGTGCGCCGCATCTGAACGATCTGCCCGCGATGACCGCATTTTTTGCGACCGAGCGCAGCCATATGGTTGGCGGGCCGAAGGACTCGCTTGGCAGCTGGGACGCACTGGTTAAACGTTTGGGTCATTGGTCTCTGAATGGTTTTGGCCTGTGGCACCTGACCGAAAAGTCGAGTGGTGATTTCGTAGGCTGGGCAGGCATGATTGATGCTCCGGGTTGGAAGGAACCCGAGCTGGGCTGGACACTGATGGAACAAGCCGAGGGCAAGGGGCTGGCTTTTGAAGCCGCGAAAGCCGCGCGAGAGTATGCCGCCCGTCATCAGGGGCTGAATGGCGTCATCAGCTATATCGCGCATGCCAACGACCGTTCGCGCGCTTTGGCTGGGCGTCTTGGCGCGTCGCTGGAAGATCAGGACGCCGAGCTGTTGGGCAAACGTGCCCAGATCTGGCGGCACCCGCAAATCGATTTGTCTGAACCCGCCTTGACCGCCGAAAGGACTGGCCAATGAACAACCCCGTGACACGCGCCGCGGCGCTGCTGAAAGAGCATCGCGAGAGCATCGACCGGCTGGATGCCATCCTTGTCTATACGCTGGGCGAGCGGTTCAAGCACACCCAGGCCGTTGGCAAGCTCAAGGGCGAACACGACCTTCCCCCGTCCGATCCGTCGCGCGAAGCCGCGCAGATCGCACGGTTAGAAGACCTGGCGAAAGAGGCCGATCTGGACCCCGATTTCGCCAAGGCTTTCCTGAATTTCATCATTCAGGAAGTCATCCGACACCATAAGAAACACCAGAACTAACCGGCACCCACGCCGGCTCAAACAAAGACACGCCTCTGGCGTGATGCCATTCAAAGGAGATACCACCATGGCAATGAAAATTCGTCTCGCCCGCGGCGGCTCGAAAAAACGTCCCTTCTATCGCATCGTTGCGGCTGACAGCCGTATGCCCCGCGACGGCCGTTTCATCGAGAAACTGGGCACCTACAACCCGCTGCTGCCGAAAGACAGCGAAGAGCGCGTAAAAATGAACATGGAGCGCGTTCAGTACTGGCTGGATCAGGGCGCTCAGCCCACCGACCGTATCGCGCGTATGCTGGAAGCCGCCGGAACACGCGACAAGGCCGAGCGCAACAACCCCAACAAGGGTACACCGGGCAAGAAAGCTCAGGAACGCGCGGAAGAGAAAGCGGCAAAGGCTGCTGAAGCTGCCGAAGCGGCTGCTGCGCCTGCTGAAGAAGCAGCGGCAGAAGAATAAGCAGGCGGGCGCGTGCGGGATCAGACTTTCACCGACGATTTTCGCACGCAGTTCGAACTGTTGTTGCGGCTCCGGCGCGATGTGCGCCGGTTTCGCACCGATCCTGTGGACGAGGCAGTGCTGGCGCGCTGCCTCGACGCATTTCGACTGGCGCCTTCGGTGGGGCTCAGCGAACCCTGGCGCGTGATCCGCGTCGAAAGCAAAGCGGCAAGAGCTGCGGCGCTGAAGAATTTTCAAACCGCCAATGACGACGCTCTGGCGGGGTATTCCGGCGAAAAGGCGCAGCTTTACAGCCGCCTGAAACTGTCCGGAATGCAAGAAGCCCCGGTGCAACTGGCCGTCTTCTGCGACGACAGCACTGACAAGGGGATGGGTCTTGGAGCAGGTACGATGCCCGAGATGCGGCGTTATTCCGTCGTCTCCGCCATCACCCTGTTCTGGCTTGCCCTGCGGGCCGAAGGATTGGGGCTGGGCTGGGTTTCAATCCTGAACCCCGAGCAGATGATGCGCGATCTGGACATCCCGAATGACTGGCGTCTGATCGGATACTTCTGTGTCGGATGGCCGGAAAACGTATCGGATACGCCTGAACTGGAGCAGGTCGGCTGGGAAAACCGGGCCGAAGACCTGAAGATCGAGATACGGTAAGGCCTTATGTTCGGATTGATACGACTTCCCATTCTGTTGCTGATCGCTTTTATTGTCGGCGTGTTCTTTGAACGCAACAATCAGCGCGAAGCCTGTGAAGGGCTTGGCGAATGGAGAAACGGGATCTGTTTGACAGCGGGGGCAGCCCATGAGTGATCTGATCTGCGTCGGCAGCATTGCAGGGTCTTATGGCGTACGCGGCGAAGTGCGCCTGAAAAGCTTTTGCGCGATTCCCGAGGATATCGAGGCCTATTCGCCACTGACCGATGAAGCGGGCAAGGAACGCTATCCGGTGGTTCTGACACGCGCGATCAAGAACGGCTTTGCGGCGCGTCTTGGCGGGGTTGAAACCAAGGAACAGGCGGATGCCCTGAATGGTCTAAGGCTGTTTGCGCGGCGCGATCAGTTGCCCTCGCTTCCCGATGATGAATTCTACCACACCGACCTGATCGGGCTTGAGGTTTATGACACCGGCGGCACTCTGCTGGGCAAAATCAAATCCGTACAGAACCACGGTGCCGCTGATCTGCTGGAACTGCATGGGCCGGGCCTGAAAGCCACCGTTTTGCTGCCCTTCACGCTGCAGGTGGTGCCCACAGTGGACCTTGAGAAAGGCCGTATCGTGGCCGACCCGCCCGAAGGCCTGATCTGATGCGTCGGGTCCTGCTGCATCTGGGCCTGCACAAGACAGGCATGACTGCAGCACAGTCCTTTCTGTATCAAAACCGGGAATTGATCTGGCCGCGCTATTCGCTGGTTCTTCCGTATAAAACGCGCAAGCTGGGGCTGAGCGAGGCAGCCACACGCCATTCGATCTATCGTCTGGATGCGACTCTGGCAGGGTTCGGTGGCCAGATGCGCGAATTCCTCGACGGTCTGAATTTCGGGACACGGCGCGGGCTGATCCTGAGCGAAGAGAACTTTCTGGGCCTGCGCCCCAGCAGAAACAAAAGCGAAGGCTATGGCGCTGCGCCGGAACTGGCGAATACTCTGGTCAGCGTGGTGCGCCGCCGTTTCGTGGGGCAGGAAATGGAGATTACTGTCTACCTGTCCTTGCGCCAGCGCGACCAATGGTTGCGCAGCCTCTGGGCGCATGATTTGCAGCATTCCCGCCTGGTTCAGGATCTGGACGACTATTGCGACGACCTTGGCCATTTGCCGCCCTTGCAGGACACGGTGGACAGGATTCAGGAGCGGCTGCCATCGGTAACTGTGCGGACCGGATGGATGGAAGAGGTTCAGAGCCACAGACTTGGCTCAGGTGCCCCTTTGGCGGAATTCCTGAACCTGCCACGTGAAAAATCCACGCAGCTTGTCGGCCCAACGCGGACAAGCCCCGGATTTTCCACCGATGTGCTGCAAGAATTGCTGGCCCTGAACCGTTCATCGCTGGACGAAGCCGCCATGATCACCCAGAAGAAGGCTGTGATTCAATCCGCGCAGAACGAACTGGCCCGCCAGACATGACAGACAAACCCAGCAGATCCCATGGCCGCAAGGCGATCCGTCCGACCCTGAAGCCACGTGAGCTGATGACCCCAACCCCGGACCTCCATGGGGTGTGGAAAGCCAAGATCATCACGCTGTTCCCGTCAGCCTTCCCCGGTGTTCTGGGTGAAAGCTTGACCGGCAAGGCCCTGCAGGAGGGGCTGTGGCAACTGGAGACCGTGGATCTGCGGCAATTCGGTGTCGGCAAGCATCGCAACGTGGATGACACCCCTGCCGGGGGTGGTGCAGGAATGGTGTTGCGAGCAGACGTGCTGGGCAATGCGATCGAACACAGCATGGCTGGCATTCAGGGGAATTGGCCGCTGATCTACCTCAGCCCGCGTGGGCGTCGCATGGACCAGCGGATGATGCAGAACCTCGCCCGCTGTGACGGGATGACCTTATTATGTGGCCGCTTCGAAGGTGTGGACGAACGTGTATTGGAGCATTACGGCGTGCAAGAGGTGTCGCTGGGCGATTTCGTCATGACCGGCGGGGAAATCGCTGCACAGGCCCTGATCGATGCAACCGTGCGCCTGATCCCCGGCGTACTGGGCAATCAGGCGTCGACCGAAGAGGAAAGCTTTTCCTCGGGCCTGCTGGAGCACCCGCAATACACACGCCCGGCGGAGTGGGAAGGCCGTGCGATCCCTGAGGTTCTGATGTCCGGCCATCACGGCCGCATCGCCGAGTGGCGTCATAACATAGCCGAGGATCTGACCCGCGAACGGCGTCCCGATATCTGGGCTGAATACGTGAAAAACAGCGACGAGGCACCGGATTAAGGACACGGAATGTGGCGGACATGCCGCAGGTCCAATGTATGTCAGAATGCCATTTGAAGTTGAGCGCGCCTCAATTTAATCACTTTTGAATTCCATACGATTTTGGAAAACGTTTTAGTGAGACTGACGACATAATGAAAAAGCTATTGCTTGGCGCGTTGCTGGTTGCTTCCGCCTGTACCACCAAACCTCTTGGTATGTCCGTTCCGACACAAGCCGGTTACAATTTGCACGCGGCACGGGTTGCGGTTGACTCCTGCTCTCAGGAAGCTGACGAGGGCGGCAACAGCGCGGTCATCGGGGGTTATGCCACCAACATTCTTCTCTGGGGCATCATTATCGGGCCTGCGGTCACAGCTCCGTTTCAGGACGAGCTGCGTGCGCAGGGTGAAATCGATCAGGTGGATCGCTGCCTGCGCGAGCGCGGGTTCGAGCGTCGCGAACTCAGCGCAGGCGAATCATTCTGGGTGCGCAATGCCTTTGGGGAAGAGCGTGAGCGTCGGCTAGATCATCTGGTCAGCGGCGGCACCATCGAAACCTACGGAACACCGAACAGCTAACGCCCGGCTTTCCAGCTGGCCCAGGTCTCTGGCGTACCGTTGAAGGTGTTGATGTCCACCTTGCCCTGAACTCCCGGCACCAGCCCGGTGCCGGTGTATTGCCAGAACCGCCATACCGTTCGGGGATAGACCTGGCGCGGGTGGCCAGCGACGGATCTCAGCCAGAATTCGGTCTTGGGCAGGCGACCGATATCGGTGTCTGAAAAGAAATCCACGGTGGTATAGACAATCGGGCGGCGACCATAATGCCGTTCAAGAATGTCCAGAAAACGCTGCGCCTCGGCCCGGACGGTTCTGCCATCGGGCCGCAATGTGCAGGTTCTGGAATGCGGCGTCCATTCCATGTCCAGCACATGCGGCAGGTCTGCCCCTTTGGGGACGTTTTGGATGAACCAGCGCGCCTGTTCCCGGGCCGATCGGCAGAAGTAGTAATAGTGGTAGGCCCCCCAAGGCACGCCCGCCGCCTGCGCCCCGCGCCGGTGCTCGTCGAACAGCGGGTCGGCCACATCGCCACCCTCGGTCGCTTTCATAAAAGCAAAGCTTACCCCTGAGGCTTTGGCCCTGCGCCAGTCAATCGGCCCCTGCCAGCGTGAGACATCCAAGCCGTGGATCGGGTAGTGCCCGGGATGGCGGCCCTCCCAGTCATGCGGGTCGGCATCGCCGAAATCGGGGTAGATCACGGACGGTGCTGTCCTGTCCACGCCCGGACTTGGTTCCACGATCTGGGGTTTCGGGCCGCCGCGTCCACACGACATAAGCAAAGCAGCCGTAACCGCCAGCGCAAATGCAATTCGCATCATTGGTTCCTGTCTGAAATTTCTGCTCTTTCAATTTCCTTCAGAATGCCTGATCTGGCCGCTATGGCAACGGTACAGTTTCGCAAAGGCGGATTCCCACCGCCGGGACGCGCAATTTGTTCTTGATCCCTGCCCGCAATACCCTTAAACGACCGCAATCCGGTGCCGCTTCCTGCGACTCCGGTGTTTTGGTTTGCATCACGGCATGGCGTCCCGCTTTCTTCTGCATGGACGTGTCGGATCGAACCGGACCAAAGGAACATTCGATCTGACCTCTGGCGGGCTGTACGCAGGACCCGGTGAAGACCAAGAGCTCTCAGGCCGTGCCCAAACTTCGTGGACCAACCACGAGCAGATAGGAGTGAATGCGATGGACCTGATCGCACAGCTTGAGGCGGAACAGATTGCCGCCCTGGGGAAAGACATCCCCGATTTCAAAGCCGGTGACACCATCCGTGTCGGCTTTAAAGTGACCGAAGGGTCGCGTACCCGTGTGCAGAACTACGAAGGCGTCTGCATCGCGCGCAAAGGTGGCAACGGCATCGCCGGTTCGTTCACCGTCCGCAAAATCTCGTTTGGCGAAGGTGTGGAGCGCGTGTTCCCGCTGCATTCGACCAACATCGACAGCATCACCGTTGTCCGCCGTGGCCGCGTCCGTCGCGCCAAACTGTACTATCTGCGCTCGCGTCGTGGTAAATCCGCGCGTATCGCAGAGGTCACCAACTACAAGCCCAAGGCTGGCGCCGAGGCGTAAGGAGCGGAAAGATGAAAAAAGACATCCATCCCGACTACCACATCATCGACGTCAAAATGACCGATGGCACCGTGGTTCAGATGAAATCCACCTGGGGCAGCGAAGGCGACCAGCTGGCACTGGAAATCGACCCCTCCGTGCACCCGGCATGGACCGGTGGTTCGTCCCGCCTGTTGGACGCTGGTGGCCGTGTTTCGAAATTCAAGAAGAAATACGAAGGTCTGGGCTTCTAAGCCTGTCCCGATTCAAATGCGAAAGGCCGTCCCTTTGGGCGGCCTTTTTCTTTTTTCGGCCTTCATTGGCCTGATGAGGTCACTCCGGAAATCGCGTTTTCGGTTAAGGCCCGGAGGTGATACACTGTATGGTGACCCAGGTTCAGCTGCCACGGAGATTAACGACATGCCCCAATACAATGACATGATCGAGCTTTCGATCGAGGATATGGACCTGATCGAAACGGCGTTGCGCAGCTCGGTCGCGTCCTTGTCGCAAGCCGCGCTGGATGAGGTCGAGGACGGCAAGGTCGATCGCGAAGACACTCTGCGGCGCATTCACGATCTTCTGGGCAAGCTGCACGACCAAAAGGTGTTTTACCGCCCGAAAAACGGGGTGTACCTGGGCGGTTAGTTCGGATCGCGGGTCAGGTCCGCCGCGCTATGCACAGGCGGCACCGGTCCGCGCAGCAGTAGTAACGCAAGGATCATTCCGGTCAGCGCCGCAATTGCTGCCACCAGCATGGCGCTGTCGAACGCGTTATCCTGCAAATCTCGCAGGGCCTTGGCCAATGCAGCCCCGCTTGTAGGGTCCATCCCGGCGATCAGTTGTTGAATCTGGCCCGGCGTTCCGTGTGTCAAAGCATGGGCCAGATCCTGACGCTGGGTGGAACCAGCGGGCAGCGCATCGATCACTTCGGACAGGCCCCGACGTCTGGTGATGGCTTCGGCCAGCCCTCCGACCACGGCGCCCAGGGTCGCCCCGAAATAGAGGCAGGCGTTGATGACACCGGACCCCTGCCCCACATGTTCTTCGGGCAACAGGCGCAGGCCAAGACGCGGCAGCAGGGAAAAACAGATGCCCAGCCCAACCCCGACAATCAGCAGCTTCCACCAGATTTCCGAGTATTGCGTGGTGTTCTCGGTCGCCATCAGCAGCAGGAACCCAATCCCCATCGCCCCAAGGCCAAACGCAACCGGCCACTGAAAGCTGTAGGGGGCAAGAAAGCGGGGCGCGACGACCGAGATCACGAACATGCTGAGGCTGAGCGGCATGATCGCCAACCCCGCGCCGATGGACGAGTACCCGAAGGCATCCGGTGATTGGACGAAAACGTTGAAATAGACAAAGAAGCAGAACAGTGTGAAGCCGGTAAAGAACATGCCCGCTGCGGCCATGAAGTAACGCGGATGACGAAAATACCGCAGCTCGATCAGCGGGTCGTCGCTGCGTCGGGACACGATCACAAGGGCCACTGTCGACACCGCTGCCACGGCCAGTGGCACAAGTGTCAGCGGTGAGGTCCACCCGCCGCTTTCCCCATTGCTAAGCGCAAAGGACAAGGGCCCCAGGAAAAACAGGATGGCCACAGCCCCCGCATAATCGAATTGTGCCCCGGCAAGGCGCGTGTCGGGAACATACTTCCGTTTGCTGACATGCAGACCGATGGCGAACGCCATCGCCAGCAAAAGCAGGTCAACTGCAAAGACCGCGCGCCAGCTGACATAATGCCCGAACGCGCCGCCGACGATTGGGCCGACACCGATCGCAAGGCCGACAATCGCGCCCCAAAAGCCTGTGACGCTGGCGCGCTGCTCCTCGGGTGTGGCCGCCGTCAACAGGGACAATGAGGTGCCGAACAGCGCCGCCGCGCCTGCCCCTTGCGCACCGCGCCCGAACAGCAGCATCGCCCCATCCTGCGCAAACAGGGCCGAGGCCGACCCGATGGCAAAGACAATCATGCCGAAGAAGAACACCCCCATCTTGCCAGTGATGTCCCCCAGGCGGCTGACGATGCAAACAAGCGTGGCACTGGCCACGGAATAGGTGGCCATCACCCATTGCAGCCCCGAGGGCGTCAGATCGAACTCGGCCTTGAGGTTGGGCAGGATGGTGGTCACAGCGGTGGTGTTAAACCCCACGACCATCATGCAGATCGCCGTCATCGCCAGCACCACACGGGCGCGGGACTGCGGTGATACATCTGTCGAGGTCTTGTTGCGCATGAAATTGCCCTCGGACTAGGATTGTTTAATACAATTATTCAGCAGTTTAGCGATTTTTGCCCCTGCGCATAGGGTGGCGTCAGATCCAGTAGGACAGCGCAATCGGCAGAACCAGGATTGTGCTGAGCGTTGACACGAGAATAAACCCGGCCACGTCAGGTCCGTATTCAGGCACATGCTGGTCAATGAACAGATAGGTCGCCACGGATGACGGCATAAGGCAGCACAGGATCAGCGCACCGCGTTCAGCGCCCGTAAACCCGAACAACCAGATCAGGGCAGCGGCAATCAGAACCGCCATTGCCAGATGCAGAACCGTCAGCAAAACGGCCCTGCCCAGACTTTTTGCCCGCAATGTCGCAAGGGTATGGCCCAGCGTCAGCAGCATCAGCGGAATCGACAACCCGCCCAGTATGTCAAAGGATTTGGCAATCGGTTGCGGCAGGCTGGTTCCCGTCGTCATCAGGATCAGCGAAAACGCAACCGCGTAGATTATCGGCGAAGTCGCCAGTTTCTTTGGCGAGAACTCTCCGGCCGGAATCCACATGCCCACGGTGAAGATGCTGATCAGCACGACCACGACAAAAGCCATCGTATAAGCCATGCCCGCATCGCCCAGCGCAAGCAGTGTGATCGGCAGCCCGATATTGCCGACATTCCCGTGCATCAGCGGCGTCAGAAACGCCCGCACCGGAAGGCGCAGTGCCTTGAGCACCACGAACCCCAACACTCCGAACCCTGTCACCGCTAGAGCGGCCGCCGCCATCATGTCGAGAAAGGTGCCTACCGCCAGTGTGGTGGTCGATAAATGCGAGATGATCAGTGTCGGATAACCGACTTTTGAGACGATCCCGCCGATCACCTTGTTGTCGAATGGCGCCTGAATCACAGCAAGGCCATAGCCCACCCCGGCGCAGATCAGAACCGGCAGAACCACGTTCAAAACGTTCAGGAACAGGTGTTCCAAGCCGTATTCTCCCTGCCGAAACCGTGTTCAGACTGTGAATCAGGGACAATGTTTTGGCAAGCGCCCCTGTCTAACCCGCGCGTTGCGCAGGGTTTTCCAAATTAGAGTCTGATATTGCCCGAAAGCGCCGCTTGAGGTTCTTTTCATCGAAGGCGACACAACATATAGTGGCTGCCAACAACGTGTAGTGAAACACGGCAAGACTTGGGAATACAAGCATGGCACATATCATTGTGGTCGGGAACGAAAAGGGTGGCGCAGGCAAATCGACCGTGTCGATGCATGTGGCAACCGCGCTGGCCCGATTGGGACACAAGGTCAGCACGCTGGATCTGGACCTGCGGCAACGCAGTCTGGGACGCTATTTCGAGAACCGGAACAACTTTCTCAAAAGCTCGGACCTGACGCTGCCCAGCCCACGCCATCACGATCTGCCCGAGATCGATGCCGCCACGTTGCAACCGGGTGAAAACATCTATGACCATCGCCTGTCCGCTGCTGTTTCCCAATTGGAAAGCGACAGCGACTTCATCCTGATCGACTGCCCGGGCTCTCATACCCGTCTCAGCCAGGTGGCGCATTCGCTGGCCGATACGCTGATCACGCCGCTGAATGACAGTTTCATCGACTTTGACTTGCTGGCGCGGATCGACTCGAAGGGCGAAAAAATCCTTGGCCCCTCGGTCTATTCCGAGATGGTCTGGAACGCGCGGCAATTGCGGGCACAGGCCGGGCTGAAGCCCATCGACTGGGTCGTGGTTCGCAACCGGGTCGGTACGCAGCGCATGGTCAACAAGGAAAAGATGCAACGCGCAATCGAGATGCTTTCACAGCGCATCGGCTTCCGCGTCGCCTCGGGCTTTTCCGAACGGGTTATCTTCCGCGAGTTGTTCCCTCGCGGCCTGACCCTGCTGGACCTCAAGGATATCGGCGTCAAGCAACTGAACATCTCGAACATCGCGGCCCGGCAAGAGCTGCGCGACATGATGAAAGAGCTGAACCTGCCGGGTGTTGAGATCGATTTCTGATCAACTACCGTGCTGATCGGTTTTAGGACATAGCCAACGTTGACTTGCTAAGGCAAACTTGCGACCGCGCCGACAAATTCGCTCCACCGTTCGCGGTCAACAAACCCATAATGTCCTGCGTCCACCCACTCGTGCGCTGTGCAGTTGGGAAGCTCGGAGCAGAGGTGTCGAGGCATCTCCGGTGAGATAATGTCGTCCGCAGTCCCATAAAACATCTCTACTGGTTGCTGGACCTCCTTTGGCGAAAACCCCCAGTCCCAAAGAGCCATCGTCATTTCGAAAACGCCTTCCTCGGTTTGTTGATAACCGAGACGAAAGTTCTCTTCGAACAAGGCTTGCTGCTCTGGATTGCGGAGCATTGTCTTGGCTTCGTTGGGCATTTGGTCAACGACAGATTCCACATATGAAGGGATGTCCTTCAAAGCACTTTTCGCGCCCATACGCTCTGCCCAGCGGATCAATACAGTCAGATGGCGCAGTTTCGCGATGGTCTTCAGATCCTTGAGTACCAGCATTTTGGTAACGCCGGGTTCATCGAATGGCGCCACCGGAGACGCGAGCGCAACCTTGCGCACACGTTCGGGCATGTGAAATGCCACCGCCAAAGCGTGGGGGCCGCCTCCGGAATGACCCGCGACGTTGAATGTATCGAGGCCAAGATGGTCCGCCAGGTCCTCCATATCAGCGCCCCAATCGATCATTTTCCGATCCTTCTTCGGGCTCGACCCGCCGACACCGGGCTGGTCTGCTGCAATCCAACGCACACCAAGCGAAGCGGTTAGGCTGTCGTCGGGCTGACGAATGACGTGAGAGTCTGAAAACCCATGGCTAAAAATCACCGGTGTTCCATCTGGGTCGCCGTAAGTGCTGAAAGCGAGCGTTCTACCATCTCTGAGGGTTATGTGTTCGGTCAATTTGTTCTCCTAATACGAAATAGCATTGAGTTGTGAGGTCATTAGGTTGTTGGCATAGACTTGATGCGAGGATACGAGCCGTTCTCACTGTTAAGTACCATAACCATTTGTCCGCACAGTGAAACGTAGATGTCAATTTGAGATCAATCCGGCCATAGGACGCTATCTGCACCAAGGTCGACCATCCGGACAAATCTGCCGGTCACTGCCATCGGAAACACCACGTTCCGTTCGGTTTTCAACATCGGAACGTCCGGACGGCAACACGAAGGGTGCCAAGAAATGGCAGCAACCATTTCATAGGTGTTCTTAGGTTACTTTGCAGCGTCAGAGGGTTCTCAGGCTGGAGGATCAATTGGTCGTTGATACCCCATCCGGAGAATACACCGCAAACAGCTCTTTCGGTTCGTGCACACCGCGCAGCATGTAGCGGCCGACCGACACAAGCTCCTGCGCGCAGGGTTGTGCAGCACGGGCGACGTCGTCCGAGATCAGTATCCTTTGGCCCAATGATCGGTGCATCCCTGCAATACGCGCGGCCTGGTTGACGGCGGGGCCGATGACCGTGAAATCCAACCGGGTCTCGGACCCGATATTGCCATAGAGGATCTCACCCGCGTGCAGGGCCAGAGTGAAGTTAGCAACTGGCAGGCGCTGATCCAAACGTCTGGCGTTCAGTTCATCCATACGGGCTTGCAACAGAGGCACGGCGCTGAGCGCGGCGCGGGCGTCTTCGTCGATCTCGCCAACGTCGAACATGGCCATCAAGCCGTCGCCCATGAATTTCAGAATGTTCCCGCCCCTGTCATGCACCACGCCGACAGCCACAGCCAGATAATCGTTCAGCATGTCGATGATCTCATGGCCCGGCAGGTCTTCGGCGAGGTTGGTGAAGCCTTCGAGGTCGAAGTTCCAGATCACCGCATCGATCTGTTGCAGCGAACCGCGCCGGATTTCACCCGACAGGACACGGCGACCGGCGTCACGGCCCAGATAGACCCGCATCAGATCCTTGGTCAGGGTCTGGTTCTTGGCGGATTTGAGCGCCAGCCCCAGATGCGGCAATACGCTGTTGATCCGGCTCAGGTCCTTATCTTCGAACCCGGTGGGGGCGTCGCTGGTCCAGGACATCAGGACGCCATCGCTGACCTTTTTCTCGCCCTCAAGGCGCACTTTCTGAGACCCCTCATAGGAAAGCCCGGTCGCGTAATAGTCGGTCGCCCCGATTTCGCGCAGATCATTCAGCAGAGGAAAGCGGCTGGGCTCATTCTGATCAACCAGTTTGACCCGGATTTCATCGAGATCCTCGTGCAGCAGGGCATATAACGGGCTTTGCTGCCAGACTTCGCTGGGCGCGTCCGTGTTTTCGAATTTCTCGGATTCTCCGCCAGCACCATTATACCAGCTATAGCCGGTTCCACCGTAGACCGGGTGCAGGGTCGATTGCGCCGCGTGAAACCTCATCAACGGGATACCCATATCCACGAGGCTGTTACAAAACCCTTCTAGCAGTTCTTCCTGTCCAGCACCCTCAAGCCCCTTGTTGACCAGCCAGTTGATCAGGTCATTGGTCGAGGATGAAGCAGGTTCAAATGACGTCATTCCAAAATCCGTATCAAGCATGGGATACAACTGGGGGCGGCATGGCCCGATTACCAGTGGTCAATCCAGTCCGGCCAACTGCCGCAGCATGTGTCGCAGCAGCGCAGCCTCTTCGTCATTGAGCACCCCTGATAGTTTGGCGTCGTAGTTTGCCGCGACAGTCCGCAAGTCACGATATACCGTTTGCCCCGCTGGTGTTAGTGTCAACCATTCCGCCCGCCGATCAGCCTCATCCCGGGTACGTTTCAGATACCGGCGTTGTTCCAGCTTGGCGACCGCGCGGCTGATTTTGGTCTTGTGCATTCTGGCACGCTCGCAAATCTCTTTCGCTGTCATCTCGCCAAACAGCCCCAGATGAAACAGCACCCGCCATTCGGTTCGAAGCATCCCGTAACGGCCCTTATAGACCGCCTGAAACTCTAGCGACGCCTGTTCTGCGGCCTGATTCAGAAGGAAAGGCAGAAAATTCTGCAGATCAAAGTCATCATTTTTTTGGGATTCATCGTGTGTCATGCTTGTTAGTTACAAAATCAACTATTAACCGACAAGCAGCAAACGGAGGAAAACACCATGAATCGTCCGACTGACCCACACACGCTGACACAAGCTGCAACGCCCGTCGGCACACATGCCGGTTATATGCCCGGCTTTGGAAACGACTTTGAAACCGAGGCCCTGCCCGACGCTCTGCCGCAGGGTATGAACAGCCCGCAACGGTGCAACTACGGCCTGTATGGCGAGCAACTGAGTGGCACGGCCTTTACCGCCAACCCGCCCGAGCGCACCTGGTGCTATCGCATTCGCCCGTCCGTAAAGCACTCGCATCGTTATGAAAAAATCGATCTTCCTTATTGGAAATCGGCCCCCTGCATCGACCCGGATGTGATTAGCCTGGGCCAGTATCGCTGGGATCCCGTCCCGCATTCCGATGAAGGTCTGAACTGGATGACCGGGATGCGGACCATGACGACCGCGGGGGATGTAAACACGCAGGTGGGCATGGCCAGCCATATCTATCTGGTCACGGAATCCATGGTCGATGACTATTTCTTCTCGGCCGATTCCGAGCTGCTGGTTGTACCGCAGGAAGGTCGGCTGCGCTTTGCGACGGAACTGGGAATCATCGATTTGGAGCCCAAGGAAATCGCAATCATTCCGCGCGGCTTGCTGTACCGCGTCGAGGTTCTGGAAGGCCCCGCGCGTGGCTTTGTGTGCGAGAATTACGGCCAGAAGTTCGAACTGCCGGGTCGCGGCCCGATCGGGGCCAATTGCATGGCCAACCCGCGCGACTTCAAGGCGCCGGTGGCGGCTTACGAGGACCGAGAAACCCCGTCGACCGTGACCATCAAGTGGTGCGGGCAATTCCACACCACCAAAATCGGGCACAGCCCGCTGGACGTGGTCGCATGGCATGGCAACTATGCGCCCTACAAATACGACTTGCGCACTTACTGCCCCGTTGGTGCAATCCTGTTTGACCATCCTGACCCGTCGATCTTCACCGTTCTGACGGCTCCGTCGGGTCAACCGGGTACGGCCAATATCGACTTTGTTCTGTTCCGCGAACGCTGGATGGTGATGGAAGACACGTTCCGCCCGCCGTGGTATCACAAGAACATCATGTCGGAACTGATGGGCAATATCTATGGCCAGTACGACGCGAAACCGCAGGGCTTTGTCCCCGGCGGCACAAGCCTGCACAACATGATGATCCCACACGGCCCAGACAAGGAAGCCTTTGAAAAGGCATCCAACGCAAATCTGGGGCCGGACAAGCTGGATCAAACGATGTCGTTCATGTTTGAAACCCGCTTCCCGCAGCACCTGACACCCTTTGCGGCCAATGAAGCGCCGTTGCAGGATGATTATATCGACTGCTGGACATCGCTGGAGAAGAAGTTCGACGGGAGCCCCGGGAAAAAATGAGCTTGGACATCTGGTTCACCTATGTCGCAACTGTCCTGCTGTTGATGAGCACGCCGGGGCCCAGCCAGTTGCTGATGTTATCAAACTCGGCAACTAACGGGCTGCGGCGCGGGATGTTCACCGCTGTCGGGGATCTGACGGCGAACTTCCTGCAGATGCTGGCGGCTGGGCTTGGCCTGGCCGCCCTGATCGCCACATCCGCCACCGCGTTGACCGTCATCAAATGGCTTGGTGTCGCCTATCTGGTTTACCTCGGCGTTAAACAGATCCTTAAGGCGCGCGTGTCTGCCTCGCAAACCGCGCCCAAGGCCAGCCGCAAGGCGCTTTGGATGCAGGGTTTTGTTACCTCTGCCGCCAACCCCAAGGCCGTGGTCTTTTTTGCCGCGCTGTTTCCACTGTTCATCGATGGCACGCTGCCCTTCTGGCCGCAATTCGCCATTCTGTCGGCGACCTATCTGGTCATCGACGGAATGTTCCTGACCGCATATGGCAGCAGCGCAAGTTGGCTGGCCCGTCGATTGCAAGGCCCGGCTAATCTTTGGCTTGATCGAATTGGCGGCAGCTTCATGATCCTGGCTGCCATCTTGTTGGGGCTGAAATCCCTCCGAACCCCTTCTTAACCTTCAAAAACAGGGACATCGTATGCCTTTAGTGACATCCTGGGTGACGTCGGCCAATGACGCGACGCATCCGTTCCCACTGAACAACCTGCCTTACGGCGTATTCTCGACCGAGGGCGGCGAGCCCCGCTGCGGTGTGGCCATCGGTGACATGATCCTCGACGTCACTGCCGCCGAAGCTGAAGGTCTGATTGACCTGAGCGATGAGCCACTGTTCGACATGCCATTCTGGAACCCGTTGATGGAGGAAGGCCCGGCTGTCTGGGCTGCCCTGCGTGAACGGTTGATCAGTCTGCTGACCGAAGGCTCGGACGAACGGAGCAAGGTTGAACCGCTGCTAGTCAGGCAAGACGACGCCGAGATGCACTTGCCCTTCGCGGTCAGTGAATACACCGACTTCTATGCCGGGCGGAATCATGCCTTCAACGTTGGCACCATGTTCCGCGGTCCGGAAAACGCATTGCCGCCGAACTGGCTGCATATTCCCATTGGCTATAACGGCCGCGCGTCTTCGGTCGTGGTTTCGGGCACCGATATTCGCCGCCCCTGGGGTCAGCTGAAAGCCCCCGATCAGGACCTGCCCGCCTTTCTGCCCAGCCGCCGGTTTGACATCGAACTTGAGATGGGCGCGATTGTCGGCACCCCTTCGGATGGTCCGATCACTGTGCAGGAAGCGGATGACAACATTTTTGGCTATGTCCTGCTGAACGACTGGTCAGCGCGGGACATCCAGGCCTGGGAATACCAGCCGCTGGGCCCGTTTCAGGCCAAGGCAACGGCGACCTCGATCAGCCCTTGGATCGTGACCAAGGCAGCGCTTGAGCCGTTCCGCTGTGGCACGCCAGCCCGTGAGTTCGAGCTGCTGGATCACCTCAAGGATTGCGGCCCGATGCTCTACGACATTGACCTGTCGGTCACCATGGCGCCCGCCGGGCAACCTGCCACGACAATTGCGCAAACCAACTACAATCAGATGTACTATTCCGCCGCGCAACAACTGGCCCATCACACCACATCCGGATGTCCGATGAATGCCGGCGACCTGCTGGGATCGGGCACGATTTCCGGGCCGACAAAACCGGAACGCGGCTCCCTTCTCGAACTCAGCTGGGGTGGCAAGGAGCCGCTGACGCTGGACACCGGCGAAACCCGCAGCTTCATCGAAGATGGCGACACCCTGACCCTGACCGGCGCGGCCAATGGCGACGGCTACACAATCGGGTTCGGTGAATGCATTGGCACCGTTTTACCCGCCTTCACTTCCCCTTTCGAACGATGACGCACTGAATTTCATCTTTTTCCAAATACTCCCGCCGGAGGCATCCAACCTCTGCTTTCCGTGCAACCGCAAAAGGACAAAACCAACATGGCCAAAGCATTCGCGTCCCAGGGGGACATGTCAGAGAAAAAGATCAGCTTCACCGAGGTCGGCGAAGGGCTTTATGCCTTTACTGCCGAAGGCGACCCCAATTCGGGCGTGATCATCGGCGATGACAGTGTGATGATCGTCGAGGCACAGGCGACCCCACGTCTGGCCAACAAGGTGATCGAATGCGTCCGGTCGGTCACCGACAAACCGATCACCCATGTCGCGCTGACCCATTACCACGCCGTACGCGTTCTGGGCGCCAGCGCGTTTGGCGCGCAGCAGATTCTGATGTCGGACATGGCACGCGCCATGGTGGTGGAGCGCGGGCAGGAGGATTGGGACAGCGAGTTCCAACGCTTTCCGCGCCTGTTCGAAGGGCATGAAAGCATCCCCGGCCTGACTTGGCCCACAACCACGTTCAGCGACACGATGACCGTCTATCTGGGCAACCGCCGCGTTGACCTGATGCATCTGGGCCGCGCACATACTGCCGGTGATATCGTGATCCATGTGCCAGACCAGAACGTCATGTTTACCGGTGATATCGTCGAATACCACTCGGCCTGCTATTGCGGAGACGGGCATTTCAACGACTGGGGCGACACTCTGGACGCGATCAAATGGTTCGATGTGGACGCCATTGCACCGGGTCGGGGTGATGCGCTGGTCGGCAAGGATATGGTCAACGCCGCTATCGAAAACACCCGCGATTTCGTCAGCAGCACCTACCGTCCCGCAGCAAAGGTGGCCGCACGTGGCGGATCCCTGAAAGAAGCCTGGGACGCCGTGCGCGCGGAATGTGACCCCAAATTCGCCGACTACGCGATCTACGAACACTGCCTGCCGTTCAACGTGGCCCGCGCCTATGACGAGGCGCGCGGCATCGACACGCCCCGCATCTGGACCGCCCAACGCGACCTTGAGATGTGGGAAGCCCTGCAAAGCTGAGGAAAAACGGCCGAGTTTGATCCAGATCGTTTTACGCGGCGGGATTCAGTGAAACCATAAGCCAAGGCCTCCGGCGCCTGTCGCCGGGGACAAGATATGCAGCACCTTGGTGCGTCTGTTTGGGGGAGCCCATGAACAAGATCTTTGAAACACCGCTTTACGGATATGAACGCAGCCCGGATCAGGACAGCCCGACGCCCGTCAGGCGCAAAGTTGTCGTCATCGGGGCCGGTCCGGTTGGTCTGGCAGCCGCCATCGATCTGGCCCAACACGGGGTCGAAGTTGTGATTCTGGACGAGAATGACAAGGTCAGCTTTGGCAGCCGCGCCATCTGTTTTTCTCAACGTACCCTGGAAATTGCGGACCGGCTGGGCTGCGGGCATCGGTTGGTCGACAAAGGTGTGCTCTGGGACCGCGGCAAAGTCTTTTTCGATGATCGTCAGGTCTATGACTTCAACCTGCAACCGGATGAAGGCTATGCCAATCCCGCCTTCATCAATCTTCAGCAATACCATTTCGAAGATTCCTTCGTTCAACGGGTGCGGGAGTTGCAGGCAGAGGGTGCCCCGATAGAAATCCGTGGCCGTAACAAGGTCGATGCAATCGGCACGCATGACGATCACGTTCGGCTTGAGGTCGAAACACCCGAAGGCCCGTATACGCTTGAGGCCGAATGGCTGATTGCCTGCGACGGTGCGACGTCACCCACCCGGCGCATGCTGGGTATCGATTTCGAGGGGCGAGTATTCGAAGACAACTTCCTGATCGCCGATGTGGTCATGGACGCGGATTTCCCCTCGGAACGATGGTTCTGGTTCGATCCGCCATTCAACCGGGGACAATCCGCGCTGTTGCACAAACAGCCCGACAATGTCTGGCGTATCGACCTGCAACTGGGCTGGGACATCGACAAGGAACGTGAAAAGCGCCCCGAGAATGTGATCCCCCGCCTCAAGGCGATGCTGGGCGACGACGTCGAGTTTCAGCTGGAGTGGGTCTCGATCTACACCTTCCAGTGTCGCCGCATGGAAAGCTTCCGCAAGGGCCGTGTTCTGTTTGCCGGTGACAGCGCGCATCAGGTCAGCCCGTTTGGCGCACGCGGGGCCAACTCCGGTCTGCAGGACACCGACAACCTCTGCTGGAAACTGAAACTGGTGCTTGAAGGCAAAGCCCCCGAAAGCCTGCTGGACAGCTACAATTCAGAACGCGTGCACGGCGCCGACGAGAACATTCAGAAATCCAGCCAGTCGACCGATTTCATCACGCCTAAATCCGAGATGTCCCGGGTTCTGCGAGATGCTGTGCTGGACCTGAGCGAACAGTACGAGTTTGCACGGCCGCTTGTGAATTCGGGACGCCTGAGCCAGCCCTGCACCTATGATGGCTCAACTCTTAATTCTGCCGATGCCCTGGACGGCCCGGCAGGAACACGCCCCGGCTCGGCCTGCCCGGACGCGCCGCTGGGTGATGAATTCCTGCTGCCCAAACTGGCGGGCAAATTTACCCTGCTGACCATCGACGCGGACGCGCCGGATGTGTTGGAAGAAGACGGGGTTGAGGTCACGCGGCTGGCACTTTCGGTAAAGGACGACCAGACACTGGCTCTTAAGCGCCGTTATTTGGGCAATGCCACCAGCGCGGTGTACCTGATCCGCCCGGATCAGCACGTGGCGGCGCGGCGGGACAATTTTGAAGAAAACAGTTTCCGGCATGCGATCCGCAGAGCCTGTGGTAAGGAGTAAGCGCCATGTCAGATCTGATTCTAACTCCGAATATCGACAAAGCCGACGACTTCTATGCCGAGCTGTTGGCAGCGCATGAGGGGCTTGAAAAAGCCGACAGCGACGCGCTGAACGCCCGGTTGGTGCTGGTTCTGGCCAACCACATCGGCGACGAAGCAATATTGTCTGACGCCATTCGTGCCGCAGCTTTGACCGACAAGTGAAGGGTTCCTGCGTGAACGAAACCGTCCTTTTTGACTATTGGCGATCCTCGGCCAGTTATCGGGTGCGAATCGCCCTGAATCTGACCGGAATCGATTACCGCGCGGTTGTCGTCGATCTGGTGGGCGGCGCCCATAAAAGCGACGAACATATCGCGCGAAATCCACAGGGGTTTGTGCCGGTTCTGGATATTGACGGGCGGCGGCTGACGCAATCTTTGGCGATCCTCGACTATCTGGACCAGACCCGCCAAATGAACCTTCTGCCCGATGACGCGGCAGAGCGCGCACATGTGCAGGCGCTGGCATATGCGATTGCGGTGGACATTCACCCGGTCTGCAACCTGTCGGTGGCGCGTCATGCGACCGCCCTCAGCAAAGGCGCAGCTGATATGCCCGGAGATTGGATGCGGCACTTCATCCGGCCCGGCTTGCAGGCCTTTGAGGCCATGTTGGGTGAGTTTGAACAGGCCCCCTATTGTGTTGGTGCGCGGCCCGGCCTTGCCGATATCTGCCTGATCCCGCAAATCTATAACGCGCGCCGCTGGCAGGTTGATCTGTCGGACATGCCCCACCTTCTGGGCGTCGAGGCGGCCTGCGCCAGTCACCCGGCCTTTGTCGCAGCGCATCCTGACGCACACGCGCCCCAATAACATTGCACAGACCCTGTGTGCACGTCGGCCTATGCGTCCGGTCTGATCGGTCTTACCTTGGCTCCATCAGAGAAATGAGGTTCCAATGTCCGAGATCACCGGCTACCACGCCCATGTTTACTTCGATGCCGACACACAGGACGTGGCGCAACAGATCTGTGAAGAGGCTGCCCGGTTGTTCCGCGTTCAGATGGGCCGCATGCATGCCCGCAATGTCGGCCCCCACCCGCGCTGGAGTTGCCAATTGGGCTTTGCCACCGACGCGTTCGATCAGGTCATTCCCTGGTTGATGTTGAACCGGCGGGGTCTGACAGTGTTCACCCACCCGAACACCGGTGATCCTCTGGCCGATCACCGGGATCACGCGCTCTGGATGGGTGAGTTGCTGGATCTGGACCTGTCGATCTTCGACGAGACGGACGCCTAGAGCGCCCGCGCCTGATCCCGCAGAGCGAACTTTTGCACCTTGCCAGTCGATGTTTTCGGAAGGGTGCAGAACACCACGGTCTTGGGCGCTTTGAAATGGGCCATGTGATCCCGACAGAAGGCGATCAGTTCCGCTTCGGTCGCGGCTGCATCGGGCTTCAGCTCGACAAAGGCGCAGGGGGTTTCACCCCATTTTTCATCTGGACGTGCAACCACGGCCGCTTCCATTACCGCCGGGTGTTTATAAAGGATACCCTCGACCTCGACAGACGAGATGTTCTCGCCGCCCGAGATGATGATATCCTTTGAGCGGTCCTTGAGCGCAATATAGCCGTCGGGGTGCAGAACGCCCAGATCGCCGGATGCAAACCAACCGCCTTTAAAGGCCCCGTCCGTGGCGTCTGGGTTCTTGAGATACCCTTTCATCACCACGTTACCCTGCATGAATATCTCGCCCATGGTTTCGCCATCCGCAGGCACGGGTTCCATTGTTTCGGGATCGGCCACCATCAGGCCGGACAGGGCCGTATACCGAACCCCCTGCCGCACTTTCAGAGCAGCCTTTTCCACCGGCCCTTTGGCATTCCATTCGTCTTTCCAGGCGCAAACGACCGAGGGCCCGTAGGTCTCGGTCAGGCCATAGACATGGGTGACTGCGATGCCCATCGCCTCCATCGCTTCGATCACGGCCGCAGGCGGCGGAGCCCCCGCCGTCATCACCTTGATCTGGTGTTCGAAATCTTTCAGCTCGTTCGGCGCATGGGCCAGCATGTTCAGAACGATGGGCGCACCGCAGAAATGGGTAACTTTCTCATCGCGGAACGCGGCATAGATCGGTTCGGCCCTTACAGCGCGCAAACACACGGAAACGCCAGCGTTGGCTGCCATGGCCCACGGGAAACACCAGCCATTGCAGTGAAACATTGGAAGCGTCCACAGATAGATCGAATGCTGGGGCATATTCCAGTCCAGCAAGTCCGACTGCGCGTTCAGGGTCGCGCCCCGGTGATGGTAGACCACGCCTTTGGGGTTGCCCGTCGTACCTGAAGTGTAGTTCAGCGTGATCGCGTCCCATTCATCGTCCGGCAGCGTCCAGTCAAACTCGGGGTCACCTTCGGCAAGCAGGGCATCATAGGTCAGAGTGCCAAGTCTTTCACCGCCGTCATAGCTGGCGTCTTCGATATCGATGACCAGAATGTCACGATCAACTTGCTCCAACGCGTCTTTTACCACGCCTGAAAACTCGGGATCGACCAACAGCACCTTCGCTTCGGCGTGGTTCAGAATGAAAGCAACACTCGGCGCATCCAAACGTGTGTTGATGGCATTCAGAACGGCCCCGGACATGGGCACGCCAAAGTGGGCCTCATACATCTCGGGAATATTTGCCGCGATAATTGAAACGGTATCACCCTTTTCAATACCGCGCGCCGTCAGCGCCCCCGCCAGCCGACGGCACCGGGCGTAGGTTTCGCCCCATGTGTAACGGCGCTCGCCATAGACCACCGAAGGGTAATCCGGATAGACCTGCGCCGTGCGCTCGATAAACGACAAAGGCGTCAGGGGTGTGTAATTCGCCCGACATTTGTCCAAATGACGCTCGTAGATGTTTGCCGCTGCCATTCGCTGATCCTCCCCAGTCGCAGTTTGCGCGACTTGAGCACAAAGCGGGCGCGCTGACAAACCCGTAAAAATACGGCAGCACTGTCGTCTGGCGATACGGGATGATGCGATCTGGCCCTATCTACACAGGGCCTTTCGCGGTGATCTGAAGCATCTTAAACACATGCCGGGAGATGGCATTTCCATATCCCGTGCACCGCACCTCATTGAAAGGACATGTCATGGACGGCACGTTCAACGAAAACGATCTATCCCGCGTCGTCGAAGCCGACCGGGCCCATATCTGGCATCACTTGATCCAGCATAAACCCTTTGAAACCAATGATCCGCGCATCATTGTCGAAGGCAAGGGCATGCGAGTCTGGGACCAGAAAGGCAAAGAGCATCTGGATGCGGTTTCCGGCGGTGTCTGGACAGTGAACGTGGGCTATGGCCGCGAATCGATCTGTAAGGCGGTTTACGACCAGCTGATGAAGCTGTGCTATTTCGCCAACTCGGCCGGCTCGATTCCCGGCGCGATTTTCGCCGAGCAACTGATCGAAAAGATGCCCGGCATGAGCCGCGTCTACTACACCAACTCGGGATCCGAGGCGAACGAGAAAGCGTTCAAGATGGTGCGCCAGATCGCGCACAAGAAATACGGCGGCAAGAAAACCAAGATCCTGTACCGCGACCGTGACTACCACGGCTCGACCCTGGCGACCATGTCGGCGGGCGGTCAGGACGAGCGTACCGCGCAATACGGCCCCTTCGCGCCTGATTTCGTACGGGTGCCCCACTGCATGGAATACCGCAAGCACGAGCTGGACGGCGCGCCCGAAGAGAACTTTGGTGAATGGGCCGCAGATCAGATCGAAGAGGTTATCCTGCGCGAAGGTCCCGACACCGTCGGTGCCCTGTGCCTTGAGCCTGTAACCGCAGGCGGTGGTGTCATCGAAGCGCCCGAGGGCTATTGGCAGCGTGTGCAGGAGATCTGCAAGAAATACGACGTGCTGCTGCATATCGACGAGGTTGTCTGCGGCGTGGGCCGGACCGGCACCTGGTTCGGTTATCAGCAATACGGCATCAAACCCGATTTCGTGACCATGGCCAAGGGCGTTGCCTCGGGCTATGCCGCGATTGCCTGCATGGTCACCACCGAAGAAGTCTTTGACATGTTCAAGGATGATGCCTCGGACCCGATGAGCTATTTCCGCGACATCTCGACCTTTGGCGGCTGCACCGCCGGCCCAGCTGCGGCGATCGAAAACATGCGCATTATTCAGGATGAAAACCTTCTGGACAATTGCGCAGCCATGGGTGACCGCATGATGGGTAACCTTCAGGCGCTGATGGAAAAGCACAAGGTCATCGGCGACGTGCGCGGCAAGGGCCTGTTCCTGGGCGCTGAACTGGTCGCAGATCGCGGCAGCAAAGAACCGGTGGACGAGAAACTGGCGCAAGCAGTTGTGGCCGACTGTATGAATCAGGGCGTGATCATCGGCGTCACCAACCGCTCGATCCCCAGCCGCAACAACACGCTGTGCTTCTCGCCCGCGCTGATCGCGACGGCGGATGATATCGACCAGATCACCGACGCGGTCGATGGCGCATTGGGACGTGTATTTGGGTAGAATTTAGCAGGATTGAACCAACTAACCGGCGCGGAAATCGCGCCGGTTTTCTGTTGATAGGCTCGGTTTTATGTGGCCGGGCCTACTGGCAAGCGCCCTAAGTATCATCCACAGCAGCAATCACCCAACTGAATTGGCGGGCACGGCACTGTGGCGTACGAACAGTAAACACAACAGTCGCCTTCCTTCGGCTTCAATACCGTGCCGCAGGACTTGCATTCGTAGAACCACTGACAGGCATCCGTCGGCATTTCCTCGGTTTCGCTGTGCCCGCACTTTGGGCAGGTCAGGGTGCTTTCAAGCACTACAGTCTGGTCTGTCATGGTCTCACATCTGCATAATCAGGTAGTCGTTGATCCGAGCCTCGTAGAACACAACAAACCAGGCCAGGATGGTCATCGCGGTCGTTCCCCAAAGCCACCATTTCAGTTTTGGCAGTGATCCGCGGCGATAGGATATCAGCCACGACACCGCGACAAGCACGGTCGAAACCGCCAGAACATAGTAGCTTATTGCAGCAATCCTTCCAAAGATCGCCATCCAACTGCCGCCCAACCCCAACAGCATCATCACCATGGGCAGCACGCAGCAAGTCGCGACCCCTAGCGCCGACAGCGACCCAAAATAACTGAGGCTTAGGTATTTTGGCATTCCGCCCCCCCTGATGGCTCTGATCACCCCCCGTTGTCGTGGCAGTGTCCATTCGTATAACTTCTGTAGCCACTACAGGAGCAAGGCAGGAAAGCTCACATGTTTGCGATCGGAGAAGCGTCCCGGCAAAGCGGCGTGGGAATTGAAACTATCCGCTACTACGAACGCGAAGGGGTCGTGCCAAAGCCGGAACGGACACCAAAAAATCGGCGCATGTACTCCACAAACGATATTGAACGGCTTCGTTTTCTGAAGAAGTGTCGCGATCTGGGTTTTCCACTTGCAGACGCAAAAACACTTCTCGATCTGTCCGAGGGCGATAGCGAGGATTGCCAATCCGTCAAGCGATTGGCCGAGCTTCATATTTCCAACGTGCGCGAAAAGATAACAGAACTTAAGCGTTTGGAAGTGGCGTTGAAAAAGCTCACAGCAAACTGTGAAAGCGGAAACGTTTACTGCCCAATGCTCTCTCGGCTGCGCACTGTGTAATGGAGTTTTGGTCACCGGTGTGCGATCGCCCCGGTGCTTGAACAAAAAAAAGCCGCCCCAACGGGACGGCCTTTCATTCACTGTCTCTCGAAAGAGGATCAGGCAGTCAGAGCGGCCTGAGCTTTGGCGACGATCGCGCCGAACGCTTCCGGTTCGTGCACGGCTAGGTCGGCCAGAACTTTGCGGTCCACTTCGATACCGGCCAGGTTCAGGCCGTTGATGAAGCGGGAATAGGTCAGTGCCTCGTCATGCGAACGGACAGCAGCGTTGATACGCTGGATCCACAGCGCGCGGAAGTTGCGCTTGCGGTTCTTACGGTCGCGGGTTGCGTATTGGTTGGCCTTGTCGACGGCCTGACGGGCAACCTTGAAGGTGCTCTTGCGGCGGCCATAGTAACCTTTGGCGGCCTTGATAACCTTCTTGTGACGGGCGTGAGTTACGGTTCCACCTTTAACGCGGGACATCTCTTAATCTCCTCTTAGCGGTCGTAGGGCATGTAGCCCTTGACGATCTTGGCGTCGGGGGCGGACAGGGTGGTGGTGCCACGGGCGTCGCGGATGAATTTCTTGGTCCGCTTGATCATGCCGTGCCGTTTACCGGCCTGGCCTGCCATGACCTTGCCGGTCGCAGTCACCTTGAAGCGCTTCTTGGCGCTCGATTTGGTCTTCATCTTAGGCATTTCCGTCTCCTTTTCCGGGTTCGGTTCCAAACGCGACTCGGCATGCCATCTCGGCCGGTCACGCGATCAGAAGCGCCGTTTACGCAAGTTTTGTCATACTGGCAAGGGGTCTGAGACCGGAATCTGCACTTTTCGCAGGGCGGTCAGGCACCGGGGCGACAAATGCCGCCCCGGTGGATTGGATTAGTGCTCGAACTTGCGGATTTCACCGGTTTTCAGCCGTTCGGCATAAGATGCCAGCTCCTGACGCACCACTTTCATCAGGAAATAGAGCGCAAAGACGTTCACCACAGCCATGGCGAAGATCGCCGCATCCGAGAAGTCGATGACCGGGCCAAGGTTGGCCGCGGCACCGATCACCACGAAGACGCAGAAGATGATCTTGAACACCAGTTCCTTGGTGTGACCTTCGCCGAACAGGTAGGTCCAGGCCTTGAGGCCGTAATAGGACCAGCTGATCATGGTCGAGAATGCAAACAGCACCACGGCAATCGCCAGGATGAACGGGAACCAGCTGAACGCGCTGCCGAAGGCTGCCGAGGTCAGGCTGACGCCGGTATTGCCATCAACGGTCGCAATCGCATTGCCTGCTTCGTTCAGCATGTAGTTGCCGGTTGCCGGATCAACGATCAGCTGTTGCGTGATGATGATGACCAGCGCGGTCATGGTACAGATCACGACCGTATCGATGAACGGCTCAAGCAGCGAGACAAACCCTTCCGTGATCGGTTCCTTGGTCCGTACCGCCGAGTGGGCAATCGCTGCCGAACCAACACCCGCTTCGTTCGAGAACGCCGCACGGCGGAAGCCCTGGATCAGCGCGCCTACCATGCCGCCTGCAACGCCGAGGCCGGTGAAGGCACCCGCGAAAATCTGGCCGAAGGCCCAGCCGATCTGGTCCGCGTGCATCAGGATGATGACCAGCGCCGCCAGCACGTACATGACACCCATGAACGGCACGACCTTTTCGGTCACACGCGCGATGGATTTCAGGCCACCCACGATGACTGCAAAGACGATGCCCGCAAAGACCAGACCTGTGATCCAGCCCGGATAGTCGCCGACAATCCCGGCAATCTGCTGGTGCGCCTGGTTGGCCTGGAACATGTTGCCCCCGCCCAACGCGCCGAGGATACAGAAGATCGAGAACAGAACCGCGAGAATCTTACCACCGGGCAGGCCCAGCTCGGCAAAGCCCTTGGACATATAGTACATCGGACCACCGGAAACGGTGCCGTCGTCATATTCGTTACGGTATTTCACGCCCAGCGTACATTCGGTGAATTTCGACGCCATGCCCAGCAGGCCCGCGACGATCATCCAGAATGTGGCACCCGGTCCACCGATCCCGATGGCCACCGCCACGCCGGCGATATTACCCAGACCAACAGTACCGGACAGCGCCGTGGCGAGCGCCTGAAAGTGACTAACCTCACCTGCGTCGTTCGGGTCGGAATAGTCTCCTTTGACAAGGCTGATCGAGTGTCCAAAGAAGCGGAACTGCACGAATGCGAAATACAGCGTGAAAACCGTGGCCGCGACCACCAGCCAGCCCACGATCCACGGGAAACCGGTTCCCGGGAAGGGCGCGAAGATAAAGCTGACGAAGGGCCCCGTTGCATCGGCAAAGGCCTGATTGATCTTGTCATCAAGGCCCGGAGCCTCTTGCGCCGAAGCAGCGGTGGCCATCATGGCAGCCGCCGCCGAAAGGTAAATGTGTTGAAGCGTTTTCATGTTTCTGCCCACCTCAATTTACAACTGTGACCGGAACGTCGGCATGCATCACAAGGTTCTGTGTCGAACTGCCGAAGATGCGTTTCTTGATCCCATCCGCCGAAGACCGGCCCACTACGATCTGAGAGCCGCCGTTTTCAACGGTGATGGCGTTCAGGGTCTCGGCCACGTCGCCGTGACGAACGATGCCGCGCGCCTCGAAACCAGCCGCTTTGAGGGTATCGACCGCAGGCGTCACGATGCGTGACGTTGCCAGCTCAACCTCTTCCTCGCGCCTTTTGTGGCGTAAGGCGTTTTCTTCCGGTGTCTGAAATGTGTAAGGGGACCATTCAATCACATAGGCGACCAGCAGCTCGCATGATCCGATCAGCTTTGCCAGGTCTTTGGCAAAGGCAATCGCACGCTCACCGGTCTCTGTCCCGTCGAGTCCTATGACAATCTTTGTTGTCATCTTGTTCCTCCGTTATTTTTGTTAGGTCCGGGGCCCACGCCCCCGGCAGGGCAGCCGGAACTTGGAACTTTGGCTAAAGACTGCCCAGTTAAAATCTTCAGGAAATTCTACCTGAGAATGTACGGCATTCTGCCAAATTCATCCCCTCGGGTCAATTTTCTCTTAAATATCAAGTTTTTCATCCGGAAAAGCAGAAACGGCTGCGATGGTGCAGCCGTTTGCAAGGGGCCTTTCCCGAGCAAATGAGGCCTGAATTACTCGGGATCGGTGCTGTAAATCAGACGTTCGTCACACGGGGCCACCCGTAAAATGTTGGTGGTGCCGGGAACGTTGAAAGGTACACCGGCGGTAACCACGATCTGATCCACCTCGGTGGCGAAACCACCCGCCCGCGCCGCACGGGCTGCGTTGACCACTGCCCCTTTGAACCGTTGCAGTTCCGGCGTCATCACACAATTGCAGCCCCAGCTCAGGCACAACCGGCGTGCGGTGCCCCGTTGCGAGGTCATGGCAATGATCGGCACTCCGGGGCGTTCACGCGCTGTCAGCGAGGCTGTTGTGCCGCTCTGAGTGAAGCAACAGATCGCCTTGATATCGGTCTTTTCGGCGATCTCGCGTGCAGCCGCGACGATGCCATCGGCCACAGTGCTGCCCTTGGCGGACCGCGATGCCGCGATGATCTGGGTGTAGGTCGGGTCTGCTTCGACCTCGATGGCGACCTTGTTCATCGTTTGCACCGCCTCGATCGGGTAGGAACCGGCGGCGGATTCAGCGCTGAGCATAATGGCATCCGTTCCTTCGTAGATCGCGGTGGCCACGTCCGAGACCTCGGCCCGAGTGGGCATCGGGCTTTCGATCATGCTTTCCAGCATCTGCGTCGCAACGATAACCGGTTTGGCGGCGCCACGGCATTTGCGGACCAGACGTTTCTGGATCGGAGGTACAGCAGACACCGGCAGTTCAACACCCAGATCGCCCCGCGCCACCATGATCCCGTCTGATGCATCCAGGATATCGCCAAATGCCTCGACCGCGGCGGGCTTTTCGATTTTGGACAGGATCGCGGCTCGACCATCGGCCAGCGCGCGGGCTTCGAACACGTCCTTGGCGCGCTGCACGAAACTCAGTGCCAGCCAGTCAACGCCCAGTTGACAGACAAATTCAAGGTCATCGCGATCCTTGGCCGACAGGGCCGCCAGCGGCAGCACCACATCGGGAACATTCACGCCCTTGCGGTTTGAAATCGTACCGCCCACTTCGACCGTGCAATTCGCAAAATCCTGACCACAGTCCTGAACGGTCAAACGAATCTTGCCGTCATTCACCAGAAGGCGCGCGCCCGGCTCGAGCGCTGCAAAAATCTCGGGATGTGGCAGGCAGACCCGAGTGATGTCCCCAGCAGCGGGATCAAGGTCGAGACGGAATTTGGCACCTTCTTCCAATTCCTCCGCGTCATTGGCAAAGACACCAACGCGCAGTTTTGGGCCCTGAAGGTCGGCCAGAATGGCAATCGGGCTGTCCAGATCCTTTTCAACCTGCCGGATAATCTTGTGCCGTTCGCGAATCTCGTCGTGGCTGCCGTGACTCATGTTCAGTCGGAATACATCCGCCCCGGCCTCGTGCAGGGCGCGAATGGTGTCATAGTCATTGGACGCCGGTCCCAGCGTCGCCACGATCTTTACATTTCTCAGGCGTCGCATTGGTCTTGGCCTCCTCACGTCGTCTTAGGTAGCGGATACGGTACTGCGAAGTGTTACCGCAAACATTGCAAGGATGCTTATTGCGCAATTCCCTTTTCAAAGCAACTGGCCTACACCTGCGACAAACTAGATGACAGGCTCATGACATACACCCCGTTTTTCGTCCACGGCGAGGATCGTCCATCCCGCTGGCTGATCACATGTGACCACGCAACCAATACCGTCCCCCCCGAGGTGAGCAGCGGTGACCTCGGCCTGCCGCGTGAAGATATGGAACGCCACATCGCCTACGATGTCGGTGCGTATGAGGTGTCAAAACATCTTGGCGAGATCCTGAACGCGCCGGTGATTGCGGCCAACTTCTCGCGCCTCGTCATCGATCCCAACCGTGGGGAAGATGACCCGACACTGCTGATGAAGCTCTATGATGGCTCGATCATTCCCGGCAATCGTCATGCGGATGCCGCCGAGCGCGAGCGTCGGTTGAACATGTGCTATCGCCCCTATCACGACGCATTGGCTCAGATGGCCGCCTTGCCCCACGCCGTGATCGTTTCGATGCACTCTTTCACCCGTCAACTGCGCGGACGTGACCCGCGGCCCTGGCATATCGGCGTGCTGCACACCCCGGACGAGAGGTTCTCACGCCCTCTGATCAACCGGCTTCAGGCCGAGGACGATCTGTGTGTCGGCGTCAACGAGCCTTACACCGGGGTGTTGCCGGGCGATGCGATTGACAAGCACTGTACCGCGTTTGGCCGTCCCAACGCCCTCATTGAACTGCGCAACGACCTGATCGCAGACCATGCCGGGCAAAGGGAATGGGCCGAGAGATTGGCCCCGATCCTTCAGGACGCGTTAGAGGCCAGCGACCTTTAACCGCAAGTCCTGCACAGGATTTCTACGCCTCACGCCATTGTGAACGCGCCCTCTGATCCCCATCTCATCCGGGAAAGGGGATCATCGTGACACATGAATTTCTGACGACGTTTTTCGGCTGGATGGCGGCACTCAATATCGCAGTTCTTCTGACCACCACCGTCATGATCCTGCTTTTGCAGGATTGGATCGCAGGCCTTCACGGCAGGATGTTTCAGATGGAACGCCCCGACGTGAAACGTGCCTATTTCAGATACCTCGCCAACTACAAAATCCTCACACTGATCTTTTGCATTGTGCCCTGGCTGGCCCTGAAACTGATGTAAGCAGGTTCGGATCCTGTGTCCGATTGTTGTATCAGGGCAGCAGGATTGTTAGGTCAGGCACAGCACACAAAGCCACCCGGAGCCGCATCATGGACACGCAAACCGAAATCGAACTTCAGGCCGCCGCTTTCCGCCGGTTGCAAAAACACCTGATGGAAGACCGCACCGACGTTCAGAATATCGACATGATGAATCTGGCCGGGTTCTGCCGCAACTGCCTGTCGCGCTGGTATCAGGAAGCCGCCAATGAGAAAGGCATCGAGATGGGCAAGGACGAAGCCCGTCAGGTTTTCTACGGCATGACCATGGATGAATGGAAAGCCAACTACCAAACCGAGGCCAGCCCCGAGAAACAGGCCGCCTTCAAAGTTGCCTTCGACGAGAACGTCACCAAAAAGGGCTGAGCCCTGAAACGAACAAGGCCCGCCGATATGGCGGGCCTTTTCTTTAAATTGCCGCCTTGCGGCTTTCGTCCAGGTAAATCTCGCGCAGGCGCTTGGCAATCGGCCCTGGCGTACCATCGCCCAGCGCCACACCGTCAATCTCGACCACCGGCATGACGAAGGCGCTGGCTGACGTGGTGAAGGCCTCGTCGGCCTCTTTGGCTTCGTCGATGGTGAACAGACGTTCTTCGATTTCCATCTGCGCCTCAGCCGCCATGCGCAGAACTGCTTTACGGGTGATCCCGTGCAGGATGTCATTGGACAGCGGGCGGGTGACGATCTTGCCGTTCTTGACGAAATAGGCGTTGTTGCTGGTGCCTTCGGTCACGTAACCGTCTTCAACCAGCCACGCATCGTCGCAACCCGCTTTCTTGGCCATCATCTTACCCATCGACGGATAGAGTAGCTGCACGGTCTTGATGTCGCGGCGACCCCAGCGGATATCGTCGATCGAGATAACCTTGGCACCTTTTTGCGCCGCCGGGCTGTTGGCCAGACCGGGTTTGTTCTGGGTGAACAGGACAAGGCTGGGCTTTGTATCCGCCGAAGGGAACACGAAATCCCGGTCGCCGTCCGAACCGCGGCTGACCTGCAGGTAAACAAGGCCCTCTTCAATGCCGTTCAGTTCCACCAGCTTGCGATGAATCTCCAGCAGCTCGTCCTTGGTGCAGGGCTCGGCCATCTCCAGCTCATCCAGTGACCGCTTGAGGCGCACAGCGTGACCCTCGAAATCGATCAGCTTGCCGTCCAGAACGCTGGTCACTTCGTAAACGGCGTCTGCGAACAGAAAGCCACGGTCAAAGATGGACACCTTGGCCTCGGTCTCGGGCAGGTATTCGCCATTTACGTAAACGGTACGGGTCATGTCATATCCTTTTCGTCTCCGGGCTTCGCCCGATCCTCACTGAAAACGATCCACTGGATCGTTTTCCAGACGTTCGTCACCCCCAGAGCGCCGCAACAGGCGGGTGCACTCCGGCATCATCAAAAATCAGCGGGGTGTCGCGGTCTTCGGCCAACAGAAGCGGGCCGTCAAGGTCCGTTACCATCGCACCCTGCGCCAACAATGTCGCAGGCGCCATTGCAAGTGAGCTACCAACCATGCAACCGACCATCACGCGATAGCCTTCCGCCAGTGCCTGCTGACGCAGCGCCAGCGCCTCGGTCAGGCCGCCTGTTTTGTCCAGCTTGATGTTTACCACATCATACTTGCCTTTCAGCTTAGGCAGGCTGGACCGGTCGTGGCAGGATTCGTCGGCACAGACGGGCACCGGGCGGTTCATCCCAATCAACGCATCGTCTTCCCCGGCGGGCAGAGGCTGTTCGACCAACGCAACGCCCAAGCGAACCAGATGCGGGGCAAGATCGGCATACACTTCGGCGGACCAGCCTTCATTCGCGTCCACGATGATTTTCGATTCCGGCGCGCCCGCACGAACGGCCTCTAGCCGGGGCATATCATCCGGCGTTCCCAGCTTGATCTTCAGCAAGGGGCGATGCGCATTCTCAGCCGCCTGAGCCTGCATCTTTTCAGGCGTATCCAGCGACAGCGTATAGGCAGTGATCTCGGGGCCCGGCACCGGCAACCCGGCCAATTCCCACGCGCGTTTCCCGGCACGCTTGGCCTCAAGGTCCCACAGCGCGCAATCGACGGCATTGCGTGCGGCACCAGCGGGCAGCAGATCCATCAGCGACTGGCGGGTAAACTCGGCAGGAAGCCCGGCAATCTCGGCTTCAACCGATTCGAGCGTCTCGTCGTAGCGCGCATAGGGAACACATTCACCCCATCCCTGATAGGTTCCATCTGAAATCCGAACCGTCAGAACCTTTGCTTCGGTTCGCGACCCGCGCGAGATGGTGAACACCTGCGCTAGCCGAAATACATCCCGAGAGACTTCTACTTGCACGCAGCCGCTCCTTCATCTTTTTCCAAATACTCCCGCCGGAGGCGGACAACTCCGCCTCCGGCGCGGCGCTTAGATCACAATGCGGCCAGCGCATCCACCAGTTTACCGGCACCGAAGCGGAACGGGTCGGTCGCGGGCAGACCCATCTCTTCTTCTACCTTTGCCAAATACGCTTTGGCTTCGTCTTCGCTCAGGTGCTGCGTGTTGACCGACACACCTGCAACCTGACAGTCCGGGTTACCGACCCGCGCCAGTGGCAGGGCGGTATCACGCAGCTGTTGCAATGTGGGCAGGGAATATTCGGGCAGGCCGCGCATGTGGGTCCGGGTCGGTTCATGACACAGGATCAGCGCATCAGGCTGACCGCCATGGACCAGTGCCATGGTTACACCCGAATAAGACACGTGGAACAGCGAGCCCTGACCTTCGATGTGGTCCCAGTGATCCTCATCATTGTTCGGCGTCAGATATTCGACCGAACCAGCCATGAAATCGGCAACGACTGCGTCCAGCGGAACACCCTGACCGGTGATCAGGATGCCTGTCTGGCCCGTCGCACGGAACGTCGACTTCATACCGCGCTTGCGCATCTCGGCATCCATCGACATCGCCGTATACATCTTGCCCGCCGAGCAATCGGTTCCGACAGCGAGGCACCGCTTACCAGTGCGCTTGCGACCATTTGCGATTGGGTAGCCCACTGTAGGCACGCGCACATCATGCAAGGTGCAGCCATGCGTCTGCGCGGCAGCGACCAGATCGCCTTCGTCGCGCAGCAGATTATGCAGCCCCGATGCGATATCGTAACCCATTTCCAGCGCTTCGATCAGAACCTCCTTCCAGGCTTCGCTGATCACGCCACCACGGTTGGCAACGCCGATGACCAGAGTTTTCGCTCCGGCCGCTTTGGCTTCGGCCAGAGTCATGTCTTTCATGCCCAGATCGGCCTTGCAGGCCTCCATACGGTACTGGCCTACGGCGTTCTCCGGGCGCCAGTCCCGGATTCCGATGGCCACTTTGGCCGCCAATTGGTCGGGCGCATCGCCCAAAAACAGCAGGTACGGTGTCTCGATCATTGCGGTCACTCCTTTGATTCCGACGCACCCTATGAGACGCGCTCAGCGAGTGTTTCGCGTTTTTATCCGGCAACATTGCACTGCGTTGTAATTTTTCCCGCAAATTCGCATGATCGCGCAAGAATCTCCCAAGTTTTAAAACTGATTAAACTTTAACCACCTCAATACCCGCCTTTCGCAGTGATTGCTGCGACCGCATTGCCGCAGGTGCACAAAGGTTCTTGCGAAGATGCGCGCAATTTAATACCTCATTGAGCAAGAAAATCGCAACTTCCTTTCCCGAACGAGGTCCAAATGAGCTTTCGCATTCAACCCGCCGCCCCTGCGCGCCCCAATCGCTGTCAGCTGTTCGGACCGGGTTCAAACACCAAACTGTTCCCGAAAATGGCAGCCTCTGCTGCGGATGTAATCAACCTCGACCTTGAGGACTCGGTCGCACCGTCGGACAAGGATGCAGCACGCGCCAATGTCATCGACGCGCTGAACACCGTGGACTGGGGCAACAAATACATGTCCGTGCGCATCAACGGGCTGGATACGCCCTACTGGTACCGCGACGTTGTTGATGTACTGGAACAGGCAGGCGACCGGCTGGATCAGATCATGATCCCCAAAGTCGGCTGCGCGGCGGATGTCTATGCGGTGGATGCCCTGGTCACGGCGATCGAGCGCGCCAAGGGCCGCACCAAACCGATCAGCTTCGAAGTTATCATCGAATCTTCTGCCGGTATTGCTCATGTCGAAGAGATCGCAGCCTCGTCCCCCCGCCTACAGGCCATGAGCCTTGGGGCGGCGGATTTTGCCGCCTCGATGGGGATGCAGACCACCGGCATCGGCGGCACACAGGAAAACTATTACATGCTGCGCGAAGGCGAAAAGCACTGGTCCGACCCGTGGCATTGGGCGCAGGCCGCCATCGTCGCCGCTTGCCGCACCCACGGCGTATTGCCGGTGGATGGCCCGTTCGGCGATTTCAGCGACGACGAAGGCTACATCGCTCAGGCCAAACGTTCGGCGACCTTGGGCATGGTGGGCAAATGGGCGATCCATCCCAAGCAGATCGCGCTGGCCAACCAGGTCTTTACCCCGTCGGATGAGGCCGTTTCCGAGGCCCGCGAAATCCTGGCCGCAATGGAACAGGCCAAGGCAAATGGTGAAGGCGCAACCGTCTATAAGGGACGTCTGGTTGACATCGCCTCGATCAAACAGGCCGAAGTGATCGTTGCACAGGCCGAATTGATCGCCGCTAACGGCTGAGACGAAAGAAAAAAAGGCGCCTGATCGGGCGCCTTTCTTACCTTAAGGTCAGCGACCAAAGACCTCGTTAGGCGTCCATGTGAAGCGTTCACCCTTCTTTCCTGACTTCATCATCAGGCAAGAGGTTCCCAGTTTTTGGAAATAAACGATCTTCAGCGGATACCATCCCGCCTTGGGCACTTCTACTTCAGTTCGTTGATTGGCTTCACAGCCTTGAATACCAGTTACCCGGCCAATCTGCTGGCCACCAACCCAAGCTTCGATCCCGTCATTGGACCATGTTTCGAGCTCATATGTGCCGGGTGAATCGAACCGCATGAATCCCGTAACCTCGGCGGCGACATTATAAGCACCGTCGAACGTCATGACATCCTCACCTTTACTGGTGTCTCTGTAATCCAACCCCCGCAACGGTTTTCCGGGTTTCGCCTTAGACAGCATGCTTTTGGCCTGGCTCAGATCTCGGATCTTTTTGTGTTGGTTACCGGTACCATGGTATTTCACATTCAACCCTGCCTTCGGAGAAGGCTGTGGATTGGCAGGTTGCAATTTCAGCGGAGCGGACAGCGCTGCCCCGGCAACAACCAACATGGCAATCGTAGCTGCCGCTGTTTGAAAGAGTTTCATCGATATCTCCCTGTTTGCGTGCCGTTGTGGCTGGGCGTATCCCCTGGCAACGTTCTTGCGATGACACTAGGCCCTGATTTTGGGGCCTGCAAGAGAGTGAAGCTTCACAATCGCAGTGCTTATGCCCGCAAGTCCTTGGGCGATCCCATGACCACATAAGACGTGATCGAGGTGACATGGGGTAGTGTTCCCAGCACTTCAGTATGAAAGGTTTTGTAGGATGGCAGGTCGGCGCATTCGACGCGCAGCAGGTATTCGATCGTCCCCGTTATGTTGTGGCATTCGACTACTTCTGGGGCTTGTTGCAAGGCTCGTTCGAACCCCTCCTGTGCGGCTTTTGTATGTTCGCCAAGCCCAACGCCGATGTAAGCGACAAAGCCCACGCCCATGGCGACCGGGTCCAGAACGGCGCGATAGCCTGTTATGACCCCGGCCCTTTCAAGCTCTTGAACACGACGCAGACAGGCGGACGGTGACAGGCCGACCCTTTCGGCCAGTTCCAGATTGCTGATCCGCCCGTCGCTTGTGAGTTCGCGCAATATCTGGCGGTTTATTTGATCATTCTTCATCATAAATTGCAGAAATACCGGAAACCTGCACGAAAAAGCAATTTCATTTGTCGTTTGAGCGACGATACTCCGGCATTATGACGTACGACATCCTGACGGCCCTGATTGTCTTTGCTTTCGTGACCTCGATAACGCCGGGGCCGAACAACCTGATGCTGATGGCGTCGGGCGCGAATTTCGGCTTTCGGCGTTCTGTTCCGCATATGTTGGGTATCGGGATTGGTTTCACTCTCATGGTGTTGCTTGTCGGCGCGGGGCTGGTGCAGGTCTTTGACCGGTATCCGGTCAGTTATACCGTGCTGAAACTCGTGTCGGTGGTTTATCTGCTGTATCTCGCGTGGAAGATCGCACATGCCGCGCCCGCCAAGAGCGCCGATACAGCGGGGACTCCCATGACATTTTTGCAGGCAGCCGCTTTTCAATGGGTAAACCCAAAAGCCTGGGCCATGGCCCTGACCGCCACGACGGCCTACACGCCAAACCAGACCTTGCACGCGATTGTCCTCGTGGCGCTTGTATTCGGAGCGGTGAACCTGCCGTCCGTCAGCACCTGGACCTTTCTGGGACAGCAGATGGCGCGGGTATTGACGAACCCGCGCCGATTGACTGCGTTCAACTGGACCATGGCGGTTCTGCTTGTTGCCTCGCTCTACCCCGTTCTCTGGCCCAACTGAGTTACTTCAGAGGCAGGCAGATTTCGGTCAGCAGATCCTCGGGCGCGGTTTCGCGCGGGTCGTTGAGGTAGATCTCATAACATGGCTGATCTGCCGGCTCCTCGCCGGAATCCGGCAACCAGTTGCCAAAAAGGCTGTGATACGCGGCCGCGATCCCGGAATAGGGCCCTTTGTAGGTCAACACGGCAGTCTTACCGCCGGGGATGGACAGCTCTTCCATATCTTCAGGCGCGGTATCGCCCCGGAATTCAGCGCCCGCGTAGCTTCGCAGCTGATCTTCGGGCACATCGTCGGGGCTGTCGAGGTAAAGCGCCAGAATCGGTCCGACCTGCGGCCATAATTTTCTGGATTCGCACAAGGCTCCGAACGCCTCGAAGCTTTTTCCGATCTTCGAATACGCGCCCTGATGTGGCAGCGCGACGATGCGGCGGGCGGGTTCTGTACGGGTTGAAATGGGATGCATCGGATATCCTCCGGTTTTGAAATCGGGATGGGCGGGCATGAACTGCCCGGCCTTGCGAAAGGCGGCAGGGCTGCTGCCATAGGCCTCGGAAAAGACCCGCGCAAAAGAGTTGGGATTGGGATAGCCGACAGACAGCGCGATATCCGGGATGGTCCGATCTGACCGCACCAGCCATGTGGCCGCGCGATGCAGGCGAATGCGACGCACCGCCTGCGCACATGTTTCACCGGTCAGGGCGCGAAACACCCGATGCCAGTGAAACCGGGACATGGCGGCCACGTCAGCCAGCGCATCCAGTGACAGGTCCCCGGCGGGATTGTCATGAATATAGGCCAAAACGCGCAGCACGCGGTCTTCATAGCTGACGGCCATCGGTATCCTTCCTTCTCTTTGCCCAACTGTGGTTGCACATTCTCAGACCACAAATCTTGCTGAGTTGCATCCGGAGCTACGTCAGGGCATATAGCCGAGAACTTCCGCGTTGAGAGGCGTCATGACCCAGTATCTGGATTTCGAAAAACCGCTGGCCGAGATTGAAGGCAAAGCTGAAGAGCTGCGCGCGCTGGCTCGTGCCAACGAAGAAATGGACGTGGCCGAAGAAGCCGCCGCGCTGGATGCCAAAGCCTCCAAGCTGCTGGAAGAGCTTTATGAGGATCTGACCCCCTGGCGGAAATGCCAGGTGGCGCGTCACCCGGAACGCCCGCACTGCAAGGATTATGTGGATGCGTTGTTCACCGAGTTCACGCCCCTAGCCGGTGACCGCAACTTTGCCGACGATCTGGCCGTCATTGGCGGCCTTGCCCGCTTCAACGACCAGCCCGTGATGGTGATCGGGCACGAAAAAGGCAGCGACACCAAATCCCGGATCGAACGGAATTTCGGTATGGCCCGCCCCGAAGGTTACCGCAAGGCGGTACGTCTGATGGAGATGGCCGGACGCTTTGGCCTGCCGGTGATCACCCTGATCGATACCGCAGGGGCTTACCCCGGTAAGGGTGCCGAAGAACGTGGACAATCCGAAGCCATTGCCCGGTCGACCGAGATGTGCCTGAAAATCGGCGTGCCTCTGGTCTCGGTCATCATTGGCGAAGGCGGCTCGGGCGGTGCTGTGGCCTTTGCCACGGCAAACCGTGTGGCGATGCTGGAGCACTCGGTCTATTCGGTGATCTCGCCGGAAGGCTGCGCCTCGATCCTTTGGAAAGATGCCGAGAAGATGCGCGAAGCGGCCGAAGCGCTGCGTCTGACCGCGCAGGACCTGCACAAGCTGGGTGTGTGCGACAAGATCATCACCGAACCCAAAGGCGGTGCGCATCGCGACCGTCCGGCGGCCGTAGAAGCGGTGCGTGCAGCCATTGCTGACATGCTGCAAGAGCTGGACGGCAAAGATGCGGCGGCCCTGATTCAGGACCGCCGTCAGAAGTTCCTGGATATCGGATCGAAAGGGCTGGCGGCGTAACCGTCAGCCGCCCAATCTGCGCAGCAAGTCAACCGAAGGTTCGCCGGTGACCGCCAGACCATTGGCGCTTTGATAGGCGCTGATGGCTGAAGTGGTGTTTTTACCGATCACCCCATCTGCGCCTTTGGTGTCATATCCGGCTGATGTCAGGCGACGCTGCAACTCTTTGCGATCCTCCAGCGTCAGACCATTTGCATCCGGCCCGAACGAGGCCTGAAACGGTGCGCCGCCAGCGATCCTGTCTGCCAGATGGCCAACGCCGATCGCATAGCTGTCCGAGTTGTTATAGCGCTTGATCACCTGAAAATTTCGGAACACGGCGATACGCGGCCCCGGTGTCTGCGGCTGCAGAACGGCGACAGGTGTGCCTGAGACGGTCCCGGCTTCTCCACCCCAGGGTTGGCCCCTCACCCAACCGGCGCGTGCGAGGTACGACGCGGTCGAGGCCAGCGAATCCGTCGGATCCTCGGACCAGATATCGCGCCGCCCGTCACCGGTGAAATCGACCGCATAGGCCAGGTAGGAGGTCGGGATGAACTGTGTGTGTCCCATCGCCCCGGCCCAACTGCCGGTCATGTTCGCGGGTGTGGTATCGCCCGCTTGCAGGATGCGCAGGGCCGCAACCAGTTGCTTTTCAAAGAACGCGCCGCGCCGCCCGTCATAGGCCAGCGTCGACGTGGCCGAGACCACCGGCACATCCCCACGGCGCGCGCCATAGCGGCTTTCCAGTCCCCAGACGGCCACGACGATTTCCTTGTCCACACCGTATTGAGCCTCGATCTGCGACAGGGTGCCATTATGTTTCCGCAGCATCTGCTGACCGGTTGCGATCCGCTCGTCTGACGCGGCGATGGCCAGATAATCCTCGAGCGAGCGTTTGAATTCGACCTGATTGCGGTCACGTTCGATCACGTCGGGCAAGTACCCAGCCCCGCGAAATGCCTGATCAAGGGTGGCTTGGGAAATCCCCTGCGATGTGGCGCGGGTTTTAAACCCGGCAACCCAGGCATCCCATCCTGCGTTGGGAACGGGTCGCATACGGGATGCTGGGGCGCTGGTCGGCGCAAGGCCGCCGGTACAGGCGGTCAATACTGTTGATCCGAGGCAAATGGAAAAGGCGCGGCGCGTAATCATGGCTGAGGTCTGCTCTTGTTTGTGATTTGCCTCAAGCGTACCCCAAATCGCCCCCCGCAGGCCAGAACAGTGACGCAGTGACAGAACATTGAAACGATGTCGGCAGGAAGCCGCTCAGCTAACCAGCAAACGCAGCCCTTGGGTCACGTCCGACCGTACTGCCAGCCGCAATCCGGGTTCGTCCCCGGCCTTGAGCGCGGCAATGATCAATTTGTGATAATGCGGCGGCTCGGTGCGTCGCAACCGCCCGTACAGCGCGCGCATCGTCGGTCCAAGTTGCAGCCAGACGGTTTCCGCGATGGCCAGCATCGCAGGGGCTTGCGCACGCAGATACAAGGTGCGGTGAAACTCCAGATTGGACCGGATGTAACCGACCGCGTCCCGCTTGATCACCGTTTCGGCAACCGTCATGTTGATGCTTTGCAACCGGTCGATCAGCGCAATATGTGCGCGTGGCAGGGCTCGACTTGCCAGTTCGACCTCCAGCAAAGCGCGCAACGCCGCCAGCTCCTCAATCCGGTCATTGGTCAATTCGGGCGTCGAGACCCGACCCGAGGTCGACAGGAACAAGGCCCCTTCCGCGGCCAGACGGCGCACCGCCTCGCGCGCCGGGGTCATCGAGACGCCGAACTCCTTGCCGATGCCGCGCAGGGTCAGCGCCTGACCCGGCGCCATCTCACCATGCATGATTCTGGATCGCAGCACCCGGTATACCCGGTCATGCATAGCGGTTTGGGTGTCGGAGGGGCGTGCGCTCAACATGCGCTTATGTGATCACAAATTGGCGCAAGGTCAACTCGGCTATGTGTCAAACCTGTAGCGATGCAACTCGGCCCCGTTGTCGCGCAACCAGCGGCGGGGGTGTTGATAGGGACCAAAGATCTTCTCGACCTGCGCCCAGAAAGCTGGGGAGTGGTTCATCTCGGCCAGGTGCGCCACTTCATGCGCGGCCACATAGTGCAGCACCTCGGGCGGCGCCAGAATGAGACGCCATGAGAACATCAACCCTCCATGCGAACTGCACGAGCCCCAGCGCGAACGCGTGTCGCGCAGGCTGAGCGTGGTGTACGGACGCCCCAGCATGGCCGCATAGTCGTCACATGCACCGGTCAGCCGGTCCCGCGCCAGTTCCCTGAGGAACCGGGCCAACCGCCGTGCTTCCGACCCTTCGGGAACCGCGACTTCATCTGCTTGCAGCAGAACCCGCCGACCGGTGGCCGGGACGATTCGCCGGACAACGCCTTCAATCGGGATTACTTGCCCAAACTGAACCAAGGCCATATCCGGTCGATCCTGCAAGTGCTGTCGAATCCATTCTTCTTTGGTTCGCGCAAAGTTCAGAGCTTCGGTTTCAGGCACGCCAATCGGATAGGTCAACGTAACCCGGCCATCCAGTTGCGAAATTCGCAGGCTGATACGCCGCGCCCGGGCTGATTTGCGCAACCTGAGCGGCACCGGCGGTGTCCCTGGCAATGCGTGCTCTCCCATATCGCGACCTCTCTTGCGCAAAGACTTTGACAGTGCCCTCTAGCTGTGGCACGTGAGCTGAATCATTTAGACGACTCACCTGATATCAAGGGGATTTGACATGCCCAAGGAAGAATGGGGCGTAAAACGTGTTTGCCCGACAACCGGTAAGCGGTTTTACGACCTGAACAAGGACCCGATCATCAGCCCCTACACTGGCGAGATCGTGGAGCTTGAGACATCCAAAAGCCGCATGATCGCGGCGGATGCAGAAGATGCAGCTTCGGTCAAAGCGCGTGAAAACGCGTCGGACGAGGATCTGGTTCTGGACGATGACGACAATGTCGATGTCGAACTGGATGACGATCTGCTGGATGACGATGACGACAGCAATGATGACGTTTCTCTGGACGACATCACCGACATGTCCTCGGAAGACGAAAACTGATCAAGCGGAAGGCGGCCCCTCGGGTCGCCTTTTTCATTCAGTGGACAACCCGGACGGAAAGTTGCTGCCAATTCCATTTTTGGGCTTGCACTCATCGCCTGTGTCTCATAAACGTCCGGCCACCGCACCGACGGTACCATGATGGGGCCTTAGCTCAGTTGGGAGAGCGCTTGCATGGCATGCAAGAGGTCAGGGGTTCGACTCCCCTAGGCTCCACCAAAACCTAACATTACAACTGGATAGCAAGCATCAGAGCGGTGTGACACACAGGTGTGACACAAAATGAAGCTGCATGCGTACCTCTCACTGTCCAGACATGGCATCTACTACTTCCGTTGGCCACTGACCGACACAAGACCAAAACCCCACACTAGACCAAGCATCACACGTAGGATCCTTCGGGTGTCTTTGCGTACTCGATGCCCTAAAGAGGCTGGTACTCTGGCACGGCGTCTTGCAGTGTGCAGCGACACAATTACCTGTCCGTCGTCAGGGATTTTAGGACAGATGGCCGCCTGAGCTAAGAGAGGATGTGGCGCATCTGATTGTTTTGATTTTGCGGCGGCTTTATGTGAAGCAATCTCTGGTTGAGTGATGGCCGTTCAGTGGAACGAGTACGAAAAGCTGTCTCGCGGGACAAAGCGGAAATTGTTCGAATGTTCGCGCGTGGGAAAGATGATGGGAAGATTGGACGGCGGCGACTTCACTTTAACCGCCATCCATCTGTTTCAAAGTCGATTAGAAGGAGAGCTGGTAGTAGGCTGACAGCAACACCGCGATGATCACAAGTTCAACGACCAACGGCGGCAGAACGGCCTTGTCAAACCCGTCCGCCAGTATCCCGACAAAACGCCCAACAGCTACGACCGCCATCAGGATCGCAACAGCCACATAGCCCAGTGTCTGCCCGGTAGTCAGACCGATCACGAGCAAAGCCACTGAGGCCAAAAACAGCCCACCGATCACAGAACGGATCGTGCTGAGCCCGGCGGTTCCCACCGGCTCGATAGCAAAGTTGGCGACCATACGCCGGGGGGCAAACATTGACATGAGGCCGAGACCAGACAGCATAAGAGTTGCAAGGATGACGAAGATATTCAGTGTGATTTCCATTTCATTTCTCCTTTGTTTCAGGCGAATTGACGCAACGCTTGGTTTGCGTTGTCCTGAGTGGTGATGTCTGAAAAAGCCGCGTCGATGCTGGCTTGGTCCACGACCGGCCCGGTGGGATAACCGGTTTGGCTGGCGTAGAAATGGCCGGTTTTGAACTCCGGGTTCAGCAACCCGTCCAGATACCGTTTTGCCCCGGCCTCAACGCTGTGCATCATGCCGAACAGGGGCATCAGTACACCGCCCACATGTTTGAAGACAATGCGTTTCAAAAGTGGCAGGTCGTCAAAGCCAGCAGTGCCGGCAGTGCCGCCGGGGCTCATTGTGACAAAGCGAATATGAGGGTGCTGACGCGCCATAGCTCCCATCCAAAGAGTCGCGGTGAGCTTGGCATAGCCGTAGGTCTGCATCGGATCGCCCTCGGGTCCGAACTTGCTGCCGTCGGCGATTGATTTGAATTCGTCGACTGTTCCATCGGACAGGTCGGGGCGGTGCATACCCATTTTGGGAATGCCACGAGCAGCCTCGGACCCGGCGTATAGGATTGTGGATGTTACCAACTGCCGCTCTAGCAATGCGTCTACCAGCACCACATGGCCCAGTACATTTGTTGCGAAGATGTTGGTTACGCCATCGCTGGTGAGGCTGTTTGGGTACTGCCCACCCGTCCCACCCGCGTTCAGGATTACAGCGTCAATCGGGGTGGAAAGTTCGGCCACAGCGGCGCGAACCGAGGCCGGATCGGTCACGTCCATCAAGACAATTTCAAATATCTTGCGTCCGGTTTCATGTTCCAGCGATGATTTCGCGGCCTTGGCTTTGGCTGGGTTGCGGCAGGCCAGATAGACCTTGGATATGCCTTTCTGAAGCGCAAGCTGTCGGGCCGCCTCGCGGCCCAGCCCGGCATTTGCACCGGTGATCAAGACAGATTGATTCTGGTTCATCGGGTAGGGTCCTTGGATTTCAGTTCGATGGATCCAAGGTAATCTGAACGAAAATTGATCTGTAGATAGGTATTTCTGGACACGATGGTTCAAAAATGAAACACAAAACTCATGTCGATCAAGGAAAGCCACTCCCTCAACTGGGACGATCTCAAGTACTTTCTTGCTGTTGCCCGCACCGGAACACTGCGAGGCGGCGCTGATAGCATTCAGGTCAACCACACGACACTGACCCGGAGACTTTCAGCTATGGAGGAACGTGTTGGAAGTCGCCTCTTTGATCGGTCCAAACAAGGTCTGGTTCTGACACAGCTTGGCGAAGACCTGATGCCGCATGCCGAACGGGTCGAGGTTGAAATGACCGCGGCTTCTCGGGTGATCGTTGGTCGGGACGCGCAACCCACAGGAACGGTTTACGTGACGCTGCCCCATGGTCTGGCGATGACCTCGCTGATGGATGACTTCGCCGCTTTCGCCGATCTCTACCCGGACATTACCCTTAACATGAACTTCACCAATGACATCCGCGATCTGACGCGACGCGAAGCAGATGTCTCGCTGCGGATTGCCAACGACGTAACGGATGACGTGGTGGGGCGAAAGCTGGTTCAAATGTCCCAGGCCGCCTATTGCAACAGAGACTATGCCGAGCGGGTCTCGGATAACGGTGGCGAGGGACTGCATCTCATTGGTTGGCATGAGCCAGAAGAGGCGACCACGGCGGGTTGGGTAAAAAACAGCTACTACCCCAAAGCCACGCTGAAACACCGTGTATCTGAACTTGTCCCATTGATCACGCTGGCCGCGTCCGGGCTTGGCATGGCGTACCTAGCCTGCAATCTGGGAGACCGGCACCCGAACCTGATCAGAGCCCCGTTTCAGAAACCCATGCCCTACAGAAGCATCTGGCTATTGCTACACCGCGACTTGAAGAACACGGCCCGGGTCAGACTATTCGTGGATTTCTTGGCTGCGAGTGTCCAATCGAGGCGGAATGAGTTCTGGGTCACCGGTACGACGCCGCGTTAGAAGAAGGCTTTCGCTTTAGCAATCGAATGAGCAACTTGGGCTCGTCTGAGGCATTCGCCGCATCCCGCATAAGAGTTTGGTTCTGAATTCTCGGAGGGAAGGCGTTAGATAAAAGCCATTGGACATTGTTGAACGGGTGTTAAGTGAACCACCTTCTGATTGCAGCGTCACCCATCCGGGTCCTCATCATTCCAGTGTCCAATTTCGTAAAACCGAAGTTTCTGCTGTCTTGATCGAGAGTCAGTCGGCCGGGCGGGCGATCACCGAATACGCCAACAAACATGGAATCGACTGTATCGTTCTAGCTTCGCACAAACCTGGGATGAAAGAGTTCCTTTTGGGCTCACAGCCGACCTCGGCGGCAACGCGGCATCCTGTGATATCCTCTTTCGTCAACGTCGGGTCGTCGTTGCGGGCGGGCATGGCGGATCGGAGGATCAGTTATGGAAACACCAAACTTACCTGCCATTCGCGCGCTTCGCCCAGCTTGCAACAAGAGACGCATCGTCGGTTAGAAACGGCAGTTAAAACCCAAACACGTCTGGGCAATTCGAGTAAGATTGGAGCTCGCAGAGAACCATCGCGACCTCGCTCTTTTCAATATGGCTACAAAGATGGACAGTATCGTTCGGTATCTCGGCGCTGAGCTTGAAGATGCACTTGCCATAGCAGCGGCCATCGAAATTTGATTATTACAGACCGCTTTCGTTGGCGGCCCTAAGCGGTCGCTCGACACAGTGCCGCCATTTCTGCGGTTGCAGTCCACATTGTGGACATTTGCTGCGTGAGCAAAGGCGCGGGCCGTTCACCTAATTATCACTTCCACTAGTGCTGCCAGCAAAAAGGTTTGCGCCGGAACCCGCTTTGACAGGGGGCCAAAGGTTTTCCGGTCGAAACGATCGCTATTTTTTAACCCGGTGATTGTTTAGCAATTTTGTGCCACAAAGCCGCAGCCAAGCAGTAAATTTGCGGGGCAGCTTCATCGGAAGTTGATTTTGCTCATCACCAAGGGGTTCATAAAACTTAGATCGAGTGGATAGGTCTGAGTTTAAACTATCAAATATCACCCAGCTTCAAGTTACGTCAGTTATGATACTTCACGATGGAATTACGGTTCGAAAACTAGTTCGGGGATCCGCCAAATTTATCTGCATTGTTCTGGCATGGATATTAGTGGTGGAAATGATAGACGAGCTTACCCCGGTAAACTTGATCTCGAACCCAAGTCCTCCGGTCACAATGCTCGGATTGACGGTGGCATTTTTTCTTGGGTTCAAAAATACGTCTGCGTACGGGCGTTGGACCGAAGCGCGAGTGATTTGGGGCGATATTGTTAATGCCAGCCGGGATTGGGCCCAAACAGTCGGGAACCTGGTGCAACCGGACGGGTCTCCGATCGACCCTGACCTGCGCCGCGAGTTGATCGAAAGACATATTGCATGGCTCAATATGTTAGCCTTTCAACTGCGCCAACCGGCACCGAATGGCCGATCAAACAGGCCTTGGATGTTCGGCTACTCGCAACTGTCAAACCGAGAAGAACTGCATCAAAAACCGGAGTGCTGGCGTTCCAGTCAACTGGAACAAGATCTGATTAGGCTCGAGGGAAAGTCCAATCGAGCAATAAACCTTTTGAACATTCAGGCCCAAAAACTGTCGGAAATGGCGCGTGATGGCATGATAAATTCGTATTGGCACGTGGCGCTAATGGACCGGCTTTCCCGTTTCACGAACGCGCAAGGTCAATGCGAACGTATCAAAAATACTCCTTTCCCGCGTCAAGTTGCTGAGGTGGGTCGCATTTTCAGCTGGATTTTCATCTTTCTGCTTCCACTGGCGTTTAGCGATAAACCCTCAACCGTTTCAGGTATGGATGCATCGACCTTGTCGGTCATTTTAATCGACTGGCTTACGCTTGCCCCGATCGGTGCCTTGGTCTGTTGGATCTTTTTTGTGACCGAACGCGTGAGTGCTTCAATGGAGGATCCATTCGAAGGTGACGTGACCGACGTTCCTATTTCAGCCTTGTGCCGGTCCATCGAAATTGACTTACGACAAATGGTGAGCTGTGGAGTTCCGCCCAAACCTGCGGAACCAATAGATCAATCTTTATATTAGGCAGGTTCAAACGGCTGTTTGCCTACAAGATTAGTAGGTCAAAGCCTAAGCGACCGGAACTGAACAATACGATGTCAGATCGGGTCAAACTGAATCAGATGAGCGATTATACAACAACGCCGGATTCTCTTTCGGTCTAAAGCCTTTTAGTTTGAAACCACCCTGGCAAAGATATCCTTGCGCTACCCGGCGTCAGAACAGGCCGGGTAGCAGGTGCAACAAAGCGCCTCAGGCGATAGACATTCCGAGCGTTTCGAGTTGCAGCGTCAATGCGCTTTCTGCTTCGGTGATTGTATTCCAGGCATCCGCCGTCAGGTTATTGAGATCCAGATCTTCGGCTTGAATATCCTGAAGCGTAACGGTGTGGCCGCCGTTACCGATGACTTCAAAGACCAGATCACCGTCGACTTCTGTGACTGACACGTCGCGCTCGCTCAACGCGTTGAAGTTGATGGCATCTTCTGTAGGATCGAAGCCAATGATCTGAGACTTGGCGCCCCAGTTCCAGGTCAGTTCGGCCAAATCGGCCCCTGCGCCAAAGGTCTCGACGTCCGGGGTTTGACCATTCCCTGGCTCGGTGGTTCCGCCACCGTTGTCGGGATCGTTTGTCCCACCGCCGCTCTCGGGTTGGGTCGATCCTCCTGTCAGATCTCCGGTCCGGGTCTGATGACCGTCTGTCGTCGCACCTGCGGGTGCTTGCGGCGTCAGCAGCGACGTGCGGTCCACCAGCGTTACGTCATTTTGGTCAAAGCCAAAGGGCACCTCAAGATTATCCTCCATGACCTGATCAAAATGAAATTCGACCAGACCGGGCACCAGATCAGCCTTGGTCACACCTGTCAGAGTGACGCTTTGTCCAGTCGGCAGGGACGAGATGACTAACCCCTCGGTGGTGTCCTCGACGCTGAGGCGTTCGCGGGTTCCGAAATACAGAAAGCTGATTTTCATTGTAGACGGATCAAAGCCATCGACGACTTCGTGCACGCCGTATTCGTGACTGCGCACATAGACGGTGTCGGCTTCACGGGGCCCTACGCCTTGTTCCCAACTGATGACGCCACCCATATCCTGACGGAAATGTTCGTTGCCAACCACGCCGAAGCTGTCGATGGTCACGTCCTGGAAAGTGACGCCTTGCACGATTTGCGCTGCCTCTGACCACGGGCTGTCAATGACGATCTCTCCTGCCTCGGATTTGGTGACAATCATGCCATGAACAGAGGTGCCGCCGAAATCCAGTTCGTCCACGCCAGGGCGAAACCCGGTTATGTCATCGGCATTGCTGTCAGTTCGGTATTTTAAACCGCCTGCATCTGTGGTCCCGGTGGTCACAGGTGGATTTGATCCATCTGCATCGTAGCTGAGCACATACCCTTCACCGGCACCCGGGGTTACGACGACCTGTCCCAGGGCTGAGGATACTTCGTTTAGCACAGCCTGATCCGTAATTGAGAAGTTGCTGACCGACAGATCGGACAGCCCGAAACCAGTGAATACGATCTGCTTGGTGACACTACCCTCGGTTATTTCAATGCGAACAGTCTGTCCCAGCGCATCCCCGCTTTCTTCAAATATGGAGAAGTCCCCGGCCGTGATATCCGCGCCGATTTCGATGACATCGCCCATCGCGGGCATGAAACCGTCTATGACCTGGGCTGCACTGGCAAGGCTCAGGGCAATATGCATGTGCTGATGGCCGTTGCCACCACCGTGGCCACCTCCACCCGGAGTGGTGACGCCGGCCCCCACAAGGTTCAGCACCTCGGCTGCTGCGGTATCGTCCAGAATGGTGAAGTTTGCAGCACTCAGGTCGGCGAGGGTGACGCCGCTAAGTGTCGTGGTCTGATTGTTCGACGGAATTGCGAACACGACCGAGCCATTCACCTCACTGACATACAGTGCGTCCGCGCCGACCCACGAAATAAAGATCGTATCGGTCGCCGGGTCGAAATCGGAAACCGTGGCGTTGGTGCCCCAGGCCCATGTTATCACCACATCCGCGGTGGTCTCGGTGGTATCTGCTGTACCGTTACCGGTCGGAGCGGGGGGCGTGGTCGGCGGAACGACCGGCGGAGACGTGTTGCCGGTATCGGTGCCTCCTCCGGTGTCTGTTGGCAAAATGCCGTCCGTGTAAACCTTGATCGCATCGTCTATCGACGGCGCGTCATAGCCACCGAACTGCGAAATATAGCGCAAGATCGACGTGCCGTATTCATCGGCAGAAACATTCCCGCCCTGCAGCAGCGACAGGGTTCCCCACGCGCCCCGCAAATGCGCAGCAGCCATTATTCCGGTCAGGCTGAGGGTCACGGAAACTTCTTGACCATTCTCGGTATAGGTGCGGGTTGTGCCGATATAATCCGACAGGCTTTCCCCCTGATATCCCAGCCCGGTTTCAATGACCTGTAGGTTATATCCGAAGGCTTCCTGTATGGCGCGCTCCTGCGCTTGGGCGGTGGTGAAATCCGCCAGAGAATTGACCCCGTTCTTCCCGGTCCAGGTCCCGTCCCACGTGTTCGACGCAGCGCCGTTTCCGTAATAGACATCATCGGTGTAATACCCCAGGTCGATCAGCAATGCCTCGCCGAACTGATAGCCGACAAAACCCAGTGAGTTCATCGAGCGATAGGACATGGCGTCCCATTCATCACTGCTCAGATCCGACCAACTGGAATAGTTTGGATAGAAATCGGTGACCACCCCTCCGGCCCATTGGTTAAGCTGCCAATCCTGAATGACACCCGCGTCGTAACGTTCTCGATCCCAACCAGATTCAAACGCGCGCAAGGCGTCGCGAAATTCTTCATATGTTCCATTACTCATCAGAAACAAACTCCCATCTTGTCTTTGTACAGGCCGACAAATCGCGGCTTTCTTAGTCCGATCACGTCGGACCCAACTTGGGTAACAAGCCAGAAGCTCGAGATAGGTTAAGAGTTCATTAACGAATTAGTCTGCGCGGATACGGGCCCAAGCCGTCGCTCTTGCTGCGCATAAAAACGCCGTAGGTCAGTGGGTTATAGCGGAAATTGAGCAAGAGATCGGCGCGACTGCGCGGGTCTTCGCCAAATTTGGAATGTAGCAATTATTAACTTTGCATCATTGCCGGATCGCGTTGTGAAAAAGCCTCGGCCGATCTGGACCGGCTGAGGCGGTTTTCGTCAAAAAGGGGATGATCAGAGACCCCAGTCCTGCGACTGCTGAGCCGTCAATTCGCTGATGTGCTGCATGACGTCGTAATGCTCATCAACACCCTGAACGCTGATCACTTTTTGGCCATTGGCCTTGATCCAGTGTGTGTTTGCACTCCAGGTGATCTGAAGTTGATCAAGAGACGAGATCCCGAACCCTTCCAGATCGATGACAATCGAGTCGTCAACCTCAAAATCCCGGATCACCTGACCACCATACTGGCTGCCCGGGCCGGTGATGACAAAAGTATCGCTGCCTTCGCCACCGAACATATTGGCAAATCCGGCTTCTGAAGACTGGTCTGCATCAAGGATGATGACGTCGTCGCCGTCTCCACCATTTGCATTGGTGATCATCGCGCCTTTGCGGATCACGATGGTGTCATTGCCGTCGCCGCCGTTCAGAGTAGCAAACTGATTGAGCGCACCGCCAACAATGTAGTCATCACCAGCACCACCATTCAGGGTCAATCCACCGCTGCCGGTATCGCCAACCATATAGTCCCAGCTATCGGTGCCATCTACGGTTGTGATCTCTTCGCCCACTTCGGCATCAATCCGGTTGCCATACTTTTCGAACCACTCCTGCGTGTTTGCGCCGAAGGGCGGTTCATAGACAACTTGATAGCCGCCTTTGTCGTCGCCAACTAGGCTGCGCAGGTCGATGTAGGACGGGTCAAAACCGTTTCCGTCATCGTCGTAGCGCACGATGATCTCGTCTGTCAGCTTGTTGAACAACACGATCTGACCATTCTCGATACGGTGATCCAGATCGAACCAACCGGTCATCCCGTAAGCGTCGAGGTCGATCTCGATCCGGTCGCCTTCGCTCGCGTCGAAATCGGTGATCGTGTTCTCACCACCGTTCAGAACGAAGGTGTCTTCCCCGCTGCCACCGGTCAGAGTGTCGTTGCCTTCACCCGAAACCAACGTGTCGTTGCCTGCTCCGCCATCCAGGATATCGTCTCCATCCATCCCGTTCAGGATGTTGTCGCCACTATCGCCGATCAGATGGTCATCGAATTCGCTGCCAATGACATTTTCCATCTCATAGACATAGTCACGCCATTGCGGGTTTGTTTGACCGTCATATTCAACGCCGTTCACCTCGAAATAGCTTTTGCCGTCTTCATTGCGCATGTCCACGGTGACGCCACTGCTGGCATCCAGATACGCGATGGTATCGTTGCCGTCGCCGCCGTAGATGTGGTTGAAACCAGACCCGGCGATGAAAAGGTCGTCGCCGCCAAAGCCCCAGAAGCTGTCATCGCCGGCCTTGCTTTCTTCGCCGTCTTGGCCAAACCGGTTATATCCCATCAGGATATCGCCGTAATCGGTACCAAAAAGGTAGTCAGCATTGGCTTTTCCATAGAGCTCGGTACCGCCATAGGCACCCAGCATCAGGAACTTGCCGCTGCCCAATGCGTCAAGCGATCCGTTCGGCAAATCAAAGGACTGGCCCGATTGCATGTCGACACCGTCTTTGTCGATGAAAAGCGCGCTTTCGACGACCTGCTTTGCCCAAGCCTGGCGGATGCTTAGATCATCCCAATTCAAGCTTGAGGGGAAAGAGCCTTTCAGATCGTCCCAGAAGATGACAGCAATCAGTTTGGGTGTGTCTGTCGATTCATCATAGATCCGGAACGCCTGCGCCGCAGGCAGACCATCATACTGGAAGGTGATGTCGTCAAAGTTGTGCTCGGTCAATGGGATGATGATCGTATCCTGTGTCGGATCGAAATCACGCACATGCGTGGCATTGCCATCTTGGAACTCACCGCCGGCTTGACCGCCCATTTTTGAAAGCGCTTCTCCCATTCCGAAGAACAGCTTCACCAAGCCGCCCATCGGCCCGGGCAAGATGGCTTTGGCGGCCGCACCCATGCCTGACCACAATCCATTGGCCATGTAGTCCGTAAAGTCTTTGCCATCGTTTGCGGGCGCATTTGCATCGCCAAGCACGAATGTGTCAAAGCCAGAGCCGCCCCACAACTGGTCATGACCGACCTGGCCATCCCTGTTCCCGGAATAGAGCCAATCATTGTCGGCACCTCCATAGAGCGTATCGACGCCGGTGCCGCCCAACAGAATATCGTTGCCGGTGCCGCCATAGATTACGTCATCATCAGCACCTCCATCGATATAGTCATTGCCTGACCCACCGCTGAGTATGTCGTTTCCAGCGCGGCCAAAGATCGTGTCATCCCCATCCATGCCAAAGATCTTGTCGCCGTGCTTGTACGAGCTGCCACGATGCGTGTCCGCGCCGTAGATCACATTGTCTTTGTCATTCCCGATCACGCCCTCTTCGACACGATAAACGATGAGTTTTTTACCGCCTTTCTTGTGGTCAAGGTGATGCCAAATGTCATTGGTGAAATTGCTCTCATTCTCACCCAAGACTTTGACGAAGCCGGCCTTGACCTTTTCGGTCACTTCAATTCGGCTCCAGTTGGTTGGATACTCGTACCACTTCGTGGACCAGTACTCGTGATCAAAGCCGTTGAAGTGCACCTGATCGGGGGTCAACCCAATCTCGGTATCAATTTCACTGGCCGCGCCTGACGGCTGAACCTCATAGGACATGTCTGCGTTGATTTCTGGCAAGGCTGATGCCTCGGGGCCAGCAAGCGAAACCTGCCCGGAAGACTCCAGCGGTTCACCGTTCGCCTTCACCGAGAGAAGCTCTTCGCTCTGCTCTCCGACAAACTCATCTGTTTTGACCGAACCCGTCGCAAAAGGGTGATGGTTAAATTTTTTTACATGTTTCATTTTCTTTCCTCCTGTTTATCTGAATGGCTGGCGCCCGGTTTTCGGGCGTGTACGCAATCCAGTTCATAGGAAAGATGTGGTTTTTCCGACTGTTGATCTCAACGGCAAAAGGTCTGTTAAGTTGTTACAAAGTATGACAAAAATAGAAACGCAGACCAGAAGAAACCAGTAATCCGGCTGGCGCCGTCAAAGGCCCCAGCCGGTGATT